>JAISAR010000096.1 GCA_031266615.1 Rickettsiales bacterium
TATTGTCTTTTTTTTCTGCCTGGTAAATTTCTTAAATATTATAGCTTAGACTAGTTGTGTTTAAAAGCAGCTAAATTGCAGCGTTTAAGGCATAAAAACGCCAATACTGAAAATAAATACCGACTAGGGCTTCTTTTGCTTTTTTTTCGTTTGGTGAATTTCTTAAATATTTATAGCTAGTTGTAATTTATGAATTGGGTAGGAGGGTGTCATTCCAGTGTCCCTTCTCCCGTCATTCTAGTGCTTGACACTAGGATCTACACTTTTTTCACCTAGATTCCAGCGTCACGCGCTGGAATGACAAAAGAGGAGTACTGGGATGACAAGAAAAGAAGGTACTTGGATGACAAGAAATAGGCTACTTTCATGACTTTGGCACTACAATGTTCATGTGTGTGACACTGGCTCAACAATTCCAAAAAATCCATCAAAAAGGAGGATTATATGTCTACAATAATTTTATCATCAATTTTAGGTCAAGCTGGCAGTATTTTTGGTCCAATTGGTCGGATTATCGGTTCAGAACTCGGTGCTCTTCTTGGTGCACAGTTCGATAATGCAATTTTTGGTTTGGATGCCGAGCAAAAGATAACACATGGGGCGAGGCTGAAAAATCTGCAAGTTCAAACCTCAACCTACGGCAGAACAATTCCAATTATCTATGGCACTGCCCGAGTTGCGGGAAATATTATTTGGGCACAGCCAATCGAAGAGGAAGTAATAACTACCAAAAATAAAACCGAAAGAGGTATGAATGCTGCGTATAACTACTATGCAACGCTTGCAATTGCAATCTGCAAAGGAGAAGTGGAAAAGTTAAACAGAATCTGGGCGGATACAACGTCACTTAGTTTTGATGAAATAGATTATACTTTTTACCGTGGTACAGAAGACCAAAACCCTGATCCATTTATGTCATCAATCAAAGGCGAGGAAAATGTGCCAGCTTACAGAGGAATATCTTATATAGTCATCAAGAGTTTTCCTCTAGTGGACTATAACAATCGCGTTCCGGTGTTTACATTCGAGGTGCAAACTACACTGAAGTCCAGTGGATTTTCAGTAGCAGAGAATATTCGGAATATCAATATCATACCAGGTTCAGGGGAGTTTGTTTATGATAGGAAAATACAGAAGAAAATTGCACGAGAAAGAATAAGCAGTAGCCAATATATTCCATATGGACCGGCACAAAGGGTAAATCATAATAATCATACAAAAAAGAGCGATGCAATGCTTTCCTTGGACCAATTAAAAGAGAGTTTACCAAATGTTGAGTGGGCGTCGGTGGTAATTAATTGGTTTATGAATAATCTGAATATTAAGGATTGTAAAATATACCCTGCAGTTGAGTTTCAAGATGATTCCGCAGTAGTGCCTGATGATTGGCAAGTAGGAAGTGTAGCCAGAAATAATGCTCAGCTAATTTCAAAAGATGATAATGGCAATCCAAGATATGGCGGCACAGTTAGTGATGCGGCATTGATTAGATATATAGAGGAGCTACACAGCAGAGGTTATAAGGTGATGCTCTATCCGATGCCCTTGCTCGACACAGAAAACAAAGAGTGGCGAGGAAAATTGAGCGGGACTCCTGAAGATATAAGTGATTTTTTTAAGGATCAGTATAACAAATTCATAGAACATTACGCGAGCATTGCTAAACAGACTAAAGTGGAAGGGTTTGTCATCGGGTCTGAATTTGCACAGCTTACCAGAGTAAAAGATGCTCAAGGCAATTATCTTGTAGTGGCAGAGCTAGTCAAACTTGCAAAGCAGATAAAACTTCAGCTTGGGAAGGAAGTAACCGTAACTTATGCTGCCGATTGGAGCGAATATCATTCATATGATGGTTGGTATAATATGGATGAACTTTGGTCTTCGCAGTTCATCGACGTTGTTGGCATAGATGCTTATTTTCCGCTAACTGATGGCCCAGAGCCTCCTTTTGGTTATTCCGCGGAAGATGTAATCGATGGTTGGAGCAGTGGAGTTGGGTATGATTATTTCTATGATTACTCAAAAAGTGACTCTGAGAAAATAAAGTATAACGACAGTAGATATGCGTGGAAAAACATAGAAAAATGGTGGTGTGAAGCTCACATAAATCCTGATGGCAGCAAAACAAAATGGCAACCAAAGATGAAAAAAATATGGTTTACCGAATATGGATTTCCCAGCATGAACGGCTGCACTAATGAGCCAAATGTGTTTGTTGATAAAAATAGCATAGAGAGCAAATATCCGCGATATTCAAACGGAGAAGTGAGCTTTCTTGCGCAGAAAACTGCAATCGAAGGAACGCTAAGGAAGTGGCAAAATTCAGAAATGGTGGAAAAAATGTTTCTCTGGGCATGGGATGCAAGGCCATTTCCTTATTTTCCCAATTTGTGTGATATGTGGGCTGACTGCCATAATTGGCAGACAGGGCATTGGATTGAGGGAAAAATTTCACGGCTTAATGTTTCTGATGTTTTGTCTGATCTATTGCAAAAGGCGGATTTAAAAAGCGATCAGTTTGACACAAGCGACGTTAAAGGATTGTTGTCTGGGTATGTAATAAACGATCAACAGTCGATACGTTCAATTATTAAAATGCTACAAAGTTGCTATTTTTTTGATGTTGTTGAGCGGGATTCTAAGCTGAAATTTGCTCAAAAGGGCAGGGGAGTTACAACTGAAATACCAGTTGATGAAATTGTTTTTAATCACAGCTCAAAGCCAATACAACTTGTGAGCACTAGTCAGCTAGATTTGAACAATAAGGTCAACGTTGTTTATTTTAACCGCAATTTTGGTTATCCAATTGATGTGAAATATGCTGAACTGCCAAAGCAGGGCGCTGCTGCAACGGTTGAAATACCGCTAATTATGGAGGAAGGGGAGGCACAAAATATAGCTGAAGTTTTACTTTATTCTTCGTGGCAAGAGAGAAATATATACAATTTTAAGCTGCCGATAAAATATGCATGGCTTTTGCCAAGCGATGTCATAACAATTTTAGATGGCGAGAAAAAGCATACGATGAGAATTATAAAAACAAAATTTGAAAGCATGTCTATTCAAATAATTGGGGTTGGTTATGACCGCTCTATATATAAACTTTCTTTTCCTTCAACAAGATCACTTATGCTTAAAGAATACCCTGCTTCTCACATCAGTAAAACCGTCGTCGAAATGATCGATTTACCGTATGTTAAAGGCAATATTGCAAGCTTTACTTTAGCTAGCGAGGAAGAGAACTGGAAAGGAGCGACGCTCTTTGTTTCATGCAATGATGAGGATTATAAACCTATTGCAAGCACAAACAAGCAGTCCACTTACGGATATGTAACGGGATCTATAAATGAGAGAATTACAGTAGTGCCGCGTTTTGGTAAGCTGTCGGTCACGAGCCCAATTACAACCTCAAATTTAGCACTAGTTGGAAAAGAGGTAATAAAATTCCAAAGTGCTGAGCTCATAGGTAAAAATAAATATAAGCTTAACAATCTAACTAGAGGACAAGAAGGTACTAAAGAGTACAAGCACACCGCAGGTGAAAAATTTGTTCTGCTTGATGATTCAATAATATCTTTTGAAATGCAGCCAGGAAGAAAATTTTACCTAAAAGCAGTTACTTATGGTGGTTCGCTTAGTAATACGGAAGCGAAGGTCTTGAGTAATAAAAATTTAATAAATTAAATATTATAATTAATACATATAATATTAATGGTGGAGGTATAATATGTCGAAAGAAATAGTTGGTGCGTTGAAAGCTCAAACGGAGGAGTCTGAGTATTCTTATCTTAGAGCTGCAAAAGAAAAGAGTAAGCAAGATTGGAATAGCTCTTACAACATAACGTATAATTACCTTAAAACAGAAGAACCAAAGCTGATTGTTAACGGACAAGAAATAACTAAGGAGTTTATTGAAGAGTTGTGTTCAAAACATGAAAATCTAATTCCAAAAGATAAAAATGGAAAAAGGAATTATCGTCTATTTCTTAAAGCAGTTTTTGCAGAAATATTTTGGAATGCTTGTGAAAGAATTCCCAATAGCTCTATTATAGAAGAATTAATAACTTATTATAACAGGTCTGGGTACATGGAATTCTTTTCTTTTCAGGATCAAGCACCATTAGGCACGTGTTCCTTAAAAGTCCAAAATTTCTTCTTCAGAGAAAGGATTTATATGAGTTGTGATGACCCTAATTGTCTGAAATTCAATTTTAGTACAAATAAAGTTATACATGATGACCATAAAGGTTTTATATGCGATCTACACAATTCAGTGGAGTTTAAGCTGAAATGTAAGGATGGAAATGTGACATATGAAGAAGGTAAAGTATCTCTTACCATTCCTGGAAAGCTAAAAAACTACAAAGTGGATGATAAGAATTTATTCGATATTATTGTTGAGTATTTTCAAAGAGCTTGTGAAAAATTGGGCTTTAAATTTGAGACAAAAATAGAGCATAGCCTTGGTAAACCACTAAAGGTGATAGATGAGCCAGGTGTAGTTGAAGGCTTCAGCCCTAGAGTGAATAATCCAAGATAAGATATTGAAATTCCTGTTTTTATAGCTTTACAAAAATCATTTCTACTAAAAACATGTAGCTGATATCTTCAGCTACATACTCATTTTCCAAGTTAGAAAAAGCCATAAAAAAATTTTTAAAATATCTCTATATTATATATTCTTATTGATAATAATTCATCGTTTGACTTTACTTATTGCCATAAGAAACGCTGTTGCCAAATTTTGCAAAATTTATTACCCTATGATTTCAAGTCCTGTTGGAATCATACGTATAATGTGTTTATTAGTAAAAATCCGGAAAAACAATGGAAGAAAAGTTAATATATTACTTTAGCCAGAACAAATGTGAAGGCAATGCAGGAATGAAAAATCTGCTGGGAGGAAAGGGGGCAAATTTAGCGGAAATGTGCAACGTTGGTATTCCTGTTCCACCTGGTTTTACAATCTCCACTTCTGTTTGCAAGAACTATCACCAGAGTAATAGATTGCCTGACGATCTGCGTAACGAAATCAAAAAATACCTGGCGATGCTCGAAAATGACATCGGTTGTAAATTCGGGGATTCAAATAATCCCTTACTGGTTTCAATACGCTCTGGTAGTGTGAGCTCAATGCCGGGTATGCTTGATACAATCCTAAACGTTGGTTTAAACGATGCAACCGTTGTTGGGCTTGCAAAAAAAAGTGGAGAACGTTTTGCCTATGATAGCTACTGCCGTTTTATTACGATGTATTCCAACGTTGTGCTACAGCTTGACCATCACCTGTTTCAAAGCGTTATTGATAATGAACAACAAAAAAATGGTGCAAAAAGTTTAGCTGATCTTGATGTTGATGTCTTAAGAAAGATCGTTGACGATTTCAAAAAGATAGTACACGAAAAAACTGCAAAACATTTTCCGCAGAACGTTGAAGAACAATTGCTCAGCTCAGTAAATGCGGTGTTTGCTTCTTGGCAGAATGACAGGGCTGTTTCCTATAGAAAAATAAATAACATTTCTGAAACCCTTGGCACTGCAGTCAATGTGCAGGCAATGGTTTTTGGTAATCTGAACAACGATTCTGCAACCGGTGTGATATTTACGCGTAATCCTTCAACTGGGGAGAAAAGGTGTTTTGGTGAGTTTTTGGTCAATGCTCAAGGTGAGGACGTGGTCTCCGGTATTTACACCCCTATGCCAGTTGA
Organism: Rickettsiales bacterium; assembly: GCA_031266615.1. Taxonomy (GTDB): domain Bacteria; phylum Pseudomonadota; class Alphaproteobacteria; order Rickettsiales; family Anaplasmataceae; genus Wolbachia. The sequence continues at coordinate 5,709 of JAISAR010000096.1, forward strand.
CGGAGAGCAAGAAAATACCATGGAGAAATTGATGCCAAGCGTGTACCGAGAATTGTGCGATGTATGTGAAAAGCTTGAAAGGCACTATAAAGACATGCAAGATATAGAATTTACCGTGCAGAACGGCAAGTTGTGGATTTTGCAGACTAGGTCCGGTAAACGTACAGCCGAGGCTACCGTGCGCATAATAGTTGATATGGTAAACGAAGGAACAATTACAAAAGAAGAAGGAATACTAAGGATTGATCCAAAAACTTTTGATGGCTTACTGCATCCAGTCCTTGAAGTTAAGGGTGATCAAAAAGTAATAGGGAAGGGGCTGCCGGCTTCTCCAGGTGTGGCTTCAGGATATGTAGTGTTCAGCGCAAATGATGCAGAAAAAGCTGCAGAGCAGGGTAAAAAAGTAATTTTAGTAAGATCAGAGACGAGTCCTGAGGATATTAATGGGATGAATGCTGCAAGCGGTATAATAACGGCACGAGGAGGAATGACTTCACATGCCGCTGTTGTAACCCGTGGAATGGGTAAGCCGTGCATTTGCAGTGTAAGTGGACTTTATATCGATAAAGATGGAAATTTCTTTTCTGCAGGAGATACAAAAGTAAATAAGGGAGAACCAATTACCATCAACGGAGGGATGGGTGAGGTAATGCTGGGCATTCTTCCTACAATTTCACCTGAATTATCGCAAGAGTTCAAAACGATAATCAACTGGATAGATGAAATTAAAACGATCAAGGTGAGAGCAAATGCTGATACTCCAAAAGATGCAAAAATCGCCAAAGAATTCGGCGCGGAAGGTATAGGATTATGTCGCACAGAGCATATGTTTTTTGCTAGTGACAGGATAGAGTTCATTCAAAAATTGATAATAGCTGACGACAAGATTGAAAGAGCGAGTGCACTGAGCAAATTAGAAGAAATGCAAAAGTCTGATTTCAAAGAAATATTTTCTATTATGGAGGGCAGGGAGGTTACTATACGTTTGCTTGATCCACCTCTGCATGAGTTTTTACCAGACAATCAGTCCACCATAGAAAAAATCGCTAAATCACTGAATAAGCCAGTTGAATTAGTAAAAAATAAAATAGCACAGTTGTCAGAAAAAAATCCAATGCTTGGTCACCGAGGTTGCAGACTGGCCATTTCTCATCCTGAAATATATAGCATGCAGATTAGGGCAATACTCAGCGCCGCAGATGAGCTAAGAAAAGAAAAAAAGGCAGAAATTAAGCCTGAAATTATGATTCCTCTTATCATGAATGAGAAAGAATTTGTACTGATATGCGAGTTAATAAAGAAAGAATCCTCTGTCATCGCTGGAATGACATCAGACAAGGCTTATTCAATCGGAACAATGATAGAACTGCCACGAGCAGCACTGATTGCCGATAAATTGGCAAAACACGCAGAATTTTTTAGTTTTGGCACTAACGATTTAACGCAAACAACCATGGGGCTCTCAAGAGATGATTCTGTTAATTTTCTTGATTCCTATAAAGAAAACAACATATTCGAAAACGATCCATTTGAAGTGCTGGATATCGAAGGGGTAGGGGAGTTAATTAAGATAGCTATCGAAAGAGGCGGGAAAACCCGAAAAGAAATAAAACTTGGTATATGTGGAGAGCACGGAGCAGATCCAAAATCTATAGAGTTTCTCATTAAATCAGGGGTTGATTACGTCTCATGCTCACCCTATAGAGTACCGATTGCGAAATTAGTAGCAGCGCAATTTAGCGTTAAATCTAAGTGTGTTAGATAAATTAGATTTCAGCGTTATGCGCGCTGTCTTCCTGGTCTTTCAAATCACAACTTTTGTACAGTTGGCTACGTGTTCAACTCTATTTTTTTCCATCTCTTTATAACTTGGCAATGTAGAATCTTTTACGTGTATTCCAGTAGCTACTAGAGCTAAAGTAGCTACAATACCACAAACTACTGCACCAACTATAGATGGAACCATCGCAGTAACAGCAATGAATGATACTATAATAAAAACTCCAACGGCATCATTCCTTAATGAGGTGTGAAAATTCTCCTTGCTTTCTTTGTATTTAGTTTCTTTTTCATTTGGTGGAGAAAATTGAGCATTTGTGAAGTCATTAGCTTCGTTATCACTACTTAACCCAGCAGTTGAGCCTGTATCTGTTTCTTCTGTTGGTGTGGGAGGCGCTGGTTCACTATCAACATTTCCGCTGGGCTTTGGTTTATCTTTTTCTACGTTTGGTGTAGTAACAACTTAGGTATTTCATTGGTGCTGATTGGAGGCAATGTTGCTGTAGGTCTACTATCAGCATTTCTACTGTTGCTGGATGCACTATTTGTTTCTATATGAGATGTTTCTTGTCTCTTATTTGTTGCTGATTCGCATGGTGCAATTCTTTCTTGATCGCTCTGTATTAGCACTGTCGCTGCTACAGAGTTACGTTTTTCAAAAGCAGTGCAGAACGCATCATCCTTTAGTTGTTGATATAATCTGTACAATGCACTTTCATGATCCAGTTTTGATTGCTTTGCATTAATATTTTGTAGGAGTGTGCTTAGAATCTTATCATTATCACCATTAGTATAAGAAACAACAGAGCATAATATAGATTCGTTCTCTTTAATTTTGCTGATGTAATAACTTTCTTCTTGACCGGTTGTGTTGATGATGGTCACTCCATTTCTTAAGAGAAACTTTATAACATTTAGCCTTTCCTTTTTAACTGCCTGCTCTAGTAATGCGTTTCCTTTATCTTGAAGATTAAAGTCTTCTTTTAATCTATTTTTCAAATTTCCAAGATCAGGAACTTTACCACCATAAGAAATCGCACATGCTATAGTTCTCTCTATTTTCTCACATAAATCTTCAGTAGAATCACTATCTAGCACAGCAGTTTGACCAGTACCTACGCTGTTTCCACCATTTCTGCTGGATTCCGCTCCATTTTCTTCTACATCAGGTATGTTGTTTATTGCTGATCTAAGTAGTGCAATTATTACACGATTTGAGAGGTATTTACAGTGATCAGCATTGCTGAAGTTCACTTTAAACTCAGAATTTATTTTAAGCTCTTCTTCAAACGGTGACTTACTTTCTTCGATTATTTCTAGAAGACTTCTTATACCACTTGCTGGTATACCTGTCATGTACTTTAAAAGTAACCTAACCTTTGGTAGACCACCATCTATGAAGGCGCCACTCAGAGCATTAGCCTTTTCTTCTTCAGTAAATCTCTTATTATCTAAAAGCACCTTCATAATATCAGTACTTTCATTGCGATAAGATGTATTAAGAACCTCTAGTATACTTTCATGATTTAGATAATTTAAAAATACCTCAAACTCTTGAACATTGCCTTGAGCAATAGCAGAATTCAAAGCATGCAATTTTTTTTCTGGATTAAACTTATCACTACCCAAAAGCATCTTTATAACGTCAGGTTGTCTACCTACTACAGCGTAATCCAATACAGTATTAGAAGCAGTATCTCCAATATCAATTTTAATGTTTGACTTCACAAGCAATGCGATAGTTTTTAGAAATGTATCACGATCGTTTGAAATATCGGCTCCCCTTGAACGGATAACGTCCATAAATAAATCACAAATCTTTGCATCTGTTTTCCCTATTCTTTTGAGCTCCTTACCAAACTCCTCGGCAGTTATATTAGGGTTGTTAATTACAATTTCCTTTACTTTGTCATATGACAAAGTAAATTCAATATCCCTGGGGTTATTAGAATCTGCTAAGCTGGTTTCTGCTTTATTTTCTTCTACATCAGGTGTCTTTTGCTCCTCTTCCTCGTTTACCGCTGCAGTTATTTGCTCTTGTTGAGGAAGAGTAAATCCGTTGTTAAGAAGAAAACTCTTAACACGTGAGTTACCATTTTCAGCTGCATGTTTTAGTAGTAAGTCTCCTAATGAATTGTCCCCTTCACATTTACCTTGAAAATTAACTTCTTCCCATTTTGACTTTTTTAGTAAGTCTTTAAGACTAGCGGTTCCTTTATTATCATATTGTATAATTGTAGCTATCTTTCGATATAACTCTCTAACATCATCATCACTATATGCCATAACTAAACCTACTACTATATGTTAGTTTATTATATCAACTTTCCCGTAATTAGTCAAGATGTATTGCAGTTTCAAGCGGCATAATGTATATTGAATGCTTTATCTCAAGCGGATGATGGAAGATTTAGCTTATAAGTTAGTTAAAGTAACGGAAGCTGCAGCGCTTGCTGCGTATAAGTCAGTAGGCTTTGGTGATGAAAAAAAGGCTGATCAGGTTGCAGTTGATGCAATGCGGACGGTGCTAAACTCCATGGAAATAAACGGTACAATCGTAATTGGTGAAGGTGAGAGGGATAAAGCACCGATGCTGTATATCGGAGAGAAGGTTGGCACAGGAAGTGGCCCTGAGATTGACATTGCTGTTGATCCACTTGAGGGCACTACGATTTGCGCTCATTATAAACAAGGAGCAATGTCTGTTCTTGCTGCAACAAAAAAAGGTAATTTTTTACACGCACCTGATGTTTATATGGAAAAGGTAGCGGTAGGAAAAAATCTTCCAGAAGGTGTAGTTTCATTAAAAAATAGTGTTGAGAAGAATCTAGACAATCTAGCTCAGGCGAAAGGATGTAAAGTAAGTGATCTTGTGGTGACTATACTTAAACGTGAAAGGCATAATGAATTAATAGCGAAAATCAGGAAATTAGGAGCAAAAATTAAACTAATAGATGATGGTGATATTGCTGCTGTAGTCTCACTAATCAACGGCAATCACAACATGTATATTGGAACAGGAGGAGCGCCAGAAGGAGTGCTTGCGGCTGCAGCGCTAAGCTCAATCGGTGGACAGATGGAGGGAAGGTTAATATTTGACACGGATCAGTTAAAAGAAAGAGCAAAAAGTTTGAATATTGATGACCCAGAAAAAATCTACACCATAAAAAATATGGCAAGAGGCGAATCAGTGTTCATTGCAACCGGTGTAACAAATGGAGAGCTTGTGGATGGAGTTAAATTTAGTCATAACATCTATTCAACTAACTCTTTAATAATTCTACCTAACAAGCTGATAAAGCTGCAAACAACACAGAATTTACGCTAATTTTTTTTAGTGTTGACATACCTAAATTTTAGCTTTACAGAATATAAACATTAAATATACTACCTTTATATTGGAAATGTAAGGGGGTATAATGTTTGATTCATCACGTTCTTAAGAAAAGGTAATTGTACAGGAAGTTTTTCAGGACAAGCATAAATTTGATGACGATCCTGAGGTACAAAGTGTACTGTCAGACTTTGATAGTTTAGATTTCTCAGGTGGGCCATTTAACCACCATTTATATGATATGAATTATAACGAAGGTAAAGAGGCAAATCCGTTCGATAAAATAGCAAAGTATTACGGAAGAAAGAAAAATGTTTTCCTTTTTATCTCCATGCTACAGGACAAGGAGCAATCGGAAAAGATAATCAATATAGTCAGTAAGAAATGTAATGTTCAAGCTAAGGAAAAGTTCATAGAAAGAATGAACATATACTTAGATAGAATCAGCAAAGGAGAGCGTGATGCGAAAGAGTTTTTAAATAGCAATGACTTTCCTGGTGCTTTTTTCAATGGACCTCATACTGGAGAAAACCGCAATATTTATCAGAACCTTAATATTAAAGTTAAACCTGGGCAAACCTTAGAAACTAGTAGTTTATTCAACAAAAAAAGCGAAGTAAAAAGGGTAAAAATATACAGCAATGGCAAAAGAGTAGTAACAATTGAGGAGAATGAGAAACAACAGAGGAACTACTCCTTTACAGAATTTGCAATATGTGACATTGAAATTAGTTGGGATATACAAGATGAATCTGGAAAAGACCTTAACTGTGTTATTGTTCTAAGTATAAATTCTGGTCAAATTAGTATTAAAAAATCAACTATTGATGGTAGCAATGTTGAACCAAAGGACATTTTAGAACTAGCTGAGCAAAATAAGGATATGCTTATAGAAGGTAAAGTTTTACGCGAAGCTTTACAAGTACTATGTGAGAAGAAGAGCGTACAATCACAAAAAAAGGAAGTTGTTGTAACATTTGATGCTGTACCTATGCCATCTAGTCTATTAGATTCACTACCTAAAAAACAAGGGGAATTAGAAGCAGAGTGTATGGGGGGAGAATATGATCATTATCTTCCTAAAACTAGACTTGATAAATCATCTGTAGAAAAATCAGACTCAGAGTATAGAGAATGGGATCGTTAATTACACATTAAACCTAAAGTGCATTATGTCGCCATCTTGCACGATATAATCTCTGCCTTCGAAGCGAATTTTTCCTGCGTCTTTGCAGGCTGATTCGCTTCCATATTTTACATAGTCTGCAAAACTTATCGTTTCTGCTTTTATAAAGCCTTTTTCAAAATCAGTGTGAATTACACCTGCTGCTTTATCAGCTGTTGATCCTATCTTTACTGGCCATGCACGTGCTTCTTTTGGCCCTACAGTAAAGAAAGTTATCATACTCAGCACTTCATACATAATACGCGCTACTCCATCGAGTCCTGACTCTTGCAAGCCAAACTCTGATAAAAAACTCTGTTTTTCTTCTTCGTCTTCAAGATTTGCAATCTCTGCTTCAAGTTTTGCTGAGATACAATAAAACTTGCTTTTGTTTTCTTCTGCCATCTTTTCTACCTTTTTAGATAGTTCATTGCCAGTTGTGATATTTGTATCTTCAACATTACAGACGTACATAACGGGCTTTGTTGTCAGCAATTGAAGCAACTTCATCTCATCTTTATCGATATGTTCTAAGCTTCTTGCAGGTTTACCGAGTTTTAAAGTAGCTAAGACTTCTTGCATTAAATCAAGTTGTCTCTTTAGCTCTTTATCACCTTGCCTTGCTTTCTTTTCCAACTGAGGTAGCCTTTTTTCTATGCTATCAATATCAGCTAGGACTAATTCCATTTCCACCACTTCAGCATCTGATATTGGGTCTATCTTACTGTGTACGTGGCTGATATCATCATCCGTGAAGCATCTGAGCAGATGAACGATGGCGTCAACTTCTCTGATATGACTTAAAAACTTATTACCGAGCCCCTCACCTTTGCTTGCACCTTTTACCAGGCCTGCAATGTCTACAACCTCTAGTTGGTTGTAAATTACCTTCTCTGAGCCGGCAATTGCTGCGATTTGTTTCAAGCGTTGATCTCTTATTGGCACTTTGCCAATATTTGGCTCGATTGTACAAAAAGGATAATTTGCAGCTTCGGCTGCACTTGATTGTGTAAGCGCGTTGAATAAGGTTGATTTTCCTATGTTTGGTAGTCCTACTATGCCACAGTTAAAGCTCATATTCACTATATAAATTTATAATTCTTGCATAATTTAAAAATTTTTGCTATACTTAATTAGTCACTTATTAACAATTTTGTTAGTATAGTAGTATATAGCTTGTGTTAAGGTAAGGATCATGACTAAAAGGCAACAACTATTGAGTGATTTACGTAGTGTTGAAGCTAATGTTACTAAAAAAGAGAAAGACTTCGACACAAAAACTCATCTGATAGAAATCTTCAAAATTTTGTCTGGGTTATTTGAAGGTAAAGAGGACGTTTCTAAAGAAGACATAGTTGATGTAGCAAAAAAAGAAAGTAGAAAGCGGGGAATAGAGGATAAATACGACAATTGGAATGAGATTTTTAGCTTAGAAGAAAAAGTTGTTCAAGGTGTGAAAAAACAAGAACAACAATCAGAAATTAACCCTGATGAAAATACGCCAGATCTTCAAGGGATAGCTCCTTTAAGTAGTAAACATTACCCTGATAATTTCTTTGAAGAATCTACACAAAACAATTTTAAGATAGTTAAGTGTGATACTGTAGGAGATGGTAACTGCTTTTTCCATGCTGTGTTTGGTGAAAGTAGTTCTGGTGTATATCGAGCTGATAAGGCCCAAGAGATGCGTCAAGAGTGGTGCAAATTTTTAAGTCAGTTTAAGTCACTAGATGATCCAAAAATGCCATATGCTCTTGGACAAAAATTATCATCGATATTTTACGATGTATTTCCAGGAAAAGAGTCAGATTTCAATACTAATACTCTCTACAGAGAATACTTGAACAAGATAAATCAACAGGGTTACTTTGTTCGCGTTGATGAAATTTCTATTTTAGCGTCTTTGGCTGATATCAAAATTGAAGCTTATTACAAAAACAATAATGGTCAAATTATATACCTAGAGCCATTAGAGTCGTGTGCACTTAATCCAAAAATTATAAACAAAGATTATCAACGAAGTAGTGTATGGAGTGGTAAAGAGCAAGAAACAATATATCTTGAAGGGAATCATTACTCTAGAGCTAAAACTAAGGAAGTTCAAGAGCAAGAAGACTTCCTATTAGCAAAACAACTTCAGTTGGATGAGATCTTAGAATATTGTAACATCTCAAAAGATAGTCCTAAGAAAGAAGAGGTTGAAAAGACATTTAATGGGCTATTGGAAAAAAATGCTGATGGAAAAATTAGTGATGTTGTAGAGCAGTGCGTTAGTAATATAAAGCAATGTATTCAACGCTCTGAAGAGCAAAGCCCTTCGAACCCATCATGCGGTATGAAAGAAACAAGGGTAGAAAAATTTGATCAACAGCAAACACTACGACCTGTAAAATCTTGTTAGCCCTGTATGTTTTTATATAGGGCTTTTGCAAAAGCTTTGCATTTCATATAATATGAGCTGCAGTACATACTAACCTAGATGCAAGTTGACCATGAAACTAGTTTAATCATTGATGCCATAGAGAAGTTTGGTGGTGAGGCAAGGCTTGTCGGTGGGTGTGTAAGGGACTCAATTCTGCAGCGTGACATTCACGACATTGACCTCGCTACCAATCTACTGCCTAACCAAGCGATTGAAGCGCTCAAACTTCGCAATATAAAAACTATTCCAACTGGCTTAAAGCATGGAACTATCACTGCAGTTTTAAACCAAAGATCTTTTGAGATCACAACGTTAAGGTATGATACTCAATGCGACGGTAGGCATGCGAAAGTAGAATTTACCAATAATTGGCAAGCTGATGCTTCAAGGCGTGATTTTACATTTAACGCCCTATATGCAGACAAGCATGGCCATGTATATGACTACTTTGGTGGTACTCAGGACTTAAAAGCGCGAAGGTTAAACTTTATAGGTAATGCTGAAGATAGAATTAAGGAAGACTGTCTACGTATTTTAAGAGTGTTTCGTTTTCACGCAAAAATATGCGTTGGAAATTTGAGTGATGAAATATTGGACGTATGCAAAAAGCATTCGCACATGATCCAAAACCTCTCTGGAGAGAGAATAAGAGACGAAATGTTTAAATTGCTAGGGTGTGATGACCCTGCTCCAACGCTTAAGAGCATGCAAAAATCTGATGTTTTGCAAAAAATTATTCCAAAAGAAGTAAAATGCGAAATTCTGTCCTCACCGCTTCTTTTTGGTGCTGATGCGATAGTAAAATTAGCGTTGCTCCTTAGAACTACTGAAAAAAATGATAGGACAAGTCTTGGAGAATACGTAAGCAAGTTTTTACGTCTTTCAAACAAGCAAAAGAAAAAGCTGCTGTTTTTACTGTTCAATGATCTCAAAACAGAGCTTTCAGAAAAGGAGCAAAAAAAATACATATCCTTGTTTGGTAGGGAATTATATTGTGACTTGGTCAAAATCTGTGGTGTTGAGTCTGGAACAAATGTTGATGAATACATCTCATTTGCTAAGGTGTTCGATATCCCGAAATTTCCTTTATCTGGCGATGATTTGATAAATATAGGTTATCAGTCAGGGAAAAGTTTAGGTAGAAGTTTAGAGTTGTTAAAGCAACATTGGGAAGACAACTCCTATTCCTTAACGAAAGAGGAGTTGTTACTTTATGCTAAGAACCTACTCTAACGTTCAATGAGTTTATGCTTGCGGTGCTGCTAGTGTGGCTCAGAAAAGAGTTAGGTGTGCTGTTTGTATTTTTTGGTAACGTAAATTCATTGCTTATATTTTTTGCCAGTTTTTGAACATTACTTGAGTCTAAGGATTTTGCTTTAGTTTTTATTGACTTTTCCAGAGCATCTTCAGGTAAAGAGTTTGTATAGGACTGCACAAATTTTTCATTATATGGATTATTTGTACGCTTCTTAACAACACTTGCTTTTTTCTCAGCAGTCAAATTATTCTTTAATCTTGCAGTACTGCTAGTGCAACTCATGAAAGTATTGGGTGTAAGTTTTTCATTTGGCTGCTCAACTGGTTCTTTTTTTGTTTTTTGTAACTGTTTATCCAATCTTCCTTTATTTTTTTGAGATAAATCAGCCTCACTTTTGGCCATTGATTTTGTATTTGTTTGGTGGGAGCTATCTCTCTGTTGTTGCGCTTTTTTTGTCGTAGTACTTTGACTTTCTAAGCTCTCTAATCTATATTCTAAGCTCTCTAATGCACATAGGCTCTCCTTTAATTGTTTGCACTGAGCGTCTTTTTCTTTCAATGCTCCTTCCAATTTTTTTATTTGATCGATTGATCTATATAGCAATTCTCCATCCTCCTTTCTTAACGAGAGATTTTCTGCTTGTAAGTCTGCAATCTGATATGTTTGATCATTATAGGACAAAGTTAACTTTTCTAGTTCCTCGTTTGCTTTCTCTAGTTGCTTATTCAATTCCTCTATTTCAACTGATTGAGCAGTTAGTTGTCTCTTTAAAGATTCATCATCTCTTCCTTCAACAGCATATAGTCCTTTCTCTAACATTTCCATCATGTTCGAGAAAACTTCCTTGAAGATGCCATCTATTTCAGCTAACTCCCATTCTTTATTTCCTTCTAAAGTTTGTACTTGCTTTTGTAACTCTAATATCTTATTTTCCAAGCTCTTTTTTTCTTCCTGCTGCTCTTGATTGTGTAATTGTGATGTTCTCTCTGATATTTCCGTCACATTCGAGAGCAACTCATTTAATTTCATACACATTTCAGCTATCTGCTGCTGTTCGTTACTTCTAGTTTCTATTTTCTTTTTATCTTGTTCTAATGCTTCATTTAACAGCGTTAAACTGTTTATTTTTGCGTCTTTTTCTTCCACTTCTGCTGAAAGCTTTCTTGTTTTATTTATAAGTTCCATTTTGTATTCGGCTAGTTCCTCTTCTCGTTTGCCTGCATCTTCTGTAAATTCCTCACAATTCTTTTCAAGTCTTTCAATTACAGATTGTAATCCTCTGTTTTCTTCTTTTAAGGAAGCATTTTGTAAACGTTCAAGTTCTAATTCCTGACTTATGTCCTCCAGCTGTTCTTTTAATGCTTCATCATCTTCCCCATGCACTTCACAGTAATTGTTCTCAACCAATTCATTTCCAATATCAAAGCAGTCTTCATCAGTAGATCCATCACTTACTCCAGAATAAATTCCTTCATCTTCACTCATTATTTTGTTCTCTTCCTCTGCAACTTCGGGTTTTAAATTAACTTCAATACTTTTGTCTACTTTTTCAACGTATTTGGTCTGCATTGCCGTATCTTGAAATGCTACTCCATCAGTCTGAACCCCTCCATCTTTGCTTATCACTACACTTTGGCTCTCTTTCTCTGCAACTTCGAGTTTTAAGTCAACTTGGGCACTTTCATCTACCATACGCGTCAAGTTAAGGGAAAATGAGCAAATTTAGGGAAGTTAAGGTAGATACTCTAGTTTTTCTGTACTTGTCCTTTAATGAAAATCGTGACCAAGTTATGGTAAGCTTTTTAA
>JAISAR010000098.1 GCA_031266615.1 Rickettsiales bacterium
TCTATTAAATTACTCGAAAATGCTGTATCTGAATTTATTCGAGATATTACGGAAAGTTCGATCAAAACCATTTGCTCTGTTAATTATTTGTCTAGTTATTTATGAGAGTTGGTATTAGAGAGCTCAAAATCTATCTTTGTCTGCAGATTAAACAACCCAAAAAAATGTAGCGTATCTTCTTCAGTGTGCGTGGGTGCACACACGTGCTTAATCTCTGTCGTATGTGCGTTGCGTTTTTTCTGAATTTTTTACATGAGGGGGCTTTATGTCTAAAATATCACATTCTTAACAAAAAATCACCCAAGTCGGCGGAAGTAATATCGGACTTGTTTATACGTGGCCATTGAACGGGAAATTCATGCCTCAAAAGGATCATATACATCAGTTTCCCTAGGGTTGTTCTTTTTCAATTTTTCACTTAATAACCTCAAAATGGGCTGTAAATCATCATCGATTGACAAGCATAGTACTTCTTTATCAAGATAGTTAGCCAAGTGATTCTTCTTCTCCAGAATTTCTGCTTCTTCTAACAAGTCACATTTGTTTAACACTACAACTTCTTCTTTTCTAACAAGATCGCCATTGTAAAGCTCCAACTCATTGTGTGTACAATTATAAGCCGAAATGACATCATCGTGAGTTATATCAATTAAATGCAGTAAAATTTTACACCTTTCTATATGCTTCAAAAATTTATGTCCAAGCCCAACTCCAAGGTGAGCATCAGCGATTATCCCAGGAATATCTGCTATCACAATTTCGTTATCATCCATCTTTGCTACACCTAAATGTGGTCTTATCGTGGTGAATGGATAATCACCTACTTTTGTATCTGCATTTGAACAGCGAGTTAAAAATTTCGATTTACCTGCATTTGGCATGCCGATAATGCCAACGTCAGATAAAACTTTTAGTTTTAATAATACATATTTTTCTTCGCCAGGCTGACCGTAGGTAAAATGTCTTGGTGCCCTGTTGGTAGAGGATTTAAAATTGGAGTTTCCAAGTCCACCTTTTCCACCTTGCACTACTTGAAATTCCATCTCAGGTTTATCAAGATCTGCTACCACCTCCTCACTTTCTTCATCGACTATTTGTGTCCCAACTGGAACTTTAAGTATGACATCTTTTCCCGCTGTGCCAGACCTATCTCTGCTTGCACCACTTTTCCCATCGTTTGCTTTAATGTGTCTTCTATAACGAAAATTAAGCAAAGTATTGAGATTTGCATCGCTGACAAAAACTATGTCTCCTCCCTTCCCTCCATTACCACCGTTTGGACCACCAAATTCGACAAATTTTTCTCGACGAAAACTCGCGCAGCCATCACCGCCATCACCAGCCTTTAGATACAATCTAACTTCGTCTATGAAGTCCATGGCAAACCACTATAATATTTGGCATTTCTTCCTAACGTGCCCTCTATTCTCAGCAGCTCATTATACTTTGCAAGCCTGTCAGAGCGCGATAGTGAGCCAGTCTTTATTTGCCCACAATTCGATGCAACTGCTATATGAGATATCGTTGTGTCTTCTGTTTCACCTGATCGATGAGAAATAACGGCTTTATAACCATTTGATTTTGCCATTTCAATGGCAGAAAAAGTTTCCGTTAATGTTCCTATCTGATTTGGCTTGATTAGTACAGCATTTGCCATTTTTTCCTCTATTCCTTTGCGTATTAGCTCACAATTTGTAACAAACAAATCATCCCCGACCAATTGAATTTTATTTCCTAGCCTTGCAGTAAGTAACTTCCAACCTTCATAATCGTCTTCACTCATCGCATCTTCTATGGAAATTATAGGATATTTTTCGACAAGGCCGCAATAGTACTCAGCCAATTCCTCTGAAGTAAGCTCATTATTTTCAAATTTGTAAATTCCATCTCCATAAAAAGTAGATGAAGCAACGTCAAGACCCAGTGCAAAGTGACTTTGCATCGAATAACCGGCAGACTCCACAGCCTGAATTATCAGATTAAGAGCTTCTTCGGTGCTTTCGATGTTCGGTGCAAAACCACCTTCATCTCCTACATTTGTGCTATAACCCTTTTTCTTGAGAATGCTGCGCAAATTATGAAACACCTCTGCAGACATTCTGATCGCTTCACTGAAAGTTTCAGCTCCAACAGGAAGAATCATAAATTCTTGAAAATCGAGTTTATTGTCTGCATGTACTCCACCATTGATTATGTTAATGAGTGGAACCGGCACGACACTTGCCTGCTCTCCCCCTAAATATCTATATAGTGGCATTTTGAAACTGTTTGCTGCTGCTTTTGCAGCTGCAAGAGACACCCCTAAAGTTGCATTTGCTCCAAGCTTAGATTTGTTTTTCGTTCCATCTAATTCGATTAATACTTTATCAATTATACCTTGATTTGCTGCGTCCATGCCAATGATTTCATCTGCTATTGCTCCATTTACAGACTGAACAGCTTTCAGCACTCCTTTACCACAATATCTTTTTTCATCTTGATCCCTCAGTTCTAAGGCTTCTAGTTTACCGGTTGAAGCTCCAGAAGGTACAGATGCTCTACCTGTTGCTCCATCACAGAGCTCAACTTCTACCTCAACAGTTGGGTAACCCCTGCTATCCAAAATTTCTCTTGCGAATACATTGTTAATTATCTTTTTCATCATGTTAAACCTCTATTTCTGACATAAGTGCTGCAGTTTCTTTCGCTAGTTTGGCTATATTACCACCAGCACCAATAAATAGTACTACATCACCTGAATTTGTCGAATCATTGATGAAACGTGAAATAAGCAAAGCATTATTCATAATCTCTACGTTACTAAACCCATTGCTGATTAAAGCTTTCTGTATATCATCAATTCCACAACCGGGAATAGGCTCATCTTCTGGGGGATGAACAGGAGTGAGGATGACATAGTCAAACATCATAAAAACTTGTACGAATTCATCAAAAAAATTACGAATGCGAGCAAAACGTAGCGGTTCGATAATTCCTATTACCTTTCCTTTAGTAATCAAGCGTGCTGCTGCCAGAGTTGCCTGTATTTCATTTGGATGATGGGCATAGTCCTCAATTAACTTAACACCTTTAACATTGGCAATTAAAGAAAATCTTCTTGCTACTCCTTTAAATTCCAAAAGGCCCTTTTTAATGTCCGCATCGCTAATTCCAAGTTTTACCGCAACCGATATTGCAGCCAGGGCATTGCTGACTTTGTGAATACCTATTGCGTTTGATAGTACTATGTTTTTTATAATTCTAGATCCCAGTGTCAAGCACTGGGATGACGGGAGGTGGCACTGGGATGACAAAGGGGGATTGGATGACAAGTGATAACTAGATGATAACAGCTCTTTCTTTGTCATCCCAGTGCTTGACACTGGGATCCAGTTACTTTCGTCTATATTAATCAACACATCAAATTCTATGCTGCTGACATGCTGCTTAATGTTACTGGCTCTTACGCTACCATTCTCAAACCCAAACATTATAGAATTACTTGCATTATAATTGATGCCTGCAGAATCAGGTAAAATCACAGAATCTGCGTTGTTCGCGAATTGGGAAAATGCATTTTTGAGATTGTCAAATGTGCCGTAATGGTCTATGTGATCGTCGTTAATGCTTGTTATAACAGCAATGTTTGCAGGAATTTTTAACATAGTTCCATCAGACTCATCAGCTTCGATCAAAAAAATATCACTCTTGCCAAGTTTTGAGTTATTTTGGTAGGAGTTCAATATCCCCCCCACAATTACAGTCGCATCAATGCCAGAATGATCAAAAATAGAGGCAATCATAGCCGTTGTTGTTGTCTTTCCACTTGAACCTGAAACTGCTATCACATATTTATCTTTCATAATCTCAGCGAGTATGTCTGACCTATGCAAAATGGTTTTATTGTTATCTCTTGCGGCAACTAACTCCACATTACCAGATTTGATTGCAGAGGAATGTACTACTATTTGAGCTTGTTTAATGTTGTTGGCATTGTGGCCAATATAGACCTCTATACCTAGCTTTTGTAACCTATCTGTATTGTCATTTGATTGCGTATCACTGCCTTGGACTTTATAATTAGAGTTATGAAGAATTTCAGCAATTGCGCTCATTCCAATTCCACCTATACCAATTATATGTATTGTTTCTTTTCGAGTATTGTTCATATTTAGCAGTAGACGTTTACTGATTACTAAATTTGTTATAGTATAATTTAAAATCCTCATGGTATCGAGCCCTTTCACTGAATACAATGATAAAAAATCTAGCTTTTTTATGCCTAATATTTGTTTTGATAAGTAGTTGCGGTTTTCGCAGCAGGTGTAATGATGCCGCAGGCCATTATAAAATTGGCAATAGCTACACAGTAAATGGAGTAACTTATCATCCCAAGCACTGTAACCATCACGAAGAAATAGGAGTAGCATCGTGGTATGGGATGGAAGATCATGGCACACTTACAGCAAACGGTGAAGTGTTTGACCGTAACTCAATTTCCGCAGCGCACAAGACTTTACCTCTACCCTGCTTTGTTCTTGTCACTAACCTAAAAAATGGAGGGCAACTTATCGTAAGAGTTAACGATAGAGGGCCATTTGTTAAGGGTAGAATAATAGATCTTTCAGAAAAAGCAGCGAAAATTTTAGGATTCCATGAAGATGGATTAACTATGGTGAAAATTACATATCTAAAAAAAATGTCAAGGCGACTAATACAAAAAACCCCTCATTATAAAAAGCAGTATGAAAAAGAAATGCAGAAACGTCACCCAAAACAAAACAGTGCAGAAAGTAGGGGATATGTCGCATTTTTTGAAAATGCTCAGACTGCCAAGTCAGCTGCATCAAAGCTTCGCAATCAAGGAATAAAAAATGTTAGATTGCTTTTTAAGAACGATCAATATTGTGTGAAAGTGAGTTATAAGTAGTATATGGAGGGTGTGATGGTTAGATTCTGGAGCACTATAAATTCAAAAGGGTAAGACCACACATCTCAGACCAACACTTGACCTAGAACCCAGGAGTTTTTAAACTGAACTTTATACAGTGCTGAAAATGATAGGAAACCTAAGCGGAATAGTCGACGAAGTTCACAGTGATCATATAATCCTGAATGTAAATGATGTTGGCTATATAGTATACCTTTCAGCCAAAGCCTTAAATGCATGCTCCACTGGAAGTAAAATCAAATTGCTCATTGAAACCTATGCAAATAATAGAGAAAACATTACTCAGCTATATGGTTTCATAAGCAGAGAAGAACAGCAGTGCTTGCGCTTGCTTGTTAAAGTAAGCGGCGTTAGCTATAAAACTGCGATGTCAATTTTGAGTAAATTAACCCCAGAGCAGTTGTTTTTGGCAATTATGAATGAAGATAAAGTAACACTCAAGATAAGCGGACTTGGCCTGAAACTCATTAATCGAATTATTACAGAACTGAGTGGCAAAGTGAGTAAATTAGAAATAAATAACAGCAATTTCCATCCAATTAATGAAGATGCCCTTTCAGCATTGATCAATCTTGGATATGAAAAAACGAAAGCTTATGATACTATAAAAAAATACAGGCCAAACCTGGACACTAAGGAGATTATTCGCATGGCACTTAAGGAGCTTTCAACATTATGAAGTCAACATCATGTGGCAAAGAATATGCTGAAGATGCGCGTAATGTAAACATCAGGCCTGAACAACTTGATGATTTTGTTGGGCAAAAAGATTTAATACAAAATTTAAAAGTATTTATAAATGCCGCAAAGACGAGAACTGAAGCTTTGGATCATGTTTTACTACACGGTCCTCCAGGGCTTGGTAAAACAACCTTAGCACAAATTGTCTCTAAGGAGTTAAGGGTTAGCTTTCGCGCAACTTCTGGTCCTTTACTTAATAAAGCTGGAGATTTAGCTGCGGTGCTCACCACTTTAAATGCAAAAGATGTCTTATTTATCGACGAAATCCATAGGTTAAATCGTAGCATTGAAGAAGTCTTATATACCGCCATGGAAGACTTTTGCCTAGACATACTGGTAGGCGAAGGCCCATCCACTCGCACTTTAAGGATAGATTTGCCACCATTTACGTTGATTGGAGCAACAACACGGCTTGGACTGCTTTCTGCACCGCTGAGGGATCGTTTTGGCATCCCTTTGCACCTTGAATTTTATTCTTTTGAGGAACTGGTTGATATTATAAAAAGAGGCGCAAGAGTTCTTTCTGCCGAAATCGAAGAGGGTGCCATAAGGGAAATTGCCTGCCGTGCACGCGGCACTCCAAGGATTGCTTTGAGGTTACTCAGAAGAATAAGAGATTTTGTTGAGGCGGAAGATGATAAAAAAATTACCTACGAAATTGCTGACTCTGCGCTATCAAAATTGGGCATAGATAAGATGGGATTAAATAAATTAGATATGGATTATCTAAGATTTTTATTCAATACCTCAGGACCTGTTGGTATTGACACCATATCTATTGCGCTATCTGAGGATGCTGGCAATATTGAAGAAACAGTAGAACCTTATTTAATAAAAATTAGTTTTGTAAAGCGCACACCAAGAGGACGTGTTTTAACCGATCAAGCAAAGGAGTATTTGAGCTTTCGATATTGACACAAACGCAACTACAAAAAAGCTCTGAATCAATCAAAGTTTTGCAGCAGCCTTCGACAGATGTGACAGATGTCGATATACCACAACAACAAGCTCCTGCTGCTCAAGCCAAGTAGGTGAAATTTCATACCAAATCCCAATGGTAAATTAAAAAGTTTCCCTACGATTAGAGGTTCAGCGAACTTATTATATATCTTGTTTGATAACGAAAGTTGGTATAACCTTTATGCTTAAGAAATTTACCAAGTCAGAAAAAAAGCAAAGAAGTCCCGTGGTGGCTAGTTATTGATATTTACTTCAAAATACAGTGTCTATTCAGCTAAGTGGTTTGAAATTAACTCGTAACTTCCTCTTTGAGTTGTGCAATTTCAGTTATAGGAAGACCAGTAGTTTGAGCTATGATGTCAATAGAAACTCCTGCTTTAAGTAGGTTTTGAGCCATAGCTATTTTAGCCTGTTGTTCGCCTTCTGCTCTGCCACGTTCTTCGCCGATTTGGATGCCTTCTTGTCTGCCTTTTTCATGGCCGATTTGGATTCCTTTCTCTTTACCAATTTTGATGCCTTTTTCAGTTGCATCATCAAGCTTTTGAGCGAGGATGCCTTCTTCTTTGCGTAGGTCCATTAATCTTTCTTCATACGCTATTAGATCTTTTTC
>JAISAR010000099.1 GCA_031266615.1 Rickettsiales bacterium
TGGAATATGAAACAAGGAAAAGTAAACCAGATAGCAGAAGTTAAAAACGCTGTGAATGCTACACTGAAGAGCCGTATGCGGGAAAGTCGCAAGTACGGTTCTGTTGGGGGGATCATAGCTATGATCTCTACCAGACTGGTGAGTATAGACGTTTTTGATGATTATGGAAAGGCTGGATCCCAGTGTCGAGCACTGGGATGACACCGTCTGTTACGCAAATTACCTGCTAATTGCAATGTTCGTACAGTTGTGCGCGTGACGCTGAAATCCAGTATAGTATACCGATAAAATGCAGATAATGCAACATTTACAAACAACTCTTCCAAAGCAACTTTGATTTCTTCAGTTAATGCTTCGGTTAGTTTGAGATCAAATCTTCATATTGCTTGCTAAGCTTGTATTTTCTTCCTCTGTTGGAAAAGTCTACAATCTCAATAAATCCCATTTCTACCCACTTTTTACAAAGTTGCGCACTGGTACGAGGTTTAAAATTGAATAATTTGCCTATTTGACTAGCTGTGATAGTGGAAAATTCCCCGAAGAGCTCAAGAGCCCTACGCTGTTTAGGGTCAAGCTTACGTATGAGATCAGCCTGGTCAGTTCTGTGCCCTTCTTCATTTATACGCTGCAACACGTTCTCAAATGAATTTGCCATTCCTTCTATAAAATAATCCACCCATTTGGTGATGTCTGCTTCAGTTCGTCCCATGTAATAGTTGTGCGATGGACCCACGCTTATTGCCTCATAATATGCTCCAAGATTTTTAGCGTAATATTCTTCCAATGAGTAAAGTCCTTTTAGGTCATATCCACCAAGGTGTAAAATTAATGTAGTTAGCAATCTCGCAGTACGACCATTACCATCATAGTAAGGGTGAATTGTTACAAATCGATAATGCACGATACCTGCAATAATTGGGCAAGGCGCTTGTTCACTGTTACGAATCCAATCTACCATACGGCTCATGAGTTTTGGTACATCCTTTGCTTCAGGTGGCATATAAATTATTGCACGTGTGCGACTGTCACGAATAACGTTTTGACCATCTCGATAAGGGGTTGGTTTTACTTTAGATTTTCCACTTGCCATTACTAGGGCATGTAGTGTTTGAACAGTTTTCTCAGTAATAGGTATTTCCCTTGCTGCCCATTGTTCAATTTGAGTTAAAGCTGCATAATATCCTTTAACCTCATTTTCATCTCTCTCATACTTTGGGAAGTGACCTTTATGTTTTAAAATCTCTTCAATCTGTTTAGGCTCAAGTCGGTTTCCCTCAATCATAGTGGAATAGTGTGTGGTATAGAGTCGTGCAGTTTCACGAAGAAACGAAAACATTGACACAGTGAGTGGCAAATGCAACACTTTTTCTTTTGCTGCTTCGATTCTCATAAGACAGCTAGCAATCTTGGAGGTAATTGCATAGTTTGGTATAAACTTCATCGGCATAATATCTGCATTACATTATCCTTATAGTATGCCGATAAGATGCAGATAATGCAACATACAATGCAACTTCTTCAGTTATGGATCTAGCGATCACAGACTTGAATTCTATAATATTTCGTGTCACATTACTTAGGGGTACTGCACCTAAGAAATTTTAATAGCTACACACATGTTAATCAGAATAGGTACCAGAGGAAGCAGCCTTGCGATCGCTCAAGCTTTAGAGGCAAAACAAAAGTTGCTGGACTCTTTTCCTGGCTTATCTGCTGAGATCATCAAAATAAAAACTTCTGGTGACAAGTATACCAATGCAAACCTCGCCGAAATAGGAGGCAAAGGACTGTTCCTCAAAGAAATCGAGACTGAACTGCTTGAGAATAATATAGACATGGCAGTTCATTCACTAAAGGATGTCCCTGCATTTTTTTCGAAAGATTTAGCAATTCCTTGTGTTTTAGAGAGGCTAAGTCCATGCGACACGTTTATTTCTAATAAATATAACAGCCTTGAGTCTTTGCCACAGCGAGCATTGATTGCAACTTCCTCAATAAGAAGAAAAGTTCAGCTACTAAATTTCAGACCAGATCTAAATATAGCGCCCCTTCGTGGAAATGTGACAACTAGATTGCAAAATCATAGTTTTGATGGAATAATTCTAGCTGAAGCAGGGCTCATAAGGTTAAAGAAACATCACTTAGTTACAGAGGTATTACCACCAAAAATCATGTTAAGTGCAGTGGGACAGGGGGCAATTTGCATTCAATGTCGAAAAAATGATGTAAAAATTATCGATCTTTTAGAGAAAATTAATAATAATATGTCTTTTATAAGGGCAAAATCGGAACGTAGCTTCATGAAGACAGTGAATGGTTCATGCTTTACACCACTTGCAGCTTTGGCAGAATATGTAAGTGAGAATATGCTACATCTTCGTTGTATGTTAGCAGACGAAAAAAACATATACTTTACTGAGCGCACTTCATTTGCAGAAGATGCAGAAAAAATGGGTATGGATGCAGGATTAGAGTTGAAATCAAAATGCTTATAAGCTTGCCTAAGGTACGTGGAATCTATCGCTGTAACGTTTCGATGTCTAAAATGACGTGGTTGAATGTCGGTGGACAAGCTGATGTATTGTTTAAACCACGTGATATTGAAGATTTAACATGCTTAATTAAAAATACTGAATTGCCAATTAATGTTATCGGTGCAACATCCAACATAATAGTGCGAGATAGTGGCATTCGAGGCATAACAGTGAAATTGGGTAAGGAGTTTGCGTATATTAAATGTAAAGGTAGCAATTCTATTGTTGCAGGTGGTGCTGCGCTACTTAGCAATCTCGCTTACTTTGCCGGGGAGCAACAAATTAGTGGACTTGAGTTTTTGGCTGGAATTCCAGGCACAGTTGGCGGTGGACTAGAAATGAATGCAGGTGCGTATGGTAGTGATATTGCAAGTGTTGTACAGTCGATAAAAGCAGTGAACTTAGAGGATGGAAATCTATATGAATTCTCCAGCAAAGAGATGGGTTATGTTTACCGTGGACATAGCTTGAACGGGCAGTGGATTTTCGTTGAAGCTGAGTTTAAAGGAGTAAGTGCAGAGTATGAGGCTATATTGCGTAGGCTAAAGGAAATTATCGATAAAAAAAACAAAAGCCAACCAATAAGAGGAAAAACTGCTGGTTGCATATTTAAAAATCCAAAAGACTACCAAGCATGGAAACTGATTGATAAATCCGGCTGTCGAGGATTAGATAACGGTGGAGCTAAAATTTCTAAGAAACATTGTAATTTTCTGCTCAATTACAATAATGCAACTGCATCTGACTTAGAAAACCTTGGCAACAAGGTAAGAGATGCAGTGAGAGATAAGTTTAACGTTGAACTTGAGTGGGAAATAAGGGTTTTAGGTAGCTATTAAGCGGTTTTTACAGCTGCTGTATTTCCCAGTTGTTCAACACTACCTATCTTAATTTCTAAAGTGTTCTTTATAAATTTATTAGCTTGGTCTTTGCTCATAAAAACTGTACGCTTGCTGGGCATTGATTTCTTTATAGCAGCTATATCTTTTTCATCATTTATATATTTAAGAAGCACATCAACTTCTTTTTCATCTTGATGAGGTGTGCAAATATAGCTATGCTTTTTGAGGTCTAGAAGTTTGATAAATTCATCACAATCATCTTTGTAGCGAAAGATTACATTAATACCCACAGCTTTCTTTTCATTATATTGAATATCAATTTTTGGTTTATGGCCATAATTTGCACCAATAATCTTTCTTATTGAGTGCTCTGTTGCCATTTTTTTTACTGCTCGAGAATCACTGTCTAAAATAGACACTGGCTTGTAATTAGAAGCAGCTATTCTAGCATAAACTGACTGGCTTTCTAATTTATCTGAGTATTTTTCATTATACTTTTTTACCCTTTCAAAATCCCTTTCATATTTCGGCAATTCATCTTTTCCTTCTTTCTCCATTCTTTTCACAAATTTCTCTATCGACTCTTGCTTAGTTGGAACAATTTTACGTATAAAAGGAATTTGCTTTATGAAGTTAATCCAATGTGGCCGGTAGACAATTTTTGCATTTTCTGAAAATAAACCTTCTAATTTTTTCACTGCTTTGTACAAATTTGCTGATGTTGGTTTATAATGTCCGCTGTTGTTGTCTATGTAAGTTATTTTACCATCTACTACTTTCATTAAACCAGAGCACAAAATTGGCTTACCACCTGCAAGAGTTGAATGGCGGTAAGCCAATTCACCTTCATTAATATTAATGTGTTTATGAGTTACTAACTTTCCATCAAGTGTGATTACATAAGCTACACAATCTTCTTCTCCTTTACTAGTCTCACCGGTTGTATCATATAGCTCACCTGTTAAGTTATATAATTTGCGTTCTCCGTTTTCTTCACCGATGAATCTTGTTTGGTCAATCTGTTCATCTAAAGTGAAATACTTAACCTTCGAATCACCTCCAGGAATCTTTCTGTCTTTAGTTCCTATTTCTGAAGAGTAATCATAGCGGGGAAAGAGATGTTTGAATTTGTGCTCTACCCAACGCAAAATTTTATTTTTAACACCAAAGATTTTTTTGTTACCCAAATCAATAGAAGCCTGCTCCTCCTTGGGTACTGCTTGGTAGTCAGATCGAGTACCAGCTTTACCAAATTCTCCGGCAGCATATCTGAATTTTCCCATTAAATCTTCCTTGCGTTTTTCTGATACTGGTTCAGATTTTCTTAAAAAATATTTCTTAACTTTTTCTGATTTTGACATTTTTACCTCATACTAACTGTTATTCAATTTTATATTATTTTAGGTAAAAAGTCAACCTTTTTCTTAATATATTAATAAAAAGAAAAACAGGAATTAGATAAGTCAGAAAGACGCATATAAATATTTAAAAAATATAAATCTTGCCTGTGTTAATTGGGTATGAAATCACCATTCATTACAAAGTTAGTAAAGATTCTGGTTTACTTAAAGTTCGTTAATTGTTATTTTTTAAAGTACAGTATTTACTATAGCGCCATATGCTTAGGATTTTTTCTGAAGTTTTATTTATATTAATGTTTTTGGGTTTTAGTCTTTTTGTTTCACATAATACTGAAGCTAAATCTAAGGTGAAACTTAGTAAGAAATATGTACCACAAGGTAATCCTGGCGGTACAAACTTTCATGAAGATGAGGATTTTGCTGAGTCATATAGACTATATGAAAAGCGCAGGGAACTCCTAAAGAAAAAAAAGTTGCAAGGCCGAGCTAATGCTAACATAGACAAAGAAAACCTAGCCAAGAAATTAAAAGAAAAAAAAATTGCTCTCCTTAGTAGTAAACCAAGTGACATGGAAGCTTGTATAGTCGAAGATGAAGAGGATGCTATGGTAAATCAGCATGGCATCAACATCACCCGCCTGAAAGGAGCTGTATTCATAGATCAAGCTCAATATGAAGGCGAGCAACTTGAAAGCAAACGACAGGAAGGAAAAAAGGCTACTGCAACACGAGAGAAAAAAATTTCCCCTATAAATGTTACTATAAAAGACACTCCATCAAAAAAAACATGCTCACGTGATTCCATTGCCGATCTAAATAATGTGACGCAGCACAGCTTGAACGGTTCGGATTCATTTGGAAGTGTAGCTGATACGGCAAAATAGGTTAGTCATTAATGACATGTTGAATGAGGATTTGGTAAATTATAACTTGAGTGATGAACCCACCTCTCGACATAAGACTCATACTGTAAAAGTTGGACAAGTGAAAATAGGTGGAAATAATCCTATAGTTGTTCAATCCATGGCACTTGGTGTACACATAGATCCTGACGACATAAAAGGCAGTGCTAAGCAATATGCAAAAGAAGTAATAGAACTAACGCATGCAGGTTCAGAGTTGGTACGAATTGCTTTGAATTCAGAGGAAGTAGCAAAAGCAATACCTTATGTAGTAGAAGAGTTGGATGAAAAAGGCTTCAACGGTAAGATACTGGTAGGTTGTGGGCAATATGAGCTAGACAGGCTGGTTCAAGATTATCCAGACAACATTAAGATGCTGGGTAAAATTAGGATAAATCCAGGTAATATAGGCTTTGGCGACAAACGTGATGAAAAATTTGAAAGGGTTATAGAGTATGCAATAAAGCACGACATTCCGATTAGAATTGGAGTAAATTGGGGTAGCCTTGATAAGTACCTTTCACAAAAACTAATGGATGAGAATGCTCTGTCTAGTAATCCAAAACCTTCTGATGTTATATTGCGTAAGGCACTTGTAATGTCAGCTCTGAGCAGTGCACAGAAGGCTGAAGAAATTGGCCTTGGTGCGGATAAAATAATCATTTCGTGTAAGGTTAGTAGAGTACAAGATTTAATCTCAGTTTACACAGCGCTTGCAAAATCTTCCAATTATGCTTTGCACTTGGGCTTAACTGAAGCTGGCATGGGCAACAAAGGCGTGATAAATACCACGGCAGGGCTTACTTACTTATTACAAAATGGTATTGGAGACACAATACGTGCTTCTTTAACTCAACGTCCTGGCGAATCACGAACTAACGAAGTGACAGTGTGTCAAGAAATATTGCAATCCATAGGCTTGCGCCACTTTAATCCTCAGGTCAGCTCATGTCCTGGGTGTGGGCGCACAAATAGCGATCGTTTTCGTGTATTAACTGAAGAAGTAAATGATTACATAAAAATTCGCATGCCGACCTGGAAGAAACAAAATCCAGGTGTGGAGCATATGAATATTGCTGTTATGGGATGCATCGTAAATGGTCCTGGAGAAAGTAAACACGCAAATTTGGGAATCAGCTTACCTGGATATGGAGAAAAGCCCGTTTCAGCGGTTTATAAAAACGGCAAATACTTTAAAACTTTACAAGGCAATAACATCTTTGAGGAATTTAAGACAATTATCGATAATTATGTGGAGGAGCATTTCACATAACCATCCAAGGGTGCCATGCCAGGCCTCCTTTTCTTGTCATCCAAGTAGCTGACACTGGAATCCAGAATACTACTTTAGTAATAAATATTTAAGAAATTTACCAAG
This sequence comes from Rickettsiales bacterium, assembly GCA_031266615.1. Taxonomy (GTDB): domain Bacteria; phylum Pseudomonadota; class Alphaproteobacteria; order Rickettsiales; family Anaplasmataceae; genus Wolbachia. The sequence continues at coordinate 7,018 of JAISAR010000099.1, forward strand.
CGAGAAAAAAAGCAAAAGAAGCCCTAGTCGATATTTATTTTCAGTATTGGCGTTTTTATGCCTTAAACGCTGCAATTTAGCTGCTTTTAAACGCAACTAGTCTAAGCTATAATATTTAAGAAATTTACCAGGCAGAGAAAAAAGACAATAAAACCCCGAGGTAGCTAGTTATTCCACTCTCTATTTTAAAA
>JAISAR010000100.1 GCA_031266615.1 Rickettsiales bacterium
TTGACTGCTAGTACAACATTGCATAATTCTATTATGGCTATTTTGATCAAAATTTGCAAGATTTTTTATGCGAAATACTATATACAAGTGGTTGTGATTAATTTCAATTTGATGGATTAACATTCTAATAATATTTTGTTTAGTCTGCCAATCCACTTGATCAAGCTGTGATTCAATTCTTAAAGAAAAGTTTTTCAAGCTATCTGTAACAAGGCTCAATTCTTGTTGTAACTTCTTTTGATCGAGTGTTCTTTCTTTCTCTTCTTCAATTTCTTTCAAATGTTGTTTCATTGTTGTGATTCTTGGTTCAAATTCTTCTTGGCTTATAAACCCTTTGGCATAGCTATCAATAAATTTTTTGATACTTAATCTTAGCTTACTTTCTTGCTTTTCACGTGTTTGATTATGTAAAGGCTTTTTGTTCTCTGACAATCTACGTTGATATTCATTTGCAATCCTATCTGGCTCTTTCAAGATACTCTTGACTTCTTCCCATATAACTCCATCTAATACATCAGTGCGTATTGATTTATTATCGCAGATTTTATTGCCATTGAATTTGCTAGAGTTTGTACCAGAGCAACGATAGTAATAATATGTCGACTTTTTATGAACGTGGTTTGTACCACAATAAGTATATTGACAACGTTGACATACCATTAAACCTTGCAATAAATATGTTTCTCTTCTTTGTCGTACTCTTGCTCTTTGCCTATTTTCAGTTAGTTGTGCTTGCACTGAATCAAATAAAGGCTCATTGATTATTTTTGGTACTGGAATATAAGTCCAGTTCTCTTTATCACTGTTAAAGCGACCACTTTTAAGTTTACCACAAGTTCCTTTTTTTGACTTTTTTACTTGTGGTTTTGAGCATGTCCTAGTTTTACCATAAGCTGCTTTTCCTATATAAGCAGGATTTCTTAACATGTTCCAAATAGTGCTCCTTTTCCAATACCTTTTTCCTGTTCGTGTTATTACCGGTATCTTATTCAGTTCATGTACAACTTCTCCTATACTTGCTCTTTCTTGGCCAACCCGACTAAATATTTTACGCACTATATTTGCCTCTTCTTCATCAACCTCAAATTGAGCACTTCCTTCACCTACATGTTTTGCTATGTAGCGATAACCGTAAGGCGCCCTACCCATCACACTTATACACCCAGCTTTGGCCGCATGAAGTTTACCTCTACGGTTTCGTTCCATAATCTTTGCACGTTCATACTCTGCTATTGCTCCCTGAATCTGTAGAAATAAATGGGAATCCGGATTATCATCAAACTTATGATTCAAAAATACTATTTCAGATCCAGCCTTTTTAAACTCTTCGAGTAAGATCATTTGATATGAAAATTTACGTGATAGCCGATCAGGTGAATGAATATATATCTTATCAATCTTACCTTCTGCTACTCTATCACGTAAATTTTCTAAGCCAGGACGTTCTAAATTTGATCCACTATAACCATTATCGACAAACTTATGCTCATCTAATAACTCATGTCCATCACTACTAATGCGACGCTCCAACTCTACAATCTGACTCTCTATTGTATTCTCCTGTGCCTGTTGTCTTGATGAAACTCTTGCATACAAGCTTACGGTTGTCATTTTCTTCTACCTCCTCTGTTTTACATTTCAATAATTGTTCATAAGCATTTGCCAAATATGTACCCGCCAACCTGTGAGGTTCATAACGGCAATTAATAGTTAATTCCCCTTTTTGCATGTTTTTCTTCCTGTGAATTTTTTTATAGGTTAGGAGACTTCTATTAAACTAAACCAATGCACACCTTATTTAAGAAAGCTATCTAGTTTACACAAATTCTCCCTAATTAAATATACAAGATTTGAAAAAATTATGTCCAAAAAATCTTTGCTTGAATTGTCATATTATGTATAATATAGCTTATTTTATGTAATATGAATGTTCATCCAAGCCATGAATTTTGGGAAAGCGATTTAGAAGTTCCTGTTAACCTTTTATTAGATCGTTTTCAGGATTCTAATATACGTCAATCTTGGTTAGATTCCCTTTCTGGTAAACAACTGAGCATTATTTTTCAGCATTGCTTTAAAAATCATTTAAATGGACAACTTTTTCAAGACGGAGACTACGATGATAGATCCACTCAACAAAAACGTAAGATACTTGCCAGTTACTCTGACTCTCTTTTTAACTATTATCTCATTAGCTACTTCGATCGTACGAAACTTGAAGCTACAGTCAGTGAAGTAGCAAGATTTGCCCTCACTCAAGAGTTAATGAGATCGTACCTGATAAAAAATAATACTAAGTATGATAAAAGATCCTTGTTATTTTTACTGTTTCACATAAATTGTGAACTTCTAAAATCTGTCTATCACTTTGATAAAGTACAAAAGAGAGGTTTCGTATCATTTGCTCTACAGAAATCACCAAGACAAATAAATACTTCATTCAAGGAATTTATGTCACGAGAAGCCGTAGAGCAGATACTAAAGTTCGAAAACCAATTGCAGGGTTTTTTCCATCATCAAGATCGGATATATATGTTTGTACGCCGAGGAAGTGACATAGATTTACTACTTAATTCAAACAAGGTTGTTCATGGCCATAAACCTGAGTGGATGATTTTAGATTTTTCGCTTGATGGTACAAAGGTTAATCTCTGTGCTAAAAATACTAATAAAGCTGTGGAAATAGCAAATAGCATTGTAAGTTGCTATTTCGACTGCGAATGTACTTTTGTAAATATACAAGATAAGAACTTTCCACTACAAGTGCATAAATTTCTTCAAGCATGTATAGAGGGTTCTGACCCTAATATTTGTATATTTGAGTTAAATTTTAAGTCAGATTATTTTAAAAATAGTAATACATATCTTACTTTGAGTGTAAAGCCGTATGATCCTATTGCACCAGAGTTACATATTTTAAAGCCATCTATTGGCAACGTACTACAATCTATTCAATCAGCTAAAGTAATGTTCCAAAACAAAAAGGTAACATTTTCTTTCAAATCAAGTGGGGAAATTTATTATTCAGAGCATCCGCTCAATAAAAAAGAAAGAGAGGAGCTAAAGAAACATATGGAACAATCTTATGCTCTTACAATCCTTTCACGAGCAAATTGCTGATCTTTTAAGTTCAAATAGTTCTTGGGTTAATCCAAGTCAAAATCATATTAAAGCAGCAAGGTACTTACTCGATCTTGGATTGATAAAAATGCAAGAAAGGTACTATATTGTTTGTTCTCGTGAAGAAGATCATCTTGATTGGCCAAATGTAATTGATCCAAGCTGTAGCAATGAGGTTTTCATCGATCCAGACTTTGATGAAGCATGTGATGACGCTATTTGTGAAAACTGTTCTCGCCATATTTTGCCTAATACTTATCAAAAACAGAGATCTCATCTCTTATCCATATACTTAAATATAGAGAAAATCATAGACTGGTTTGAAACCGAGTTGAATGATTCAAGACTTATGTGGGAAAAAGTGGAAAAAGGAGTTTATTATGTTTGTAATCAAGGTCGTATTGTAAATCTAATAATCCTTGATTTTTGTACTGATGCAATATTTCTAACTATAGATAAACTTAGAGTCCATCCAACAGTTCTCATTACTCTAAAAAAAGATATACCGAATCTATTATTGAGCCTATATGTAGTGCGAATGGTAGAACTGTTTTGTCAGCTTAAGACTTTAACTGAGATATTTCAAGAAGCAGCTAAAAGAGGAGTACCAGAGGTAGTAGAAAATACTTCTTTGCAAGTTTTACCAGCTTCATATATTTCGCTTAAACGTGTTGAACCAATTGTACCAACAAAGCTTTTGGAGTTACAGGTAGTTAAAGGTATGGTATATGTTAATAGCGTTGAAGTTATAAATAAAAAAGCTGTATCATGTCTTAATATTTTTCGAATATTGTTCAAGCAATTTTTACATGACTGTGAGAAAGAATTACCACCTGAAAAACATACACTTCTCAATATTAACCAGTTAGAAAAACTCTTGGGACTTAGTTTAGAAGCAGATTTAGAACATCAAATCAGAAGACCATTAAATAAGATGCAAAAAATGATCAAAGCTACATTAGCTAAGGAATTAGGATTAAGTATTGAACGTAATGATGTAATACAAACACTTGGTTGGCAAAGATTATCACATGGTTATCGTATTAACCCTTTTACTTTGACTATAAAAAAATAGAGTTTTTTGTTATCAAAAATAGTTTTTTTCAGCTCCATGAGTAAATTTTCCAGTTCCACGTGCAAATGGTCCTGTTTTAATATCAAGCCATTTATCCTCTTTTGAACCATTAGCCATTCCTTTAACTATTTGCTTTGCTTGTAAAAGCTCTTGAACTATACGCTCTAGTCTATCCCTTCCCATACTATGAAAAACTTCAGGCAGTCTATGCCGTTGTTTATGTATTCCTGCACTTCCTGTATGAGTAAATGGATGTCCTGAAATAGCAGCTCGCGCAATTGAGTCAATAAGATATATTTTTAGATCTTTATCGCTAATATTTTGAGCTTTTAATTGTTCAGTAATGTCTTCCAATAGTCCTGTTTCTTCATTTCTTAGGTAAGTGCGTATGGTACGATCAGCAAGGCCATTTGCTTTAACAACTGCTCCATAAAATAGTGCATTTTGTCTTGGGATTTTTCCAATTGACCTAAAAATCATCGGTTTAGTTATATCCTCAACAGGCCAAAAAGCAAAAGAACACCTGACTCCATTTACGAGAGCAGAAGTACCTCGAATAGCATCTCGTGCTTGCTCTACTGTTGATATAGGCTTTTCTCCCTTCAGCTTTCTCATATGATGTGCAGTAATTATTGAAGCTCCAGTGCTACATGCTAAATCAGATAATAAACACATGAGATAATCCCCTACTGCTGGGTCAGCATTTAAATCTGCATGAATGAAAGAAGCAAGAGGATCAAATATAATGAGCTTCAAATCTTTTATCTTGCTCAGCTGTTTCACTACAGACTCAAATTCTGGAGATATTTCTACAACTTTACCGCGAACATTCTTAAGTATGGTAAATGATCCTCCTATATTTGGCAGTGGTACAATAAATAGCCTATCTTTATATTTTAATCTCTCGCATTTTGGATCAAGTCGTTCTAAGCGACGATGTATTTCATTTGTATCATCTTCTGCAGAAAATACCACAACAGATCCGTGTTCAGTAACAAGTTGGCCAAATCCGCATACCTGATCTATGCTAGCTGCAACCTTGAGGGCTAGGTCAAGAAGAAGCATACCTTTACCAGTATCACCCATTGCAGCTAAAATAGATGTGACACCCAAAGGAAATAATCCTTCAACTAAGAATCTTTGCTTTGGTACTGGACCTACAAAACGCTCCACACTCCAGCTAAAAATATCAAGCGGTGATTTAATAATTATTTTTCTTGAGTTTTTTTCGATGAAGTCAAAAATATCTATATTCTCTTGTACAGCATCAGCAGCATCCCAACTCCTTAGTTTATCTGGTGGAATCCTAAGCGTAGCAAGTGATGCAACACCAAGTTCTAAAAGTTTCTTTTCAGCGTTTTTAGCATATTTATTACCTGCTTCATCATTGTCTGGCCAAATGATAATATGTTTACCTTTTAGCGGAGTCCAATCTGTTTTATCAATAGGTGCATTTGCTCCAAACATTGCTGTTGTTGCAGTTATTCCTTTCTCTATAAGTACTTCTGCGCATTTTTCTCCTTCAACCAGAACAACCTTATCTGATTTTAAGATACCTGGAATGTTGTAGAGCGGCCTTATCTTTGGCTCTTTGAATCTCTGCTTTTTAGCATCAAATGGTTTAAACTGTTTTTTCTCTAAAGGAGGATCATAACGGTAGACTATTACGATTACTTGGTTATTTTCATCGTAGTAGTTCCAACTACAAGTCAGGTATTGTTCTAGATCTCTAATATTAATTTTTTCTTTGATGCCAAGCCATTCACTTATTGAAAGCATTACTTCAGGAAATTCTATTTTGGCATTCTTCCCATGTACCGTTGCCCAAAGGTCGATAATGTCACCGCCTTCTCCTGTTGCAAAATCTTTCCATAATCCAGCTCTTTCGCCTGTTAATTCTATTACAGTACTTTTGCCTTTGTTACCCTGTACATCACCTACATAAAACTTATCACCACGAAATGTTCCCCTTGGTAGTAGATGAAAAAGACAAGATCTGATGTTTTGCAAAAGCTGAGTTTTTAGCTCTACCATAGTGTCCGTTTTTGCAGATAAATTAAGCCGTAGCTATAACTTTAGAATTCTGCCAACGCCCATTTACTCTGCTAATGAATTTTGCTGGTATTGATTTGCCGTTTCTTAGCTCATATACTACTTGCAAGACATTTGCGCGTTTACTTGGTTGAAACATTACCATACCAGACGTGTAAAAACTTCTTAAAGCATTAGCACCAATTAAAGCTTGAAAAGGACTTTTTGCTAATGTAGCTGTGGATACTTTTCTGGTATGACGTGTAATAATGATTCCAGCCATAGGATTAATTATAGAACGTAATTTTTCTATTCTGCTTTGCAGGCCAGAAAATATATTTTCATAGTCAATCGAATCCAAGACGATAAGATCTATCGTTTTAAATTTTTCCCCTATGATCTCTTTTATTCTCTCTATACCTTCATCATTTAAAGTTAATCTCATCTTTGTAGTAACAATCAAGTTTTCTTCTGCTAGATTTGGTAGCCTTTGATTAGTTATGATTTGTTGTATGCGTTCCCTGATGTAATTGTACTCCATCTCATTTTGCAGATAGATTATTTTTAGCGGCCTTGCTGACTTCATCTTAAGAAACGATACTCCTGCTGCAAGATGTGCAAGCAAAGAGAGGAGAAAATAACTTTTGCCAACTTTTGGAGTACCACCAACGACTAAAAGACCACCTGGAGTGAGAATTCGTGGAGCTATTATGTCTTCTGGTATTGGTGATTGATCGCTCAAGTACTGCTTTACAGAAAATATTTTTTCTTCTCTCTTTTCCCCATTTTTTTCTCCACTCTTTGATTTCTTATTGAGCCACTTCCTAGCAGAATCTATATCACCTTTAATTAAAACCCAAAGATCAATAATATCACCGCTAGTCCCTTTGGTAAAATTACGCCAATCACCAGCTTCCTTACCTACTATTTTAACTGTAATTGTATTTCCATTTAAGTTTCCAATATAAGTTTTTTCTCGGTAAAATTCACCATTTGGAAGTAGGTAAGAAACACACTCCTTGATATTATCAATTAATAATGCTTTTATCTTTTCTTGCTTTTTAGACATAAAACTCCCATACATATTTTTTATACGTTTAAAGTTGAGATTAGCTAGCTCACAAACAGTTTCAAAAGATTTTGAATTCAGCCAATTAATTGCTTCTTCTCTTAGCTTTGGGTTTTTTCCTACTGCGTCCTGAATACCTCTAGTAACGACAGCAGACCAAAGCTTTTCCTCGTCGTACTTCAAAATGGTACTCTGTCAATTTCATAATTTTTGCGGTATTCTGGAGTAACTACCGAAGCAATTTTGTTCTTCTCTCCATATTCATCAGTTATAACACCTACCTTTACTGTAAACTCTAAGCCATTTAATTCTGCAATTGAATTTAGCTTACGAGCAAGGATTGCACTTTCTGAGTTATCATGTGGATGAATGTCACGTGCTGATTCCAAGATACTGCGAAGCATAGAGCGACCCATTTCTCCCCAAGTATCTTCTGCTTTACTACTTTTAATACCAATTATTTGGTAAATCTTGTGCTTTTCATATAGACCTTCAATAACGGTAAATTCTGTATTTAAATAAATGCTACCGGTAGTAGGGCTTTTAGTAAACCAATGCTCATAACCTCCAGGCTTGATTGTCATTTTTACCTTTACTATTGTACCTTTAGGTATTAGTCTACTTTGCGGTTTTACAGTGTTAAAATCAGTTAATAGGTTTTGTAACATATATCACTCTCCATGTTTAAATTTTAAAACTTGCTTTTAATCTTTGTAAGCAGCTTACCTAAGTGTGGTTCTTCAACCATACTCAGACGTCCACTACGATCCTTAGCTGGGTATCCCCAGGGATTTAAAGTGTGGCAAACAAAAGAGCGCTTCTCCGTTCCATCATCTTTCTTGATTCCAACCATACTGATTACTTCGTCAACTATCCCAGGAATTTCACTAGCAGTTTTAGTTCCTTCGCATTGAGGTAGCCAAATTGGACGATTGAAGTCATCGAGATATTGACCTAAAGTGCCAACTGTGATGATGTCTTTGTCTCTGATGTGTTGAAATTGATTGAGCCAAGCCATCATTTCCTGAGCAAGTAATCCATAGGCAGCTCTCATGTCCTGTTTTCCCGATCTCTCAGAAAAAGCTTCAGGTTGCATTTTTGCCCATAATAGACATAAACGTGAAGCAACGGTTATACTATCTACAAAGATGCATTGGTATTTAGAAAACTCAGAGAAAAGATCTTTGTACTTACCAGATACATGTTCATGGTGTCTTTGGCTATATGCTTGATCAGACTTCAGCGCAGGATTAGGCCCCCCTATAAGACAAGCAATATCTCTAGCTTCATTCCAAGTGCGAAGACTAATTGAATCTCCTTGCCAATCTTGAACAGCAAGAAGCCCTGCTTCAAAATCAAGGCAAAGTGTTGGTTCATCTACGGTCTTTAGGAGACTTGTTTTACCAATACCATAAGGACCAAAGATGACCATTTTTACAGTTGATATTGTTTGCAATCTTTCATTATTATTCAAAATTTTAAGAACCATTATTTATCCATGCTACGATGTATATATATACAAGAAAGGCAAAAATTTTGTTCAATTTTTCTTTTTGCCTTCGTAGTAAATAGGAGAAAGTTTGGCACGTATCTTCTTGATAATATTGTTTAAAGTGGTTCTTGAAACGTTGTTCATTTTGGCAACTTCATGTAAGTTGAAAAATTTAAGTTGCTCACATATATTTTGCCATTCCTTTGGTAAAACCGAGATCATATAGTCTACATCAATGCGTTTTGTTATTTCACTCTCAAGTAGCTCTGTTACATCGATACTAATATAGTTATTGATATCGCGTTTTGCACATCGCTGTTTCTTTAGCAAGTTAATAGCTTTGTTTTCAGTTAATCTTGCTACGAAAGTGTTAAAGCTACTTTTATCTTCATCATATTGATCAAGACATGGCCAAATTTCACAGAAGAGTTCTTGCTCAAGATCTTCGTGAGCTTCATTAATAAAGCACTTAGCAAGTTTCAGTCTATAAGCTTGATATTTTACATTTTTAATAACTATATAGTAGTTTTGTAATTTCATAACTTTCCTTAAAAACAAATTGATGCTTTTAAGGATGAGAGTTATTAATGCCGTTATGTAGGACAGAAGCAAAAATAAATAATACTGATGCGATTTTTAATCTATTGATATTCTGTTATTTTTTTTTGAGAATAATACTGATGCAATTTAAAATAATACAGTTCAGGTTTTTGGGACCTATTTTGAATGGATTTAAAAAAAATGGGTAGCTCAGGCTTTCTAAAATTATGTTAAAAATGTAGTAAGATATATAAGAATTTCATATTTTGAAATTCAATATCACCTAAAGAGCTAAAAATACTGTTAAAAGAATAGCTTAAATTTTTAAGAGGAAAATAGTTGAAAAGTATGCTCTCTATAACCTTAAGTTCCGTTCCTAATTACTGGCTTTCTAAATCAGGAATTAGGAATCAGGAATCTAGAACTAGCCTGTATGGCGGGTTTTCACCATGCGTTCCTAAAACCGTTCCTAGGAACGGCATATCTGAAGTCCGCCAATATGGAGGATTCTAGCTTCCTGAAACCCTTATATATAATATATATATATAATACATATATAAAAATATACACATATATAAAAACATATAAAATATAAGAGTAGAATAATAAAAACCTCTAAAAGTAGAGAAACCCGTTTGAAAGGTCTTCAAATTCGAGAATTATAAAAAAAATTCCTAAAAATTTGAAGATTTTTTGGACGAAAATTTTTCAAATCTTGTATATATATTTACCTGACAATTGAAAGGAAATGCTCACACTGGATCTTGGCAAACAAACTGGCTGTAAAGTGGAAGTAAGAGTTTTCATGTTAGTTTTTAGTTGTTAAATTTCGAAAATTAAAGATTTTTTGGACATAATTTTTTTGAATCTTGTATATATATGTACACAACAACTGAAAGTAAATGCTCACACTAGATCTTGGCAAACAAACTGGCTGGACTATTTTACATGATGGAATAGTGCAAAGTGGAAGTAAGAGTTTTCATGTTAGCAGGTTTAGTGGTGGTGGAATGCAGTTTTTAAATTTTCGTAATTGGCTTAATTCACTTAAGTATAAATTTCCAGGTATTGAAGTTGTGTACTTTGAAGAAGTGAGAAGACACTTGGGAACTGGTGCTGCACATATCTATGGAGGGTTTTTAGCACACCTTTCTGCTTGGTGTGAAGAACATCATGTGCCATACAAAGGTGTATCTGTGAAAACTATCAAACGCTTTATAACAGGCAAAGGCAATGCAAGTAAAGCTGATGTCATTGAAGCAGTACAGGAAAAGGGTTTTTGTCCAACAGATGATAATGAAGCAGATTCTTTAGCTTTAATGTTCTATGTTATGAATTTTAGTAAAGATTTTAATGCATTAAAAATATCATAAAAAGTGGGTCCTTTTGGCCAGAATGGCGGATTTGGTGGTCCTGACCTCGGGCCTTCTTTAGCGTTAGACATATTTCAAATGTTAACTACTTACGAAATTATAGCTGAGCAGTGCTAAAAAGGAGAAAAAAAGGTGAGAATTACGCAAGCAGAGTGGGCAAGGGAAAAAGGATTTTCGAGGCAATATGTCTGTTCTTTGGTAAAGAAAGGAATCGTTGAACTCAAAGATGGACTCATTGACCGAGAACAAGCAAATGAAGCGGTGGCAGCAATAAGAGATCCAAGTCAGCCACTGAGAAGAAAGGAGAGCGGAGAAAAGCTTTCCACGATGTTGCTAAAAACGCGAATAAAAAATGAAATGGAGCGTGGTAAACTTTTGGAAGCTAAAGTGAAAGCTGAAGTAGGCAAATTTGTGTCAATCGAAGAAGTAAAAAATGAAGCATTTAATGTAGCAAGGGTTGTCCGTAATAATTTACTTAATATTCCAAATAGAGTTTCAGCGCTACTTGCATCACTGAGTGACACTGAAAAGATTCATATGGCGCTCACTGAAGAGATTACAAACTCACTTGAAGAATTATCTAACGCTAAATTTTAATAATGTCTGCTAAGTTAAGTTTAGAATTAATAAAGTGCCTCATTAATCAACCTGGATTAGATGTTAATGTCAGAGGATTAAATGGAAAGACACCACTACATTGTGCTATAGAATTTGATGAATTAAGCATGGTGGATTTGTTACTCACAAAGAAGAATATTAATCCTTTTGTGGAAGATAATGAAGGTAAAACATCTCTTGATTACGCCAAAGAAGGGAAAAAAGCAGAAATATTACAAGCGCTAATTAATAACAAATACGGGTCAGAACAAGATAGCTTACTTCATTTGGCTGCAATGATAGGTGAAGTTAATGCAGTGAGATATTTGATCAGAAAAGGTATTGACGTTAATGCACGAAATGCTTTGCATCATACTCCATTACATCTAGCGGCAGGCATAGGACATGCAGAAGTTGTAAAGATTTTGATAAGAGAAGGAAACGCTGAAATAGATGTCTTTGATGCGCGAAATCAGACACCAATGCACTATGCAGTTAATAATAAAAAGTTGGAGATAGTAAAGTTACTGCTAAAGCTAGGAGCAGATGTAAATAGCGCACGTATAGGGCAAAACTCAATGAAATTGTCACCTGTTCATATAGCTGTAAGTAATACTAATTACGATGAAAGAGACTTATGTCTTGATATCCTCAAATGCTTAATAAGGGAGCCTAATGCTCAAGTCAATTTGCAAGACTACGAAAATAAAACACCACTACATTACGCTGAAAGACTTAAAACAATAGAGGTCTTACTAACGCGAGAAGATATAGATCCTCTGGTAAAAGACGATAGCGGCAAGACACCATTTGATTACGCTAAACCTGAGATAAAGAAGACTTTGATGAGCAATAAATATGGTTCTGAGAAGAATAGTCTACTCCATTTAGCTGCACAAAAAGGAGAAGTTGAGCTTGTAGAGTCTATTTTAAAAGAAGAAATCGATATTAATATCTTAAATAACAAAGGTCACTCTCCGATTTACCTTGCTGCAGAAAAAGGGCATTTACATGTAGTAAAGTTATTGCTGAAAAAAGGAGCAAATTATACACCTGTTTTGCACTTAGCAATCAAGTCAAATAATTTAGAATTACTTAAAGTTTTATTCAATGAAAAAAATGGAGCGTTACTCTGCAGAGATACCGTTGTTAATTTTCCAACCCTTCATAATAAATATATAGCACAGAGAGAAATAGCAGATAAAAGGATGAAAAAACATAATAATATTATCTGCATCTGTATTACAGTTAGCGCAGTAGCAATGGCAGCATATATAGGTTTAACGGTAACAGCAATAAGCAGTGCAATCATTTTTGCAACAATAACAGGGGTATTTGCGCTTGTTATAGCAATAATGATAAGTGAGATGAGCAAAAGATATATAGAAAAAGAGTTTCAGAAAAAGATGTTTATGGAACTGGAAGAGTGTAGTTCTACTGTTAATGATGTTGAAATAGAACCAATTATGAGTAGATGCAGACAATGATATACGCCACATCTTTTTCTGAAGGTTTAAGACCAGACCCGCAACTTAAAGTATCAGAGTGGGCGAATGAGTATCGAGTTTTAGCAGCAACTGCAGCATCAGAGCCAGGGAAATGGAGAACGGAAAGAACTCCTTATTTAAAAGAAATCATGGATTCACTTTCTCCGTCCTCACCAGCAGAAAAAGTAGTATTCATGAAAGGAGCGCAGATTGGGGGAACAGAAGCTGGCAACAATTGGATTGGCTATATCATCGATCAAACACCAGGTCCAATGCTAGTTGTGCAGCCTACAGTTGAGATGGGAAAGCGTTGGTCGAAGGGAAGATTCGCACCGTTAATAGAGAGTACACCATGTTTAAAAAGTAAAGTAAAAGACCCAAGATCAAGAGATTCAGGGAATACTGTGCAAAGTAAGGAATTTCCAGGTGGAATAGTAGTAATAACTGGAGCAAATAGCAGTGTAGGCCTTCGATCTATGCCAGTAAAATACCTCTTTCTTGATGAAATAGATGCATATCCAGGAGACTCAGGTGGAGAAGGAGATCCAGTTTTACTCAGCATAGCTCGTACCAATACATTTGCACGGCGAAAGATTTTTTTAGTATCAACACCAACGATTCATGGAATAAGCAGAATTGAGAAGGAATTTGAAGCAACAGATAAGAGATACTTTTTTGTTCCATGTACGCATTGTAATTACTATCAAGTTTTAAAATGGTCACAAATAAAATGGGAAGATAAAAATCCAAATACAGCACACTATATATGTATAGAATGTGGTGAAAAGATAGAAAATCATCAAAAGACAGAGATGCTTGAACGTGGAGAATGGAGAGCTACTAATCCAATGAAAGGTGAGAAAAAAGGATTTCATCTTTCAAGTCTTTATAGTCCAGTTGGCTGGTATAGTTGGCAACAAGCAGTAGAAGATTTTCTCCATGCAAAAGAAAGTGAACAATTACTGAAGGTTTGGATAAATACTACGCTTGGAGAAACCTGGGTAGATAAAGGAGAAGTACCAGACTGGAAGCAATTATTTAACAGAAGAGAATTTTTTCAGATTGGCACAGTACCTAGGAGAGAAGTAGTACTTACTGCAGGAGTAGATGTGCAAAAAGATCGTCTAGAGGTGGAAGTTGTAGCATGGGGAAAAAGCCGTGAGAATTGGTCAATAGACTACCGAGTATTTGAAGGAGATACAGGAGGTAGGGAAGTATGGGGAAAGCTTTCAGAGTTACTCAATCATCATTTTATCGGTGAAAATGGGCTTGAATATATGATAGGTATGATGGCAGTGGATGCTGGGTATGCAACACAAGAAGTATACAACTGGGTGAGAGGTCATCAAGGATCTGGAAGAGTAATGGCAGTGAAAGGTGTAAATAAAGCACTAGTACCACTTAGCAGCCCAAGTAGGGTAGATATAACAGTTGGTGGTCAAAAGCTGAAAAGAGGAATAAAGCTCTGGCCAGTAGGAGTATCAATCTTAAAGTCAGAGCTTTTTCAATTACTTAATGTTTTAAAAGAAGAAGAGAAAGTGCCAGCAGGATATTGTCATTTTCCCGAGTATGCACCTGAATATTTTAAGCAGCTAACGGCAGAGCAATTAGTCAGCAAGGTAGTAAAAGGATATACAAAACAAGAGTGGCAAAAGGTAAGAGAAAGAAATGAAGTACTAGATTGCCGAATTTATGCCAGAGCTGCATCAATAGCACTTGGAGTAGAAAGATGGCCAGAGAGTAAATGGAATAGTTTAAGTGAAAAATCAGAAAGTAAAAAATCAAAGAAAATAGTCAAAAGCAAGTGGTTGAATAAGAAGTAAAATGTACAATCAAGAATATTTAAATCAAGTCGAAGAAGCGATAAAGAAGCTGCAAAGCGGAGAGCGAGTAGTATCAATTGCATATGGTGACCATGTTGTGAAATATGCTGAAGTTCAGATAAATGACTTGCTGAATCTACGGCAACGTATTAAGGCTGAATTGAAAACCGTAGCCAAAAGAAAGATTATTTTTTCAACGAGTAAGGGAATTTTATAAATGCTGCTAAAAACCTTCAAGCAATTGTTTAACAAACAAAAGATAAAAAGCTCAGCGTGGGATGCAGCAGGTTCAGGAAGAAGATTTTTTCACTTTCAACCAGAGTCAGGAAGTATAAACAATTTGCTGTCTCAAAACCTTGAAACTTTACGTAGTAGATCACGTGATATGGTGAGAAAAAATCCATATGCAGCAAATACCATTGATACCATAGTGAGTAATTCTATTGGAACAGGAATAAAACCGCAATCAAAAGCAAAAGATGGAGAATTTCGAAAGAAGGTGCAAGAATTATGGCTAAAATGGACAGATGAAGCAGACAGTAATGGGATAAGTGATTTTTACGGATTACAAGCTCTAGTATGCAGAAGTATGATAGAGGGAGGAGAATGTTTTGTACGGCTGAGATACGAAGATGGTCTTTGTGTACCTCTGCAATTACAAGTACTTGAATCTGAACATTTAGACAATAAAACAAATCAAACTTTAGCAAATGGTAATGTAATAAGAAACGGGATTGAGTTTAACAGGGTTGGGCAAAGAGAGGCATATTACTTATTTAGAGAACATCCAGGAGAAGGCTCATTTGGAGAGTCAGTGAGAGTGCCAGCAAATGATGTTTTACATATTTATAGACCACTAAGACCTGGTCAGATCCGAGGAGAGCCATGGCTTTCTAATATACTGCTAAAGCTCTATGAGCTTGATCAATACGACGATGCAGAGCTGGTAAGAAAGAAAACAGCAGCGATGTTTGCAGGGTTTATTACGAGACTTGATCCTGAAGCAAATATCATGGGAGAAGGTGAAAGTAATGAGCAAGGAATAGCACTATCTGGCCTAGAACCTGGAACAATGCAGCTTTTAGACCCAGGAGAAGATATAAAATTTTCAGAGCCGTCAGATGTAGGAGGAAGTTATGAAGCGTTTATGAGACAGCAACTCAGGGCAATAGCAATAGGTACAGGGATAACATATGAACAGCTAACAGGAGATTTAACAGGCGTTAATTATTCATCCATTCGAGCAGGATTAATAGAGTTTCGCAGGAGGTGCACGATGTTACAGCATAACATTATGGTATTTCAGTTTTGCCGTCCTGTATGGGATAGGTGGTTAGAGTTAGCACTACTTTCTGGAGAGCTAGACATAGGTGAAGAATGGACAAAGGGAAAAGAAGGAGCAAAAAAAGAAGTAAAATGGATACCACAGGGATTTGATTGGGTGGATCCACTCAAAGACCAGCAAGCACAGCAAATGGCAGTAAGAAATGGATTTAAGAGTCGATCAGAAGTAGTATCAGAAATGGGTTACGATGTAGAAGAAATTGATCAGGAAATTGCTGAAGATCAAAGACGTGCAAGTGAACTGGGCTTAAGTTTTGATTCTGACGTTACTACAAATCAAGAGGTGATATGAAACAACAATGGCTAAACAGATGTGTAATGGTAGAACCAAGGAGTTTTGAATTACTGTCACTACAAACAGGAAAGCAGCCTATCTTTAAAAATATAAAACATGCAGTAAGAAATAGTGAAAGAGGAATAATACCGATACATGGAATCTTGACAAAAAAGTCAGAAACTTTTGATGATATTTTTGGAATGACTTCCTATAATCAAATAGAAGCACAAATTACACAAGCAATAGAAGATAGTGATATAGAAACAATCCTGTTGGATATAGACAGTCCAGGAGGAGAAGTAAATGGAGTGTTTGACCTTGCTGATTTTATTTACAGTGCAAGAGGAAAAAAGAGGATAATAGCGATAGCAAATGATGATGCATATTCTGCAGCGTACGCTATAGCTTCTAGTGCTGAAAAGGTATTTGTGAGCAGAACTTCTGGTGTTGGCAGTATTGGAGTAATAGCAAGCCACATAGATCAAAGTGGGTTTGATGAAAAGCAAGGTATTAAGTATACCACAATCTTTGCTGGTAGCCGAAAGAATGATTTAAATCCGCATAAGCCTATTAACTCTGAAGGTTTAGAAAGTTTGAGAGAGGAAATAGATCGTTTATATGAGATGTTTGTCCAGCTAATAGCACGTAATCGAAATCTTTCTATAGAAGCAATCAAATCAACAGAAGCAGGGCTATATTTTGGCAAGAACGCTGTGGATATTGGCCTTGCAGACGGAATTACAATTCTTTCAAAGTTTAAATCTATTAATAAAAACAGGAGTATTACTATGAACGAACAAACTATAACTGACCTAAAAGAAGAAACTAATAATTTAACTAAGTATCGTACTGAAGTTGTTGAATTAATACGTTTGTGTAACTTATCACGAATGCCAGAGAAAATAGGAGAATTTATTGAGCAGGGTGTAAGTGTTGAGCAAGCAAGGGAAGTTTTAATGGAATTACTTGCAGAAAGAACAAAGAAGACAGAGATAATAAGTACAATACCACAGAATTCAGGAGAAGAGTTGATGATGCAGGTAGCGAAAAGTCGTGCGCAATCAGGCATTTAAAATATATAACAAAAGGAGAAAAGCAAAATGAGTAGTATAACAGAACAAAATAATCTAGGTGACTTATTAAAGTATGAGGCATCAAGCCTGTATTCAAGAGACTCAATAGCAGTAGCTAAAGGTCAAAATCTTAAACTTGGTACAGTTGTTGGTCGTGATAAAGACGACATGATTAAGGTAATAAATCCAACTGCCACAGATGGCACACAAACAGCGATAGGTGTAATAACAAGCGATGTAAATAGCAAAGATGGAGATACTAAAGCAGTAATAATTACTCGTATTGCTCTTCTTGCCGATCATGCAATTGTATGGCCAGCAAATATCACTGAAGAGCAGAAAGCTGCAGCAATAAAGCAACTTGAAGCACGAGGAATCATCATCCGTAAGGGAGTTTAACTAAAATTAATAGGAAAAAAGGGGGAGAAAAAAATGCAAAATCCATTTACAAATACAGCATTTAGCATGACGGCACTAACAAATGCGATAAATATATTGCCGATAAATTATGGACGAGTTGAAAATTTAAATTTATTTCCAAGTAGGTCAGTAAGATTTAGACATATTACCATAGAAGAGCAAAATGGAGTATTAAGTTTACTACCAACGCAAGTTCCAGGAGCACCAGCAACAGTAGGAAAAAGAGGAAAAAGAAAGGTAAGAACATTTACGATTCCACATATTCCACATGATGATGTAGTGTTACCAGAAGAAGTACAGGGAATAAGAGCATTTGGATCAGAAAGTGAACTTAAAGCGCTGGCAGATGTAATAACTGACCATTTGCAGCTAATGAGAAATAAACATGCAATAACGTTGGAGCATTTGCGTATGGGAGCGCTGGAAGGAATAATTCTGGACGCAGATGGCAGTGAATTGTTAAATCTGTACAACGAATTTGAAATAACACCAAAAGTAGTAAATTTTGCACTAGGAACTGCAACAACTGATGTAAAGCGTAAGTGTCTGGAAGTATTGCGGCACATAGAAGATAATCTAAGTGGTGAATATATGACAGGAATTCATGCTTTAGTAAGCCCTGAGTTTTTTGATGCACTTACTTCTCATACTAAAGTGAAAGAAGCATATGAAAGATGGCAAGAAGGAGCAGCGCTAAGAAATGATATGAGGTCAGGATTTACGTTCTGTGGAATCACATTTGAGGAATATAGAGGACAAGCAACTGATCCTGAAGGAACCGTGAGAAGATTTATTGAGAAAGATACAGGGCATTGTTTTCCACTAGGAACAGCGAGCACATTTACAACATATTTTGCACCAGCAGATTTTAATGAGACAGTAAATACTCTTGGACAGCCACTATATGCAAAACAAGAGCCAAGAAGATTTGATAGAGGGACTGATTTGCATACGCAGTCAAACCCTCTGCCAATGTGCCACCGTCCAGCAATACTAGTCAAGATCGTTGCAACATAGGTAGAGCAAATATAAAGCGTTGTGAGGCAGAAGAATGCTTTACCTCTTCTTAGCATATAAATGTTAGTATATAGCGGAGAAATGTGCAAGAGAATATTAAGAGATTGTTTAAAGATTGTTTTGCCCATTTAGGAAAAGTAGCTTTGTATGAATCAAAGGATAAGTCATATATGGTACAAGTATTAAAGCAACAGCCAGATAAATTATACGAGATTGGTGAAGGACAATTTGTGGGAGAGATGCTTTTTCTTGAGGTAAACGTTTTTGATGTATTGAGGCCGATGGTGGGAGATATTTTTGTTATTGATGGTCGTAAATATAAAGTATATTCTCCACCACTGCGAGATAATTCAGGAATAGTATGGAATATAAAATGCACAGTACTTGGAGAGAAAGATGTTTAAAATTGAAGTTAATGAAAACATTGAGAGAATTACTCACGACATTGATGCTAACAAAGCTAAAGTAGAGTTGGCAGCGGTAAGAGCGCTAAACAAAACGGCACTATGGTTAAAATCTCAGGCTGTCCGAGAAATCAGTGAAGAAAAGCAGATTAGGCTAAAAGTAATTAGAAAAAGACTCAGAATTATCAAGGCAAGGAAAAGCACTTTGAAAGTTTTAATTAGAGCATATCTGTATGATATAAATATAAAACAAGCAAAAATAAGAACAGCATTTAATGATGAATTTATGGCAACGATGCCAAGAGGCTATCGTGGTATTTTTAAACGTGCAGGAAGAACAGCACTACCGATACAGGAGATTAAACTACCACTTGAACCTGAGGCTTCAAGGATAATAGAAAATCTTGTTAATTATGAAGTTGAAAGGATATTTGAAAAACATTTTACACATAAGTTATTTTATGACGGCATTTTGGACTAATTTACATGAGGCAATCTGTAATACGCTAAAGGCAGAGATACCAGCAATTCAAACTTGTGAGGTTTATCCAGCAATAAGGAAAGAGTTAGCAGCTCCAGCGGTATTTATAGAATTGTCAAGTCTAGAGCAAGGAAAAGATCCAGGAACAGAGGAGCTAGCGCTGAGAGCAAAATTTGAGGCACGAATAGTGATCGATAGCACAATAGAAAATGCACCTATTATTATCAGATCATTGGCGGCAGAAGTAGCAAGAGTGGTAAATAAAAACACTTGGAAAGTGGAAAAAATTTCACCAGGAGAATTTATCTCAGGAGGAGGAGATGATTTTAGGCCAGAGCTCGATGCATATTTAGTGTGGATGGTAGAGTGGGTGCATGAATTACATCTTGGTGATTCAGTATGGGCAGAGAGTAGTATTCCGCCGAATACTGTTTACATTGGGTTTACGCCTGATATTGGAGTTGCTAATAAGCATCAATATGTAAAAGTTGGCAAGAATGATGGATAGTTTTAAAGATGCAGATTTACCAAGAAAGTTGGATAACTTGGTTAGACTTGGCACAGTGGAAGAAGTAGACTGTGGCATGGCTAAGGTACGTGTAAAAACGATAGGTAATATATTAACAGACTGGTTGCCGTGGGTAACAGCAAGAGCTGGAGAAAATAGAAGTTGGTTTGCACCAAGTATTGGAGAACAGGTGATAGTACTTTCGCCGTCTGGTGAAATTGCCAAAGGGATTGTCTTACCTGCAATTTATTATAAAAAATATCCTATTCCAGAAGGAAGTAAGGAAGAAGTAAGCGGTTTTGTTTTTAAAGATGGAACAGTTATTTACTATGACCGAAATGGTCATAAGTTTACAGTTTCTGTCAAGGAAGAAGGAATGCTTGTTTTTACAGTAAAAGAAACGCAAATGGAAGTGACCAGTAAGAAAGTTATTTTGAAAACGGGAAGATCAAGTTCAAATATAACTGATGAAAAGATTGTCTTACAGGTTGGGAACTCAAGTCTAGAGATTACTGAGAGTGGCATTAAGTTAAATGCGAAAAAAATAGATTTAAACTAGCCGGAGAAAAATGTTAGAGCTAATAATGATAAGGGTATTATGATTGGTGATATTGAGTATACCTCTCAAACATCAGAATTAAGTGGATATGAATCAGGATGTGAAGATGAGTCAAGAAGAGAGGAGGAAACAAGAGGTTCATTGTTAGGGCAAAAACGACTTTCAGAATCAGACAAAGATTTAAGTTTGGCAAAACAGGGAAAAGTTGTTCGTTTTGGTGATATGTGTAACCAACATGGAGATTATCTACAAAGCCCTGGCATAGGAGGAAGCAGTAATGTGTTTGTAAATGGTAGGCCTGTGCATCGTCAAGGAGATGAATGGTCACAACATGCATCAACAGACCCTTATAAGTCACCACATATTAGTCAATTCCTTCTTGAGGGGTCAGATTCAGTGTTTGTAAATGGCAAAGCCATTGCTCGTACTGGTGACCTAATTTCTTGTGGAGCAAAAGCAGAACAAGGAAGCAATGATGTCTTTGCAGGGTAAGTGATATGCGTGGTATGAATTCTGAAACTGGTAAAACAATAAGTGGAATAGAGCATTTAAAACAATCAATAGTTGATATTTTAACTACACCAATTGGTGCTCGTGTTATGCGCCGAGATTATGGATCAAGGTTATTTGAGCTGATTGATCATCCAATTGTACCTGGTTTTGCACAAGAGCTTTATGCAGCAGTTGCAGAAGCATTAGAAAAGTGGGAGCGTCGATTTAAGCTTAAACGTGTACAAATAACAGAAATTAAAGAAGGCAAAGTAACTCTCATTTTAGAAGGAACCTATCTACCAAATGGAGAGCCGATTCGCCTTGATGGTATTATAGTGTAATATAAGGTAGTAGGATGAAAACACCAAATATTGTCGAAACATCAAAATTTGAGGAAATCTTTTCTCGCATGAAAGAAGAGTTAGTTCATAGAGATAAAAATTTTTCTGCGCTAACCGAGAGTGATCCAGCAATAAAAATCCTGGAAGTGGCAGCCTGGCGTGAACTTTTGCTTAGGCAAAGGATTAATGATGCAGCAAAAGCAAATTTACTTGCTTTTGCAAAGGACAATGACCTTAATCTCTTAGCTGAATTTTATGGCGTTGTGCGGAAGGAATCAGAGGATGATGAATCCTTAAGAAAGCGGGTAAAAGCCAAAATTGTTGGTTGGTCAACAGCAGGAAGCAAAGAGCATTATCGTTATCATGCATTATCTGCTGACACAAGAGTAAAAGATGCGCAAGTGGTATCACCTATACCAGGAAGTGTACAGATTTCAATACTTTCCACAGAAAATGATGGAGTACCTTCAGAAGAATTGCTAGAGATCGTCAGAAATCACGTTATTCGCGATGATATTCGTGTATTAACAGATACGCTTACAGTTATTGGCTGTGGTATTATTCCCATTACTATTCATGCTAAAGTGCATATTTACCCTACTGCATCAAAAGATGTTATCGAAGCTGCAAAGGAACAATTTATCAAAGATCTTGAATCTGCTAAAGGTTTAGGGTGGAATGTTACCAGATCATGGATTATTGCCCACCTCTTTATAGAAGGTATGCAGAATATGGAGCTTACAGAGCCCATAGAAGACATAATTGTACAAAATAATGAATGCGTTGCTTTAAGTGATTTAAGTGTTAGGTAAAAATTGGTGATACTTCCTCCAAATGCTTCAAAGCAAGAGCAAATACTTACAGACATAATTAATTATTCTCTTGATGCAAATTCTCTACGGGGATTTAAATTTAACTCACAGACTGAAATGTTGCCGTGGCTAGTAGCGGAATACGGCTTGGGGGAAATTTTATCCTGGGGTAAGAAAGTTACTAAGAGTGCATTAAAAGAATGGGTCTTAGCTAAGCAAAACGGAATAAGATTTCAACGTTTGCGCGGTACACCACAGTCACTGAAGATGGCACTTAGGTGGGCAAACATTAATAATATTACCATTCAAGAAGAACCACCAGGAGAGCATTTTGCTGAATTTCAAATTGGCATCTCTGATGTTCCTAATGACTTTTTTGTCGATAGTGTAATTGCTCTGGCAAAACTTTCTGCACCGGCAAGATCTCGATTAATGCGAATATTCAATGACTATTACAATGCTCAGCGGTTTATGTTAGATGAAAGTATTTTTGGAGATCTTCTTTCAGACTACTCAGGTGTAAAAATAGCAAAAGAAGGACCAGTGTTATCGTTTGGAAGAAAAAATTCATTTGAACTGAAAATAGGAAATCCAAGATTTAAATTTGGCACTTTTAGATCACATTATGATAGAAGCTACAGTAATGATTTATATAGGTTAGATGTTGCAATATTAGGAGAAACAGAGCCTCATACGAAGAATTACAACGGTATATATGAAAGAAGTCATCAGTGGTATAACTTAAAAGCACTATATCCTCTACCACAGAGTTTATTGCCAGAAATTAAGTTTGCTAAAGCGTTGGTAGTATTGTCAGATAGTTGGAATTTAGGGGATATTAATGCTTGTTTTGCACCAACTGTTTACGAAGAAATAGAGCGTACATTTTACTTAAGTGAAGATAAGCTCTCTGAGCAGATTTGGAACTTTCAACGCACACCAATTTTAGAGCGATTTAGTGTAACTTATCACTATGAAACAAAGAATTTTACTGATCAAAGAATAATAGAGTTTAATCTAGCGGAATATCATATTGATTGTCAAAATGACTCAGATTCAAAGCAGAAGGATTCTATTCATGAACTAGAAAATTACGTAGCAGCATTCTATCCAGGTATGGTTACTTGGCATGAACATCGCCACTTAAATCGCCCTTGGAAAGATTTTGAGCCCATTATTGCAAAAAAATTGGACGTTTTTTCTACGAATCTTGTATATATATAACATCAATTACATTGATCGATCGCACATGTCAATACTTACACAATCAGGTAGAGCAGCTATTGCTGCAAGTATTAGGGAACAACCTATACACCTTGCTTGGGGATCTGGAGATTCTACCTGGGAAAGCAGCTACAAAGTTGAAAAAACTTTTACAGCAGGCGGCAAGATAAGTTTAGATCACCACACTATTAAAGATGTAAAAGTTTATACAGGGCAAACAATTTATCAGTCAAGCATAGATTATATAGTTGATGGTAGCTCAGGCGCTATTGAGCGTGTAGAAAATGGTGCAATTATAGCAGATAGCGTAATCACTATAGAGTATACTCAAGACACACCACCGGAACTAATTACTTCTGCAACATTAATTAAGGAAGTTGGACGTCGTGTTGTCGATGAGATACTCTTCTGCAGCGGTGATGAGAATGGAGAATTTGTGACTCCATCTGGAAGGTTTAAACCATCGAATGTACCAACCAATAATCTGTATCTTAAATTTACTTTCGATTTCACGGACGCAGCAAATCAAGTTATACGGGAATTAGGGGTTATGGTTGGTACTAAAGTAAAAGAAGGATTACCTACAGGACAGAGATATTTTGAGCCAAAAGACGTGGAAAATCCTGGAATTTTGTTAGTACTTGAGCATACAGTACCACTAATCAGAACAGCAGCCACTCGTGAAACTTTTTCCTTTGTTGTAACATTTTAGAAAAAAATGACACTTAAAAATTATTATAACCGCTTTAATCCTGACAAAGAATACGAAAAAAGTTTGTTCTTGGCAGGAAGGGGTCTACAGTCAGCAGAATTAAACGAGACGCAAGAATATGCTCTCTCTAAGCTTAAAGGCATAGGTGATGCAATATTTCGTGATGGTGATGTTATCACAGGAAGCAATTGTATTATAGATAGAGAAACTGGTAAAGCTACACTTGAAGCAGGAAAAATCTATCTTCATGGAGCGGTGAGAAAAGTAGAGGAAAAAGAGTTTATTATTCCACTGAGTACTACAGTTCGCATAGGTGTTTATTATCTAGAATCTACTATTACAGAACTTGAGGATGAAAATCTTCGTGATCCTGCTGTTGGTACACGTAATTATCAAGAAGTAGGAGCTGCAAGGCTTAAAGTTTCCACCATTTGGGGTTATCAAGCAGAAGGTCTTTCTCCACGTTTTTCTGCAGGAGAGTTTTATCCAATCTATAACATTGAAAATGGAGTATTAATAGAACATTCACCACCACCACAAGCAAACATAGTAACTACCGCTCTTGCTCGTTATGACAAAGAAGCAAATGGATCTTACGTAGTAAACGGTCTAGAAGTAATGTTTTTGCAAAAGGAAGAAGAGGGCAAAAAGCAAGTATTCGTGATTAATGAGGGAAAAGCTCATGTTGACGGTTATGAAATTGAGTTACCTCACAGTATTCGCATTTCTTTTGATGAAGATCCAGATATAAAGTCAGTTGAATCAGAGCCACATACTTTTCAGCCAAATAGCCAAAGAGTAATGGAACTTAAAGTTAATGATTTTCCAATAAGTGAAATCAAAAAAGTAGATATAACTGTTCAAAAAACATTTGCCGTTACTCACGGTTCATACTCTGGAGCTGTTGATCCGATACCTGATTCTGCAGTACTTGAGATTATTCAAGTTAAACAAGGTAATGTTATTTATGAAAATAGTATAGACTATAAGTTAAACGCAGGAAACGTCGATTGGTCATTACCCGGCAAAGAACCAGCACCTGGAAGTAGTTACCTGATAACCTACCGCTGTCGCACTCATGTAAGCCCTGAAGATATAAATGAAGAGGGGTGTAAAGTAAGGGGAGCAGTTGATAACAGCTTGATTCTGATTGATTATACGTGGAAAATGCCCCGCTATGATTTAATCACTATAGATGCAAAAGGGGTGGTAAGAAGAATAAAAGGAATTTCCCACTCTTGGCGACCATCGATGCCTAAAGCACCTAGCGGACAACTTTTGCTCTGCTACATTCATCAGACGTGGAAAAAAGGCGAAGGGGTAAAAATAGTGAATAATGCTATTCATGCTGTACCGATGAATGAGCTTGAAGCAATGAAAAAAGGAATAAATGATCTTTATGCGCTGGTTGCAGAGGAACGTCTACGCAGTGATGCAAATTCAAGAGAACCTACCACCAAAAAAGGAGTATTTGTTGATTCATTCTTTGATGATGATATGCGTGATCAAGGAATTTTGCAATCTGCAGCAATAGTAAATAAGGAACTAATTTTACCGATAGACGTAGAAATTATTGATGTTGAAAAGAGCACAAAACCTTATCTTTTACCGTATGAACTTGAGCCGGTATTGGAACAGCTTTTACAGACTAAAAGTGAAAAAATTAATCCATATCAAGCTTTTGATAAAGTAACCGCAAAAGTTACTCTAAATAAAAACATTGATCACTGGACCGAGGCCACCACAAATTGGAAAAGTCCAGTGACAAGAGGTTTTAATGTTATGGAAACCACAGAGCTATTGTCAAGCAGAACATACGAAGCTGAATTTATGAGAGAAGCAGTACAGAATTTTGAAATTGAAGGTTTTGAGCCCAGTGAAAAGCTTAAGGAAGTAAAATTTGATGGCCTAAGTATTCAACCAATAGCATAGAAGGCAAAAAAGGTGGAAAAAAGAGCTAACAACCAGGGAAAATTAAAGGGAAAGATAAAAATCCCAGCAAATATTCCAGCAGGTACTAAATTAGTACAGTTTTACGGTGATAAAGGAAGCTATGGAGAAGCAACTTATACTGGTAAAAAAACTATTACCATAGAAGAGAGAAGAAGAGTTATCGCAGCAAGAAGAGTTGATCCTTTAGCCCAAACATTTACTTTAAGTGAAAGTAGGCACATAGGGGGTGTAGAGCTATGGTTTGTAAATAAAGGCAAAAAACGTGTTGTTGTGCAGATTAGAGAAACAGCAGTGGGAATGCCCTCGCAAACTGTCATTGCTGAAAGCTATATTGAGCCAAAAGATATAAAGATAGATGGCACAGCAACACGTATTACTTGGTCTCCTGTCTGGTGTGAAGCTGGTAGAGAATATGCAATAATTTTGCTTACCGATGATCCGGGTACTGCAGTAAAAATAGCAGAGCTTGGCAAATATGATGCAGTAAATAGTCGTTGGGTAACAAGTCAGCCTTATCAAGTAGGAGTATTACTGTCATCTAGCAATGCAAGCACGTGGACTCCACATCAAAATTTAGATTTAACGTTTCGATTACTAGCTGCAAAATTTAGCGAAGTTTCTCATGTTGTTGATCTGGGCAAAGTGACAGCAAACAATACTTCAGATTTAATTGTTTTGACGAACGTCGAAAAAGTAGCATTTGATACCAATGCAGAATTTATTCTAACAGATGAAGAGGGAAAAGAAAATTTTCTATCTGATAACTTGCCGCTCGCGCTGCGTGAAAGACTATCTGGAGAGTTAACAGTAAAGGCAAATTTAAAAGGGTCAAAAGAAAAAAGTCCAGTGCTATATCCAGGGTTACAGCTAGTTCTAGGTAATCTTTCAGAGTCTGGAGATTATGTTACAAGAAGTATTACAGCAGGAGCTAACACTAAGATTACCATAACATATGATGCGCTAATACCTGGCACTGCAGACATTAAAACTTATGTAGAGAAAAACGTGGGAGAATGGCAATTAGTAAATTTAACATCAGGAAAACCAATTGGAGAAAATTGGGTAGAGAGAACTCATGTGCTGACAAACTTTAATGGCAATGAGACAAGGATAAAATTAGTTTTAAGTGGAACAGTTATCTATCGTCCTAAAGTCAAAAATTTGCGAGTGATTATTACTTGAATCAATGCCAAATGACCAAAGCAAACGAGGATATACACTACCACATCCAGAAAATATTGCAGTGGAAGATGTAGTACGTATTCGAAAAGCTATAGAAAAAATAGATGAGGATATGAGTAAGGGAGAAAATAAACATAATCAACTGAAAAGTAATTTTGAACGATTTAGATTTGAAACTTTTTTGAATTTTTGGGAATGAAAGAAGCAATATACCAAAGGATAAAGGATTTAGCAGTAAGTAGCACAGCTGATCAACTGGCATATCTTGCAAAATCGCTGGAATTGATAGCAGATAAAAAAGCTATTTCCAACGTTGTGCAGATGACTGAAGTAAAAGGAATAATTGATGCACTACAAAAAAGACTTAAGGATTTAGCAGAAAACAGTACTCCAGATCAATTAGCATATCTTGCTAAAGCACTGGAATCAATAGTCGACAAAAGTGCGGTTTCTGAAATTGTGCAGATGACAGATGGTAAGCTAAAAGAACTTCTTGATAGTGCAAAAAAACACTTAACTGATCTGGATAATAAAAAAGCTAGTTCTTTAGCAGTGATCTCTGAATCAGAGAAGCAGTTATTAAAGAGAATTGATGAAAAAGGGACAACAAATTTATCGCTACTTGATACGAGAAAGAATGCCAATATTGCAGCAATAAATAGCATTAGTAACAGTCATAAAGATGGTCTTAAAGGTTTAGTAGAAGATTTTCGTGCTGTTAATAATGTACCACCTGGCTCATCAATTATAGGAGAAATAGAAACTCGAATTGAAAACATCTCTAATGAGGTAAAAACTCGGGATGAACAGTTAAAAGCGTCTCTTATAAATGAAATAAGAAAGCGCAACATGGTTGAACCTGGAGCATTACCTTTCTTATTTGGTGTACTTGGAAGAAAAAATAATTACTTTGGCCACGGAACTTTTATGACAGAGCTTGGAAAGTGGAGTAGTGATATAACAAAAACTGACTATATGTTACAACTACTAGCAGGTAGCCATACATACGATACAGATTACGTTAGTTTTTATCGGCCAAGACAACTAAGTTTTATAGAGGGAAGCAAGGGAACATTTATTTACGGAGAGTTATACACAAACAGTTTTTCTGGTAGTTATGATCAAATATACTATTACCCATATGCTGCACTTGGAGTAGTATTTGTAAAAAATACAACAAATGTGAACATAAATAAAACGATGGAATTTGTTGGATCATCGTATTCGAGTACGGAGTATGGAGGTGCAGGATTATTTGTGGGAACGCCAGATAATACCAATTCCAGTAAGTCAAGAATCTC
Organism: Rickettsiales bacterium; assembly: GCA_031266615.1. Classification (GTDB taxonomy): domain Bacteria; phylum Pseudomonadota; class Alphaproteobacteria; order Rickettsiales; family Anaplasmataceae; genus Wolbachia. The sequence goes on from JAISAR010000100.1 coordinate 28,708, forward strand.
TAAAATCATGTGGAAAAATGTTTACCAATACACGAGTTCTGATAGCAAATTAGCTGGATCTGGTAATGTGGAGATTCCAGCAGGAAAAACAGTTGCAATATTACTTTACACATCATCTTACCTGTATTCCAGGACACAAGTTAGTCAAGGTATGCTTGCATCAAATTATGTACACAACTATGGTCAATTTATTCAGTGGGGAATATATAACATACGTAGCAATTTTCTGACTACAGGGCTTGAAGTAGATGTGGAAAGGACGCTAAGGGCTTGGCAATGTCCAGGGTTAGAACGAACTAATCAAATATGGCAATGAGGAGGAATTTATGACTATTTATATACGTTTTGAAAACCACAAGCAGATTGAAACAACAACACTTGAAAACAAGCCAACTGGAAATGATTGGTATGAAGCACCAAAGAATTTTGACTGGCAAAAAAGTTATTGTTTAACAGAAGGAGGAGAAATTGCTCAGCGGAATCAAGAAGATATTGAATTGGAATTACTGCAAAATGCGAAGTTTTCTGCACTTTCTAATCTTCGTGCTTATTATGATAACTATACTAACCAATACACAGGAGTATCTCATCAAAAATCTAAATCGTATCAAATACAAGAGAAAGCCGCAGCGAACATCTTAGCAGCACCAGAATCTACAAATGACAGGGATACAGAAATTATAGAGCCTTTAGCAAAAGTACGAGGAATTTCAGTAGTAGAGATGGCAAAAATAATTGAGGAAAAAGTAGAAAGAGCGAAAAAAGCAATAGTGAAATGCGAGGAGTTGGAAGACATGGCGAAGAGGAAAATTGAAGAAGCTAAAAGTGAAGTAGAGCTACAGACTTTGCTCAATGATTTTAAACAAAGAATGCAAAAAAAATGACAGAACAATTTTTACATGGTGTAAATGTTATTGAGGTAACCTCAGGGTCAAGAACAGTACGTACAGCTAAATCATCAGTGATAGGTGTAATTGGTACTGCACCTGAAGCTGATGAGCAAAAATTTCCACTGAATAAACCAGTACTAATAGCAGGAAGCTTAAAAGAAGCAGCAAAACTTGGAAAGAGTGGTAGTTTACCTTCTGCAATAAACGGAATATTTTCCCAGATTGGTGCAACAGTAGTAGTTATTCGAGTTAAAGAAAGTGAAAACAGCGATCCAAAATTAAAAGAAGAAGAGACGCTGAAAAATATAATTGGCGGTGTTGATAAAGAGACTGGAGAGTATCAAGGGATTCAAGCATTCCTCAGTAGTGAAAGCATAGTTCATGTTGCTCCAAGAATATTAATTGCACCTCAATTTACTCACCAACTACCAGAAGATGGCAAAAATCCAGTAGTTGCAGCATTAATTTCTATAGCAGAAAAGCTGAGAAGCATAATAGTAGCAGATGGGCCAAATACTAATGATGAAGAAGCAATAAAATGGAGAAAAAGTGTAGGCAGCTCAAGAGTTTACGTAGTTGATCCATGGGTGAAGGTACTTATTGAAGGAAAAGAAGAAATCTTGCCAGCAAGTTCTTTTGTAGCAGGTTTAATAGCTAAAATAGACAGCGAACAAGGATTTTGGCACTCACCTTCAAATAAAGAAATAAACGGTATTGTTGGAACAAGCAGGCCTATTGATTTTACGCTCGGTAATACAAATTGTAGAGCAAACCACTTGAGTGAAAATGAAGTAACAACGATAATTCATCAAAATGGCTATAGGCTTTGGGGAAATAGAACATGTTCAAACGATTCAAAGTGGAAGTTTTTATCAGTAAGAAGAACAGCAGATTTAATTAATGATAGTCTTCTTCGTGCACACCTTTGGGCAGTTGATCGAAACATTACTCGTACATATTTGGATGATGTAATTGAAGGTGTAAATGCTTACCTTGCACATTTAAAAGCAGTTGGTGCTATTCTTGGAGGAAAATGTTATGCAAACCCAGATTTAAATACTGCAGCAAGTATCGCCGATGGTAAAGTCTACTTTGATTTCAACTTCACTCCACCTTATCCTGCTGAGCAGATTACTTTCCGCTCACATTTAATTAATGATTACATTGAGGAGTTAATATAATGCTACCAAAAATTTTAAAGAATTTTACTGCCTTTGTTGATGGCCGAGGCTATGCAGGGCGTATTGATGAAATTAGCTTACCAAAACTTGCAATTAAAACTGAGGAATATCGCGGAGGTGGAATGGATATACCAGTCAGCATTGATATTGGTATGGAAAAACTTGAAGCAGAGCTCACTTTTGCTGAATATGACTCTGAGCTCTTTAGACTTTTCGGATTGATAAACAATAATGCAGTCTCTCTTACTTTAAGAGGAGGGTTGCAGGGAAGTAGTGATGCCGAATCAGTAGTAATTAACTTAAGAGGGCTCTTTAAGGAACTTGATTTTGGTAACTGGAAGGCTGCTGAAAAAGCAACACTAAAATGTATAATTGCTGCTAACTATTATAAGCTTACCATTGATGGCAGAGAATTGATTGAAATTGACGCTGAGAATATGATTCGCAAGATCGATGGTGTTGATCAAATGACTTCTATGCGCACAGCTTTAGGAATTTAACTAAAAGGGTAAAACAATGCAAAAAATTAAATTAACTGAACCAATAAAAATCGATGGAATTTTAGTTTCAGAGCTAACTCTACGCCGTCCAAAAGTTCGAGATCGTTTAGCTGTTGAACGTATGGGTAATAGCGATGCAGAGAAAGAAGTAGCACTGATTGCAAATCTTGCAAGTATTTCAAGAGAAGCAGTAGAAGAATTTGATTTAGCAGACTACAATAAGATTCAAGAAGCGTTACAAGGTTTTTTGTCTCAGCAGAAGAATTGAGGTTGAGCATATTATCACTTAGCTCAATGGTTGGTGGTGGAATCAATCAGTGGCTTGATATGGATATTGAAGAATTTATTACTTGGTTTGAAAGTAGCGGAAAATTATACAAATGAAGGCAATTTCTATAGTAATTGGAGCAACACTGCAAAGCAGTTTTAATAGTACGATAGCAGGTAGCACGAAGCAACTTTCTCGTATTGGTAGTACGATAAAACAACTTGAATCATCAAGTAAATCAGTATCCAAGTTTAAACAATTAAGCCACGATGCTCTGCTTGCTAGGCGTTCTTGGAATGAACTAGAAATAAAAACAAAATCTCTTGCTCAGCAGATAAAAAATACAGGAGCACCAAGTAAGAGCCTGCAAAACGAGTTTACAAGGTCTAAAACTGCAGCACTGAAAGCTAAAACAGCTTATTTACAAAAAAGAAGTGCTCTCCACCATTTACGCACGGAGTTCAGTAAAAGTGGTAGAGATATAAAATCTCTTATTGGAGATCAAGTTAAACTTGGCTCTTCTATTGAAAAGCTTAAAAATAACTATACAGCTTTAAATTCCGTAATGCAAAAACGTAAAGGAGTTTTAGCACAAAGAGCAAATTTCAAAGCTCAAATGATGGATGCTGTGGCACTTGGCCTCACCCTTGCAGCACCACTTAAGGCTGCAATTAGTTTTGAGAGTGCCATGGCTGATGTAAAGAAAGTTGTAAAGTTTGAAGATACAGATGTAAATGGCTTAACAAAACTTGGGGAAACATTAAAGGAAATGTCGCGTACAATTCCGCTATCTGCGGCAGAACTTGCGCAAATTACTGCAAGTGGTGGTCAACTTGGTATTAAAGCTAAAGATCTTACGACTTTTACAGACACTGTGGCCAAAATGGCAACTGCATTTGATATGTCAGCAGAAGAAGCAGGAGACGCTATTGCTAAACTTTCTAATATTTATCAAATTGAAATTGGTGAAATGAAAGGCATTGGTGATGCAATAAACCATATCTCTGATAACACTGCAGCAAAAGCTAAAGACATTGTTCCTGCATTAAACAGAATCGGTGGTACAGCAAGGCAATTTGGCTTAACTGCAGTAGAAGCGGGAGCTTTAGCAAGTAGCTTCATTAGTCTTGGTAAGACCCCCGAAAAAGCAGGTACAGCAATTAATGCGATGCTCAGTAAGTTGCAAACAGCAAGTAAGCAAGGTGGCAATTTTCAAAAAGCTTTTCAGCAGCTAAAAATAAATGCTAAGGAATTTGAAAAAGCAATTGGCAAGAATGCACAAGGCACATTAGTTAAGTTTTTAGAAACAATTGCAAAACTAGGTAAGCAAGAACGTTCTAGCGTTCTTTTTGATCTCTTTGGTCTTGAATATCAAGACGATATAGCACTACTCATTGGTAGTCTTGACGAGTACAAAAAATCTTTACGATTAATAAACGGGGAATATAAGGGCTCAATGCAAAGAGAGTTTGAAAATAGAGCAAATACTACAGCAAATAATCTTCAGCTACTTAAGAATTCAATAGCAGAAGTAGGAATGAATCTTGGTTCTGTATTATTACCACCTTTAAATTTTACTGTTAATCTTCTGAGGTCAGCAACTACACAAGTAGCACTTTATGCCAAGGAATATCCAGTATTGACTACAGTAATCATGAGTACTACTACAGCGTTGATTAGCATTAAAATAGCAGCTATATCTCTTGGCTATGCTTGGACTTTTGTAAAAGGTTCCTTATTCGCTTTTTTGTCTACTTGGAGAATGTTTGGATCTGTTATTACTTTAGTAAAAATAGGTCTTTCTGCAGTTTTTCCAGCAATTATTGTTGGATTTAAAGCATTGACAATTGCTTTAATGAGTAATCCTATGGGACTCGTTATTGGCGGTCTTGCTGTTGCTGCAACTTTGATAATTACCAAATGGCAAGTGGTAAAGAACTTTTTTGTTACTATCTGGGAATCAGTGAAAATTGTATGGAAATCTTTTTCTGATTGGGTAGGAAAATTTTGGAATAATATTACTCAGCCCTTTAGAACAATCAGTAATCTGTGGAATAAAAGAAATGAGTCTAAACTAGAAGTTAAGTCTGTAAATAACGTTATAAGTGATTCTCTTAAGTACCCCATTGCGGCACACAGTAAAGCTATAGAGAATAAAACTCAAAATAATCACTTCAGTATTAATATTCATTCAACCCCTGGGCAAGATACACGTAGCATTGCTGATGAAGTAATGGAGCGAATTAGAGAGCAATTTAGTGGCGCACTTTACGATATAAATTAAATTATGTTATCTCTTGGTCCATATAGATTTTCATTAATTGAGCAAGGCTTTACACGCAGAAGTGAATATCGCTGGCCTGCACTTGAGCGTATTGGGGAAAAGCCATTGCTTCAAAGTATTGGTCCTGGAGAGGACATTGTTGAGCTTGCAGGAGTAATCTATTCAGGAGGGCTGAAGCAAATAAATAATATGCGAAATTCATCGAAACCTCTTTTACTTATTGATGGCCAAGGTAACATTTTAGGCCATTTTGTTATTGTGAAAATAGAAGAAACGCAGAAATATTTTTTTCCAAATGGTGAACCAAGAAAGATTGAGTTTCATTTAAGTTTAAAACATTATAGCAATTTATCATCACAAAATAACACTACTGACTTTACTGCAGCTGACAATGATGTACTACAAAACTAAGGAAAATGATATGTTAGATTTAATCTGCTGGAACTACTATGGATTCAGCTCAGAAGCAGTTGAGATTGTGTTAAGAGCTAATCCTGGACTTGCAGAGTATAAAAGTCTTCCTGCAGGATTAATCATTAAACTTCCTGTTATTCAAAAAGAGACACAAAAGCAAGTAGTAAAACTATGGGATTAAAATGACACCAGACTTTAGTATTTCAGTAGAGGGCATTTCCATCACTGAATTGGTGAAAAGTCGATTGGTATCAATGCATATTACTGATGAAGCAGGAGTAATAAGTGATACTGCTGTAATTCATCTTGATGACCGTGATTCATTATTTGAGATTCCTAGAACTGGGGCAAAGCTAAATATTTTACTCGGGTATAAGGAAACTGGCATTGTGCCAATGGGAGATTATATAGTAAATGAAATTACGCTACAAGGCCCGCCACAATCACTAAAGATTAAAAGTCATGCAGCGGATCTAAAAGAGTCATTAAAGGAACAAGTGTTTAATGAGTGGCATCAAATCACCTTAAATGATTTGGTAAAAAAGATTGCAGACAAACATGGCTATCAAGCTAAAGTTGCTGCAGAGTTTGTAAATATCATGATATCACATATTGATCAAACTGCAGAGAGCGATATGCATTTTTTAACCATGCTTGCTCAAATTTATGGAGCAATAGCAAAACCTGCAGGAGGATATTTACTGTTTGTTTCAAAAGGAAAAGCAAAATCAGTTACCGGAAAAACTTTAAGCACTATTACTTTAACACCTAGAGATATTACAAATTGGAAAGTAAAATTTAATGAGCGTAATCAATATGGCTCGGTTATTGCTTACTGGTATGATTATGAAAAAGCAGAGACAATAACGGAAAAAGTAGGTGATCAAGAACCAAGCTATATTTTGCGAGATATTTATGCAAGTAGTGATTTGGCACAAAGTGCAGCATCTGCGAAGTTGAATCAGCTGATGAGTAATGCAGCAACACTCAATGTCACAATGCCAGGAAATCCTGAATTATTTGCTGAAGCAAAGATTAATCTTTCTGGATTTCGCAAAGGAGTTTATGGTAAATGGATAATAAATAGGGCTGAGCATGTAATTGATAACCTTGGCTATCGTACTATTGTTACGGGAATAATTGATAGTTGGAAAGTAAATTGATAATTTCCTCATAGATATCTTCTTTATTATTGTTTAATTCCTCTACAGCAAGATCTAAAGGAGTTTTTTTATCTTTGTTTTTAGCAGAAGGATTTGCTCCATTTTTCAGTAGAAATTTAGCAATTTCCAGATGTCCTTTTCGTGCAGCATAGTGCAGAGCTGTCCAGCTAAAAGCATCAGTAGTATTTACATCAATGCCTTCTTCAGTTAGAAATTTTACGACTTCTAAACAGCCTCCGCTTGTAGCATAGTGTAATGATGTTGCACCAAAATGATGAGTAGCATTGATATCTACTACATTTTTTATTAAGGATCTTATAGTATCTAAATTACATTTTTCAGCTGCAGTAGATAATGTTTCCAGATCATTGCCACTTGCCTTACTTTTTATTGGCACATCTTTTGATAATTGGTCTGTACTAAAGTGCTGATACAGAACAATAACGCATATTATTGGTATTATTGAACTTGTTAACAATTTCCAAAAAAGGCTAGATTTCATGTTGATTATATTATTTACATCGCTTGTTTAGTGCAACTAATTAACTTTATTTTAGAAAAGATTTTTTGGACGTATTTTTGATGAATCTTGTATATGTATATATACAACTTTTCCTTTAAAAAAGATGACAAACACAGGAAAGATCCCTGTAGCAGTAATTGCTACTATGGTGATACAAACAATAGCATTGATCTGGTGGCTAGCTAAGCTCGACTTAAGAGTGCATATGCATGATAAATTTATAGAGCAAAATCAAAGGACTACAGAAATCATCTATCGCCTTGAAGAAAGGGTCAAAAACCTTGCTGAGGAAGTTAATGAACTTGAGCAGAGACAAAAATAAAAAAGTGGCAAAGTATATTTTATCTGTTGATGGAGGTGGAATCAGAGGAATAATTCCTGCCATTATTCTAGCAGAAATTGAATCTAGAACAAAAAAGCCAATTTCCCAGATTTTTGACTTAATGGCAGGAACCTCAACCGGTGGGATTATTGTTGCTGGACTTTGTAAAAGCAATAAACCTCAATACTCTGCCAATGATTTAGTTGAACTTTACCAAGAGTATGGAGCTTATATCTTTCAATCATCATTTTGGAGAAAATCAATTGCTTCTTGGCTGAGTGGTTCTCAGTACTCGTATAGAAATATGGAATTTATTCTCAACAAATACTTTGGTGAAAGTACTATGGCCGATGTTGCAAGTAATCTACTACTCACCAGTTATGATATTCACAATAGTTGTGAATTTTTCTTCAAAAGTTGGAAAGAAAAAAACATTAAGTTGAAAGATGCACTCAGAGCTACAACAGCTGCTCCAACGTACTTCACACCAAAACGTCTGAAAATTAGCCAAACAGAGAGAGTGTTGATAGATGGCGGAGTGTTTGCCAATAATCCAGCGGCTTGTGCATATGCAAGTGGTAAAAGGTTATTTCCAAATGATGAGATTATACTGCTATCAATAGGTACTGGTGGAACAAATAGAAGTATAAAGTATGCTAACTCAAGGAGATTTGGCAAAATAGGGTGGATCAAGCCACTACTGAATGTGATGTTTGCTTCTGGATTGGATTGCGTTGATTATCAACTAGAACAAGTAATAGATGATAAATACATAAGAATACAATCGCAATTGAAAGTAGCATCGACTGAGATGGACAATATTACACTCAAAAATATCAAATTTCTTCAGCAAGAGGCAAGTAAAATGATAGAGGATAACCAGAAAGTGATAGACAAATTCTGCAAGCAAAATCCAAAACTATAACTGAGCTAGAAAAACGAAATAAGCGAGTTTCTAGTATCTACTTTAATAAATTTACTAAAATATTTTTTTAATATTATATATTGAATACAGAAGCACAAGAATTTCATCCAGCAATGCAGATAATTAATTATGTAATCACCTTTGTTGATATTTTAATATATTGTGTAGAAATCAGTAAACTAATGTTGCTTTTAATTCAGGTTAAGTTTTGGAAGCGTGATTTTCAAGTTCCTCAATAGATAAATCTGTTATTTTAGAAATAGCATCAACAGAAACGTCCAACATACGTAGATTATTTGCAACCTTTATTGACTCTGCTTTGTAAATCGGGAATGTTGCTACCAAATGTTGACATTAAACTTTATGATATGAGGTATCTTTGATGTTTTTACGCTACTAAATTCATGATATCCATCTCTTGGCGATTTAAGCCTATTTTTAGAGTATTTATAAAAAGACGATAAGACCCCTTCTACATCTAAAGCCTAAAATGCAATTCTCAGATGATCTCTGACAGACGTTTTTTTCATCAACACATTCAAAACAATAAAAAGATTGAATATTTCTTCACAATTGTGTATAATTATTAATGCTTTGGTGCACGTAACGATTATACTTTAAAAAGAATATTGGCTACTGAGAAGAATGAAGACATCATCATCAGCGAAAAAAAAGGGCAAAAAACAGAGAAATTTGATGTAGCTACTTAAGGCAAGTGTCTCTATTGCAGATGAGATAGCTGATCACCCATGATCAAATAAAAAAGTTATAAGTACACAGGTTGGATACAGTATCTTTTTTAAGAAGAAGATTTATCTTGCTTAAAAACTTGTAGATACTATATTTTACATAAATTCTTCATGCGAGGCCTTTATGTTTACTAATAGAATATCTAATAATCTGGATCAGCTACAATTTTTTGTAGAGTTTTTAAATGAAAATTATGAAACTCAGAAACGTCTTAGTCTTACACCGCTACATTTAGCAGCAGGAAATGGTCAGTTGGATTTAGTCAACACTTTATTAGGAGAAGGTTTAGATATTAACTCATACCAACTCTCATAAATAACTAGACAAATAATTAACAGAGCAAATGGTTTTGATCGAACTTTCCGTAATATCTCGAATAAATTCAGATACAGCATTTTCGAGTAATTTAATAGA
>JAISAR010000102.1 GCA_031266615.1 Rickettsiales bacterium
TCTATTAAATTACTCGAAAATGCTGTATCTGAATTTATTCGAGATATTACGGAAAGTTCGATCAAAACCATTTGCTCTGTTAATTATTTGTCTAGTTATTTATGAGAGTTGGTATGAGTACAAAATATGCTCTAAAACCTCATAGTCGAGCAGTGATTGTCCATTATCCAGAATAATTTTCTCTCTTAAGCGCTTTCTATGCCCTTTTTTGTAATCTTTCACCATCAATAAATTGCTTGCTGTGTATTTCCTATAATAAGAAATTAGGATCTTAAGGTAAAATATTTAATAAATCTCTGTTATTCCAGACACAACGCTCGTTTACTTGAATAGATCTCTTGACTTATGTACTCCATGCTTCTAAAATTTTTATTTTCAGCCCTGTTATAATGTCAGTAGCGATACTCAGTGCACTCCAAATAATATTAGTTGTTGTTCTAGTAATTTTAGTACTTTTGCAGCCACCTGGGAGTAGCCCGCTGAGTGGCTTTAGCAATTCACAGCAGGGGCTCAATTCAATGATCCCGGTGAAATCTTCTGCAAATCCGCTTAGCAAAACAACGGCTATAGTTGCCGGATTATTTATTATAAACACATTATTATTATCAGGATTATGTTCAAAAGATGTGCATAAGAAGTCAATTGCAGAAAAAATTATACTAGAAAAAAAACAAGAAAATGAATCTACTTCTGTTCCTTTTGAAAATTGATGAAGGAAGCTAAATTTATCTTTGTAACAGGTGGGGTTGTTTCATCACTTGGCAAGGGTTTAGTTGCTTCAAGTGTAGGCGCACTTCTTCAAGCTCATGGCTTTGGGATCCGTATCAGGAAACTTGATCCGTATCTGAATATTGATCCTGGAACAATGAACCCAACTCAGCATGGAGAGGTATTCGTTACCGAAGATGGCGCTGAAACTGATTTGGACCTTGGGCATTATGAGCGCTTTACTGGAATTAAAGCAACCAAAGACGACAATATCACAACTGGTAAGGTATATCACGAGCTGTTAAAAAAAGAGAGGCGTGGTGATTATCTGGGCAAAACTGTGCAAGTCATTCCTCATGTGACAGATCTAATCAAGTCGTTTATTTTTAATGGTACGGAAGGTTTAGATTTTGTAATATGTGAAATTGGTGGAACTGTAGGTGATATTGAAAGCCGACCTTTTTTGGAAGCCATACGTCAAATCAGTTATAAGCTTGGAAAACAAAGAGTTATCCTTATACATTTGACCTTGGTACCATACCTTACTGCAGCGCAAGAATTAAAAACAAAACCAACACAGCATTCAGTCCGAGAGCTAAATTTTGCAGGGTTACAGCCAGACATTATATTATGCCGTAGTGAGAAGGAAATTTCCGATAATCAAAGAAGAAAAATAGCCAATCTTTGTAATGTTTCTTTGCCTAATGTAATACCTGCTCCCGATGTGAGCCATATATATGAGCTGCCGGTTTTATATAATCAATGTGGACTTGGCACACAAATTTTGGAACATTTTCACTTGAATAAGCCAAAACCAAGCCTAACTGAGTGGGATCAAATAGTGCACTTTATGAGACACCCAACACAGGAAGTCACTGTGTCCATAGTAGGAAAATACACTGAATTCCCTGATGCGTATAAATCGCTAGTTGAAGCATTAAATCATGGTGCTATTAGCAATAAGGTCAAGATAAAAATAAATTGGGTTAACTCAAGGGAAAAGGGTGAAGAACCTATCAACAAAAAACTCATAGAAGAGAAATTACAGAATTCTCATGCAATCCTCGTTCCAGGTGGATTTGGCGATGATGGAGTAGAGGGTAAAATATCGGCAATAAGTTACGCTCGCACGCATAATATCCCATTTTTTGGAATATGCCTTGGTATGCAACTTGCAGTTATTGAATTTGCTCGCAATGTCATTAAGCTTGAAGATGTACACTCCGAAGAATTTTGTACCTGTAAGCATCCAATCATTAAGCTAGCTGGCAATAAGAACATTGACCTTGGTGGAACCATGAGACTTGGAGCGTATAGATGTAATATAAGCCCAAGTTCCAAAATGGCGGATGCGTATAGTGATATTACTATCTCGGAAAGGCATAGACACAGATACGTAATTAATTTAGATTATAAAGATGATTTAGAAAAAAATGGGTTGATATGCAGTAGCATGTCAGAAGATGGAACGTGTATAGAGGCAGTGGAGCTGAAAAATCACCCATGGTTTATCGGCGTGCAATTTCATCCGGAGTTCCAATCAAAGCCGTTTTCTCCTCATCCTCTTTTTGTATCGTTTATTAAGGCAGCAGTTAATAAAATCTAAAAAAAGAAGATTAACAGAGGAAAGTGTTTAGATACCGATACATGGAGCTTGCAATAGAGCAAGCAAAACTTGCCCAAAAAAGTGACGAAGTTCCCATAGGCGCTGTAATAGTGAGTAGAAGCAATGTTGTTTCTTCCGCACACAACATATCCAACGATCCAACTGCACATGCGGAGATGTTAGTGATTAAACAAGCATGTAAATTGCTTTCAACGTCGGTACTTTGTGATGCTGACGTGTATGTAACATTAGAACCGTGCCCAATGTGTGCTCAAGCTATCTCCTTTGCAAGAATTAAACGATTATATTTTGGAGCCTATAATCCAAAAGGTGGAGGAATTGAAAATGGTGCTAAAATATTTCAATTTTGTAACCACGTACCTGAAGTTTATGGTGGGGTATTAGAAACAGAGTGCTCTTTTTTGCTAAAAGATTTTTTTGAAAAACTGAGAACCTAATTAGGCTTAGTCATTCCAGCGTGTACTGGTTAAGTTGAGTATCTTTTAATCTTGCAATCCTTTCGATTTCACTAACGGAAAGTGTATGGTTTATACCAGAATTTTTACCAATCAAACTTTTTATCTCGTGGTTTTATTTGCAATATTGCTATCAGACTGACCAATAAGCAGAAGACTATATAAAGCCCAGCAGCAAAGTTTATTTGAGGGAATGTTATAGTAAACCAAGTGCATATCATAGGAGTAAATCCACCATGCAAAGCATAAGAGATGTTGCGTGACAAACTCACTCCACTAAATCTAACATTGGTGGGGAAGAGTTCGGATGCGACTATTCCTATAGGATTTATACCCCTTTCTACTATAGAGAGAACCATTACACTAAGCATAATTATAAGATAACTTTTATAGTGGTATGCAATAGATAACATAGGGCAACACAATACCATAGTAATTACTATGAATAGGATTGCAGTGCGCTCTTTTCCCACCTTATCAGCTAGCATTCCAAATGCTATTGAAAATATCGGCATTAATACACTGGTTATAATGAGCACAATTTCGTTGATATATGTTGTTACATACGTCTCAACCGATACTATTTCCTTTGCAATTGTTCTAAGAAATATAGTGAATCCAACAGCAACATTAACAGGTACAGATATTAAAATAGCAAGTGTAAGAGCTCTCTTGTAGCGTTTTATAAGCTCTATTATTGGCAAATCAGGTAAATTTCTTTGTTCTCGACTTTTTTCATATGCTGGAGTTTCTCCTAGCGTGTATATACTATATGCGCTAATCAGTCCCAAAACGGCTGAAAAAGTAAACGGTATTCTCCAACCCCAAGCGTTAAAGTCAGTGGTTTTTTTACAGATGATTACCATCGCCACAGAAAGCAAAACGCCAATGGAGCGACCAAAACTTATTACTCCAAAAAACATTCCTAGCTTTTTCTTATTAGGTAAATGCTCTATGAGATAAACAGAACTGCCTCCTTGTTCAGCGCCGAGCGCAATTCCTTGTGTTACATGGATTGCAAGAAGCAACATAGTGGAAGCTACACCTATCCGGCTATAACCTGGAATAAACGCAACGAGACTAGACGGAATCGATATTAGCAAGATGGCAATTGTTAACGCCACCCTCCTTCCATATCTGTCACCAATGTGACCAAATACAAATGCGCCAAGTGGCCTTACCATAGCACCCAGTCCTGCAATTCCAAACAATTGCAATATGTTGTAGTAAACATCTTTTGCAGAACAAAACTCTCTACTGATTATGTTAACCAGATCAATAAAGAGCATGTGATCATACCATATTGCGACTCTGCAGAGTATTGTTGATATCAATACCCTTGTTTGCTGATTGTACACTAAATTCAATTCGTAAATGTTTGCCCATTTTAGCCAGTTTTTAGGATCTAGTAAAGCTGTAACCCAAAGTGTGAGGTTGACTTTTTTATTATGGTATGCACATCCGCACGAGCACTGCAATTAGCAAGTAATTCGCACAAAAAAGGTGTCATCTAGGATTTGATATAAGTTGATATTATGTCGTAGTTGATACTATCTATAGTATAATTAAAGCTAGGAATTATACACAATACTTGCTTAATTAACAAATTAATGCTATAATTTATAAACTAATATAATGAGGTAATAAACTATGAAAGTTAACAGAGGTGAGGTTTTTTATAAATTATTTGATATAAAAGATAAGGATAGATCATTATTTCCTGAAAACATAGGAAATAATTTTATTATAAATGAACAAGGTTCTCTATTGGAAGTCATTGGTTCTGATAAAGAAATGTTTGAAAGATACAAAAAAGCTTTTAATAGAGAAGATGATACAGAAGTGAAAGGCTTGTGCTCATATCTATGTGCCTATGTTGCCCGCCATAATCTACTAGCTAATAAGGATACTTTTTCTAAAAAATTTTTTGACTTTTGTACTTTTGAAGAAATTATAAAACTCTACGAAAGATTGCAAGAATCTCAAGGAATATCAAGATCTCTTGCTCTTGATATTCTTAAGGAAAGCAAAGAAGTTCGTAAAAGATCAAAAGAATTAGAAAAATCATTAATAGACGATTTGATGAATGAAGCAAAAACCGATGATCAATATTATGCAGATGTAGAATCACAAAACTCACAAGCTGCATTTCAAAAGTTGAATGAAATTGAGAAAGAAATAAAAGAGCTTGAGGATATAGCTAACAGTAAAAAGTATTCTGAAAAGTCAAAGCAAATTAGTGGGCTCTCTAAGCGGCACAAGAAAATTCGTGAAGATATGAAAAATAGGTTTAACACAAAGTATCAATATAGTCAAGAGACCACGTCAACCCCAGAAAATTTCGCGCGATTCATAGACGAGAATTTAAAATTGTCGGCAAAAAACGAAAACGGCTATTCATTTCTATGCTTCATGCCACGAAATATTCTATTCAAGGGAAAGGCTGGTCATGCCTTATTAATAAAGAAAAATGAGGATGGCAGCTTTGCGTTCTATGATCCTAATTTTGGTGCAGTTTTCGACCTTACAAAAGAACAATTGTGTAAAGTAGTAACACAAGTATTTTCTACTTATAAAACAGATTCTAAGTTTTATGAGTATAAGTTAAATGAATGTGGATATTTTGCACATGGTAGGCTTGTTAGTACACTTATGCTATGGTCAGCAGCTATTATTTGCTTAGCTTCTCTTTCTACTGGCATAGCGGTAATAGTCAGTGGCGGTGCTATCATCCCTACGGTATCGCTTATGCTCTTTTCTACAGTCTTATTCGCCGGTTTATGTTTAATACGTCACTTATCAAAAAATTTAGAATGTGAAATGAAAATTCTATACCAAGGGTACATTAAATTACACGACTTCAGTGCAGAATTATTCAAAGAGCGGCCTTATTATGACTCTGTAGAGCTGGATGGTATTCCTAATGTAAGTGAGATATCACAACTTTCAAAAGATGTTGAAAATGTAAGGAAAGAGCTGGTTGTTCTGCAAAAGGCATCTGACGAGAAGTTAAACCTCTCGCATATCGACCAAGTTTTTGGTGGCAACGCGCTAGGCGTACGACAACCATCATTCACATAGATTAAAAGTACTTATTCATTAACTTAAGCAAGAATTGCCGTGGTAGCTATTCGATATAAAAATCTGTTCCTACAACAAACAGATTTTTATTGCCCATATGATTGGGTAAAGTGCTGCAAAATTACAAACAAAAAATTTTTAAAGATACATAGTTGATCTCATCCGCTAACACGTAGCGGAACGACGAATTGTTGGTAGACATACTGTAATTGCAATTACAGTGTGTCTATTGTTTCACTACTTTATTAGGTATTTGTGCAGTTATTGGAGATAGTCCCTAATCTTCTTCAAATCTTCCCAAGCTAAACGTTTTTGCGCTGGTTGGCGAAGTAGGTAAGCTGGATGAAATATAGCAGCTGTGGTAATTGAATTAGACAAATATTGGTTAGTATACGTATGAAACCTGCCACGCAGGGTTGATATGGTTTTTGTGTTATCAAGTAGGCTATAACACGCGATTCCTCCGACCAGAATTAGAATCTGCGGTGAAACCAGTGCAATATGTTTTTCGACGAATGGCCTGCACATATCAAGTTCTAGGTCAGTTGGTTTTCTGTTACCAGGTGGGCGCCAAAATACGGTATTGCTTATGTAAACTTTGGTGCGATCAAGATTAATTGCACCTAGCATTTTATCAAGCAACATCCCACTTGCACCGCAAAATGGTATGCCTTGCAGGTCTTCATTTGCTCCCGGAGCTTCACCAACGAGCATAATTTTTGCATTTGGATTACCGTCGGAAAAAACAGTATTGGTTGCAGTTTTCTTTATTTCACAACCTTCAAATGATACAACTGCACTTCTTAGCTCATCCACACTACTGCATTTACTTGCAAGTTTCCTTGCTTCAATTATCCAGTCACTTGGGAACATGGTTTGTTGCTCTTTTCCACCTTTAGTGTCATTCCAGCGCGTGATGCTGGAATCTGCATCTTTCCCAGTGTCGGCTACTTGGATAACAGAAGGCTGCACATTCTCTTTGCTCCCCAGCTCTTTTTCTTCCTCACCTTCTGTTAGCGTGCAATCAACGCCCACTTCATGGTAAAACTTTAATAATTCTAAATCCTCATCGCTCATAGTGCCTCTTGATCTTTTGTGCTTTTTTTATGGCCATATCATACTTCAATTTAGACAAATGTCTAATATATAATATACCATTTAAGTGATCCAGCTCATGCTGAATACATCTCGCAAGCCAACCACTGGCTTTTAACGTCCGTTCTTCATTATTTAAGTCTCTATATTTTGCAGTTAAATACTTTGGACGCTTAATTTCGTGACTTTGTTCTGGAATTGAAAGACATCCTTCCTTGAGAATTGTTTGTTCATCAGATAATTCTATAATTTCAGGATTAATCATGCAAAATTTGCCATTCGATTTATATCCTGCTGGCCCGCTTTCAATGTCCTCTAGCTGAACATCCATAACAAAAATTCTTTTTAGTACCCCAACTTGCACTGCAGCAAGGCCAAGACCATCTGCATCGTACATAGTTTCGAACATGTCGTTTACTAATTCTTTAATTTCATCGTTTATAGCTGTTACTTCACTGGCACGTGTAGTTAACCTTTCATCAGGGGCAATTACAATTGGTAATTTAGACATAAAATTATAATTCTATGTTTTATTTTTTCCTTTGTCCAGTGTTTGGGGTATATTAAAATGTTGCTGTATTTTTATAATAGAATATAAACTATTAAGGAAAGCTACAATTTGAATGGAATTGTGTCATAAGGTCAACTGATGTACTCTGCAGTAATAGTAAAGCCAAAGAGAAGCGTTTTTGCTGTTTTAGACATAGGTACAACAAAGATTATTTGTCTAATCGTCAAGGTCAGTGGCAATTTCAGTTATAAAATAACAGGAACAGGTTATAAGATTGCAGAAGGTATAAATGGTGGATCAATAACCGACATAAAGCATGCAAATTACTCTATTTCATCAACTATAGGTCTGGCTGAGCAAGTATCGGAGGAGACTATAGACCAGATATATGTTAATATTGCCGGGTGTGGAATTTCATCTTTCAACGTGCACAATGAAATTATTGCAGCTAATCATGAAATCTCTGACCGGGACATAAAACGTGTAGTCTTTCAAACGTTTGAGAAATATATTGAGGAAAATGTTATCATTCACAATATACCGCTAAAATATCACTTAGATGACATGACCGACATAAAGGAAGTTAGTGGATTGTATGGAAAAAGATTATCTGCTGACGTTAATGTTGTCACTGCTTCTCGTCCGGCGCTTACCAATATTGAAAACTGCGTAACCAATAACAGTGGGCTAAGTATGGCCGGCTGTATTGCATCTTCATATTCTGCAGGTCTTGCTTGTCTAAGTGAAGATGAGAAAGAACTCGGAACTGCCATTGTTGACATAGGAGGTGGGTGCACTGCAATTGGAATTTTTAAAAGGGGGAAACTTACATATGCAGACAGCATTCCAGTTGGTGGCATTCATATCACTCGAGATGTTGCTTATGGACTATGTACAAGTATAGAACATGCAGAGCGCATAAAAATACTATATGGTAATACTATCGTGACTTCAATAGATGAAAACGAGTATATCACAGTGCAAAATAACGAAAGTGATGAACCAGCCCAAGTGCTCAAGTCTGAACTTGTTGACATTATAAGACCGAGAATCGAAGAAATACTTGAACTAGTAAAAGAGCAATTTCGGGAGCAGAAAGACACGATTAATAAAGTAGTCATCACAGGTGGAACCAGTCAGCTCACAAGCATGAAAGAGATTGCAAGCTATATATTCAATAAGCAAGTCCGTATTGGGTGTCCTAAGTCGTGTAGTGGCCTTGATGGCGAATACGATAAAAATCCTGTATTTTCTGCTGCCATAGGTTCTATAAAACTGATAGTTGATACTTTTTATAAAAATAGTCCTGGAATGCTCGGCCAGGATGGTAAAATAAGTAAATTGTATCACTGGGTTAAATCAAAAGTTACAGTCTAGATTCCTGTTTTCTCTTATCATGCAAGCGTCACGCGCTGGAATGACAACATTCTACCCAGTTCATAAATTGCAACTAGCTATAAACATTAAAAAATTTACCAAACAAAAAAAAGGCGAAAGAAGCCCCGTGGCGGCTAGTTATTTACTTTTGTGTCGAAATGTTGGCGTTTTTTTATCCTAAACGCTTAATAAGTGCGACTTAGCTGCTTTTTAATGCAACTAACCTTAGCCATAA
>JAISAR010000112.1 GCA_031266615.1 Rickettsiales bacterium
AAGTCTAGGTGAAATTAATAAAGACATGAGGTGCACATAGTGCAAAAAATTAAACATAAGACGCCAACCGTGATACTTTCGTCGTTTAATCTGCACAGATTGAAGCTAAATGAATAGCTTCGATACTATGATAAGGGGATTGGCGAAGGTTGTCAAGTAGTTTTTTCGTATATGCAAAGGCTGGTTTGATACGTGAGAGATCTAGTGAAAATCGGCATGATGTCTCTTGACATCTGGTGAATTTATGAATAGTCTGGAATAGTTTTGTGTTAACCTAAGGAGTTATTATAACGTTCGTTCAATTACTTAATAGAGAATTAGATGATTTGCATTTATTAAAACATCAGTTTTACCAATCATGGAATGAAGGAAATTTGAGTCTTGAAGCTCTTCAAGTTTACGCTAAGGAATATTATCATCATGTTGCCGCATTCCCTCGTTATATCAGTGGTATACATTCTTTGTGCCCGAATCTGAAAATGCGACAAGTTTTGCTTGGTAACTTAATAGAAGAAGAGCAAGGTGATGAAAACCACCCAGAGTTATGGCAACGTTTTGCTGAAGGGCTTGGAGTTGCGCGATCTGACCTTCGTGAAGATGCACAGATTAAAGAGACACAAGAATTAGTTGATGGTTACTTTGATATTGTACGATTAGACTTTGCTTCTGGCTTGGGTGCTCTTTATGCTTATGAACGTCAAACTCCAGAGGTTTCTAAGTCTAAAATTGAAGGTCTGAAAAAGCACTACTCAATAAATGATGAGCGTTCCCTCCAATTTTTTACTGTTCACATGGATGCTGATGAATGGCACTCTGAGGAGTGCGCAAACCTTATTGCAGATTTAAATGAAGAAGAACAAGGGAAAGTTATGCAAGGTGCTAAAAAAGGAGCAAAACTTTTATGGGGTTTTCTTGATGGAATGATGAACGCATATGCACATTGCTGAGGGGTTTTTATCAATAAAGGGGGAAAATTTCTCTTGAGTAATTTGGTAAACTTCGGAAACATGTGGGTTTTTGTAAGCTAGAGAATAGAGAAGTATAAAGATGGGACTAGGTACAAAACCGTTATGTAACCTCCTTATCCGGGATTTACGGCTTTGGGTTCATTTAGGCTGTAGTGCAGAAGAAAAGTTTCACTCCCAATTAGTGAGTATTAATGTTGATTTTACCTTTAAGTCTCCTCCTGTAGGGCTTATAACTGATCGGCTTGAAGATACTATCTGCTATCTGGAGGTAGTGCAGAGTATACAATCGCTTGCTCAAAGCAAGCAATTCAATTTAATCGAGCATTTCACTCGCGATGTATACATAATTATTAATAACCTTTTGATGCAGAAAAGGCATATTATTTCTTCTATAAGAGTGACTACTCACAAAGTTGCACCACCCGTTCCCGATGTACATGGGGGTGTTCTCTTTACCTATTGCAATGCAGTGCAAGAGCAGGAAGATAACTAATGATTTATATTTCTATTGGCTCAAATATAGGGAATCGCCTTTCTAATTTACAAAAGGCTGCTCAGTTACTAAAGGAGCGCTATTTTAAAGATTTAAAGTCTTCAATTATTCTAGAAACTAAGGCTATTTTACCAAATGGTGCTCCAACTGAGTGGGACAAGCCATTTTTTAACATGGTTGTGTATGGAAATTGTTCTGTTTCTCCTGAAGAGCTATTAAAAGGCCTAAAACAAATCGAATGCGACATTGGCCGTCCACAGATTCATGAAAAGTGGGCACCTCGTATTATCGACTTGGATATTTTATTATGGGATGATTTGACACTCGATACACCCTACCTTAAGGTTCCTCACCCAGAATTGTTGAACAGACCATTTTTGCTTCACTTGATGGCAATGCTCAGCCCCATGGGTAATATTCCAACAACCAACAAAACGTTTGGTACTGTTGCTTACAACACTCCTAGCGTTCAAGATTGCTTTTTAAAGAGTTTTACGCTTTCACCAAAGTTTGTCGGGATTGTTAACATTACTCCTGATTCATTTTCAGATGGTGGTCTTTATTATGATGTAGACCAAGCAACTAAGCAGGCATTGCAGCTGGTATCAGATAGTGCAAGCATAGTTGATCTTGGTGCTCAATCAACGAGGCCTGGATCCTCGATGCAGACTCCAGAGGAAGAATATGCACGTTTAAAACCAGTACTTGATAATCTCAGTCAATATATGAAAGCTGGCGATATTAAAGTCAGTATTGATAGTTTCTGGCCGGATGTTATTTTGAATGTTTTGGAGCACTATAATATTGCTTGGATAAACGATGTTAAAGGAGATCTGGATAATAATACCTTAAAAGCAATTGCTAGCAGTGGGTGTAGCATCGTTATTATGCATTCACTCTCTATACCACCACATAAGGACAACATTATTCCAGGTGACATTGACCCCATCAATACCATAAATCACTGGGCAGAGAAAAGTATTGATAGATTACTAGCTCTAGGCTTTGACAAAAGCTCGATAATTATTGATCCTGGTATCGGTTTTGGAAAATCCCTATATCAGAATATCTGGATTTTGCGCAATATAGAAGCATTGCAAAGTTTCGGCTGCAAGGTCCTAGTGGGTCATTCTAGAAAGTCATTTATTTCTTCTTTTTCTTCAGAACTTGCCTTTAACCGAGATTTAGAAACAATTTCTACGTCATCTGTATTACACAATAAGGTTGATTTCCTTCGAGTGCACAATGTGCGCGATCACATGAGGTTTTTTGTAGCCCAAGCTACTTTACAGGGATGACGATTATCGGAGTTATGGCCGTTGATTCAAGCGGGGTAATTGGAATAAATAATGGATTGCCCTGGCATTATCCAAGTGAGCTGGAGCATTTTCGCCAGGTGACTGACAAACAAGTTATTGTTATGGGAAGAAAGACATTTGAAACCATGCCTCAAAGCATATTGAAGGATCGTACTCCTATTGTTTTTTCTCGTAACAAGCTAAGTTCGTGTTTTAATAGAGGTATAAAATGTACTATCGTTTCTTCTATGCAAGAGTTTCTATCAATTCAAAATAGTTGGAATTACTCCAAAATCTTCATGATTGGCGGAGCGCAGATAGCGCACCTTTTTTTAGAACATGATCTAATCTCAGAATTTATCATAACAGAAATTCACAAACCTTATAAAGGTGATGTACATTTCAATTTAGCACTTCTGGATAGGTGGAATAAAACTATTCTCACCAAAACAAAAGATTATACTATATGCAGGCTAATATATGCAAGTTGAAGCAATTCACACCCACCGCGTTGAATGCGGTGAAGCATTAGAGAAGATTCTTGATCGCTATGTTTCGAAGCTGCTTACAGAGGAGGTTGTGCTTGCTATCACATCAAAAATCATTTCCGTTTGCCAAAAGCAAGTAGTTCACAAAACCGCCTGTTCTAAAGAGGAGCTGATTAAAAGAGAAGCTGATGCGATTGTTGATGCAGATTGCAATCTTTGCGGTATCTATTTGACAATTAAAGATGATATTTTAATTCCATCTGCCGGCATTGATGAATCAAATGGTGACGAAGTGTATATTCTATATCCAAAAGATGTTCAGAAAACAGCTATGTCAGTATGGAACTATCTAAGGACAAAACACTGCATAAAACATCTTGGTATTTTGATTACAGATAGCAATATAGCACCTATGCGCCTTGGGGTTACGGGTATTGCTCTTGGTTGGTGTGGGTTTGAGCCGCTTTATTCCTATGTAGGCAAGCCAGATCTTTATAGTAGGCCACTCCAGGTAACACAAATCAATCTTCTTGATGCGCTGGCGGCATCTGCTGTTTTAGTCATGGGAGAAGGGGCAGAACAAACGCCAATGGCAATCATTAGAGATGTACCAAAAATCCGCTTTCTTACTTGTCCACCGACTATAGAAGAAGAGGGAAGTGTTAAGATATCGGTGAAAGAGGACCTTTATTCTCCTCTGCTCATGAAAGCCCAGTGGTTGAAGAATGAGGAATGAATTTGAAAAATATCATACATTAGATCTCTCGCATAACAAACTTCTGGCAGCGCATTTGATGAAACAAAAAAACTACTTGACAACTTTCGCCATTCCTTTTATCATGTAACTGGAGGTATTCAGTTATCTTCATCTGTGCAGATTAAACGACAAGAGTATTATGGTTGGCGTCTTATGTTTAATT
>JAISAR010000043.1 GCA_031266615.1 Rickettsiales bacterium
TTTTTCTGCTTAGTAAATTTTTCAATATTTAAACTAAGGTCTGTTGCAGTTTAAAAGTCGCTAAATTGCAGCGTTTAAGACACAAAAACGCCAATACTGAAAATAAATACTGACCAGGGATTCTTTTGCCTTTTCCTCTATTTAGTAAATTTCTTAAACATTTTTTTTGAATTTTATAGCTTACCAGCGTTACGCACTGGGATGACAGGAGAAGGAGGCATGACAAGAAAAGGAGGAGCTGGGATAGCAGGAGAGGGGGCTACTTGGATGACAACGAAGGGCTACTTTCATGACATCCTCCTGGTAGGCTCAAGTCACAATTTTCATGCAGTTGTAGACCTTGCCCAGAAAAAGCGGAGAGAAAGTTGGGAATGTTTTTTACAAAAAGGATGATACTAATAAAAAGGATATCATTCCATTTAGAGTATAAACTATGTTATCCCCAAACGGAATGATATTAGTTCAGTTTTGCCAAAAACTTAAACGATATAACCACTTCCAGCAACCAAAACCAGCTAGCGTGAAAAGAATTTTTTTTGAAATCGGTTGTTGGCTCTATAGATCAATGTGTCTCTTTCCTTCATTGTTTTCCCTTCCTTCTACAAGCCTCTGAGTGTGATCACCTACAATTTTTTGCTCTCTCTTGTCAAATTTACCAATTTTTGAGCTATCTATTGTGTCTACTAAGGCTGTAGTTATTTGAGTAAACTGCTCTTTTGTTAAATCTGGTTTATTGAGATTTGTTTCTAGATTTTGTAATTTATCACTCTCCACAATACAAGAATCATTTAGGTAATTTGCTACTTTCTGTAAATATTCTTTACTACCTTCATACACTCCATGATTGTTAACATTCTTAGCTAGAGTATGCAAATATCCTTTTATATCTTCGAAAGATTTAATAACAGTCTCTGATGGTTCAAAGGACGGTTTTGCTATTTGTTGTGATGGCTTTGGTGCTTGACCTTTCTCAAGGTTCTTAACCTTTGTCTCTAGCTTAGCAACCTCTCTTTTGAAGTCAATTAAACTATTTTTTATGTTTCCACTTAGCTCCCTAACTTTTCCCCCAGTGCTGAGATTTTTTATTCTAGTGTCATTTTCGCTAACTTTTGCTTCTATGGTAGCGATCTTTTTACTGTTAGCTCCTCTCCTCTTATCTATAATGCTCTTGCTAACTTTTTCTCCCTTTTCCAATTTATCTAAGGCTCGATTTTCTCGCTTTAATTTATTTAGTTCCTTTCTAAGACTGATTTGCTCTTTTACAAGCTGGCCCGTACTTGAAGGTAAATTAGATAGCTCTTTCAGGTTATGGCTTAACTTCTTACCGGTGTTTTGAACAGCTTTAACCTGCTCTTTTAGCGCATTGATACCTGTTTTACTATATTCGCCTGAGTTACGCTCTAGCCCTATTAGCTCTGCTCTAGTTAAAAGCTCTTTGGATCTTTTTGTTAAGTACCTAATTTCTGCACTATCCATAATGTTGTCTTTGCTGCGCGTTTCCTGTTTTTTTTCCGAGGAAATTTTCCCTTGGCGCGTGTTTAATACAAGCTTATCAGTTTGAAGATTCTTATCTTGATCATGTTTGGTTTTTTCTCCTAATTCAGCCGTTTTGTTTCTTAACTCAGCAAGAGTATTTTTCAAACTTTTTACTGATCCTTTTACTTTTTTTACAACCGTGAATACGAGCTTGCCAATCTCAGAACTTTTATCTGGTGTTTTATACCCAGCACTTCTGACCTTTTTTTCTAACTTGTCAATCTCTCTTTCGAATTTGTTCAAGCTACTCTCTACACTTTTGTTTAATTACTTGACTTTTTCTCTGCCACGGAAGCTTTTAATGTTAATATCATTCTCATTAACTTTTGCCTCCATTATTGCAATTTTTTTGTTGTTATCTGTTGTTACAGTATTTTTATTACTAGCTTTTTCTCTTCTGTAATGTGATCTTAGCTCTTCCTTTTTTAACTCATGTATTTCTTCCTTAAGCCCTTTTTGCTCTTGCATGAGTTTAATAGTATTTGAAGTCGAATCAGATAGCTTTTTCAAGTCATCACTTAATTCTTCGTGAGCATTCTTAACAATATCCACTTGCTCTTTTATTGCGCTCACACTTGAATTGTCATATTTACCCTTAGCATGTTCTGTTTTCATTATTTCTACAATATTGCTAAGATTTTCAACCCTTTTGATTAGCATTGACTGTCTTACACTACCGTAACCTCGTGACCGCTGACTAGCAAGAGCATTTGCAATCTCGTCATCACATTTTTTAATATCAGCAATGTGCTTTTCAATGAAAGTTTCAATTGCTGTTGGACGTCTTTTCGGTACATTACCTAAGGTACGTTGTTGACCATTAATGGTCTCTATGATTGTGTCATTATCCGTTTTCTTTACATTAAAAATGTTGTTAGATTTCTTCAATTCCATAACGTTTACCTCGTTTCAATTAAACATAGTAACAATGTAACACTCGGATGTTAATTTTTAGTTTAATTAGTAAATTCCTCCATAAATTAACCTTGGTTTGCATCAGACTTCTTGCATAACCTGGTATGGTTTTGCAAAAAGTCCAATGTCTATGCAGACTCAAGAAGCATCGCTAGAGGATTCTCTATATAATGCTTAAAGGCGTTTAAAAATTTTGCCCCAAGTGCTCCATCAACTGTTCTATGATCAACAGAAAGTGTCACCGTCATTATCTCTGCTATCTCTATTTTTTCATTGATAACAATAGGCTGTTTCTTGGATGTACCAACAGCCATAATGCAAGACTGCGGCGGGTTAATTATAGCGCTGAAAGTTTTTATACCAAACATGCCTAAGTTGGAGATAGTAAACCCTCCTCCTTGAAATTCTTCAGGCCTTAATTTTCCAGATCTTGCTCTGCTTACTAGATCTTTCACTTCTTTTGATATAAATAAAATACTTTTTTTATCAGCATTTTTTACTATAGGAGTGATTAGCCCATCTTCAAGTGCTACGGCGATTGAAATATCTATATTTGCATATCTCAGTATCTTATCATCTATCCAGGAAGAATTTACGTCAGGAAATTTCTTCATGCTGAAAGCCACAGCTTTTATAATTAGATCATTAATTGTTACTTTATTGTTTTCATCTGCTGAATTAATCTCGTTTTTGAGTGATATTAGCTTATCAACCCGGCAGTCTACAGTTAAATAAAAATGTGGTATATTTTGTTTAGACTCAACCAGGCGTTGTGCTATCACCTGGCGCATGTTGCTTGCTTCGACTATAAAGTCTTCGCTCAATCTTTCACAATTTTCAATTTGTATACCACCGTCTAAAAACTCCAATACGTCAGCTTTAATGATACGACCATATGGCCCGGTACCTTTTAGTCGCTTTATATCCAAATTTTCATTTTGAGCCATTTTCTTGGCTAATGGGCTTATTTTTATTCTACTTCCTATTGTTTTGATATTTTCTTCTTTTCTGGATCCCAGTGTCAAGCACTGGGATGACACTGAAGAGTTGGATGGCATTGAAGTGTTAGGTGACACTGAGGGGTTAGATGACATTAAAGGGTTAGATAACGTTGAAGGGTTAAGTGACGCTGAGGAATTGGATGACATTGAAGAACCATATGGCACTGAAGAATTGGATGACGTTGAAGAGTGTGCTTCAACTTCTTTCTTAGCTTCAACATTGGTAGTAGAAGCTGGAACATAGTTATCAAGTGCACTATTATCTTCTCCTTCCTCCAGCATTAGAGCTATTGGTTGATTTACAGGCACGCCACTTGCTCCCTCCGATACTAGAATTTTTGCTAAAACCCCTTCATCCACAGACTCGAACTCCATTATGGCTTTATCAGTCTCTATTTCAGCAATTACATCACCTACTTCAACTCTATCCTGTTCTTTTTTACACCACTTCACGATTTTTCCCCCAGTTTTGCTCATTGTCGGGGAAAGAGCAGGCATTAATATTTCTATGGGCATTTATTGTAAATTAAAAATCTATTCAATTTTTAATTTACTCTTTATCTTATGTCAATCTAATCGTGAATTATGATGAATAAACCACTTACGTCATCCCAGTGCGTGACACTTGTATCTTTATAATATGAGATATTAGAGCTAAAATATCTCATAAGGGAGGGTGAAGCCGAGCTGACACTAACACCAACAAGGCCGAATCCCAGATTTTGCTCCCCTCCCATAGA
>JAISAR010000050.1 GCA_031266615.1 Rickettsiales bacterium
AGATAATCAATACATACACTCTTCAATAACCACTTTTTCATTAAGTTACATAAGTAAATTATACAATAGAGATTATATATATTATACAGCCCCTTTTCCTGATCCATTTTCTTTATTGAAAAATTAAAAAAAATACTATATAATCATTATAGTAGTAGACTTTGGTAAAACTTATGGCAAACTCAGGGATTAACATTAGCGAAGGAACTTTAAGAGATCTTACTCGTTTGGCTAGAGTAAAAAAACAGCCTGTTCAAGAGCTAATAGAGGAATTGGTACAAGAAGCAATTGAACGTGAAGAAGATATAGCGTTATTTAAGCTTGCTGTTAAACGTGACACCCGGAATGCAAAATTAATTAGACATGAAGACATCAACTGGGCTTAATCTGTTATGAGGAAAATGTAGTTCACGAAGATATTCCAAGTCTTCCTAAGACAATATGGTCAAGGATAAAAGAAATCGTAAAAGAGCGCCTTACAGTTAACCCTGATAAAATAGGAAGTCTTTGTCATATAAACTTAAAGGATCCCGTAGAATGCAAGTAGGTGATTACCGTGTGATTTATGAAGTAGACGATTTAGAACATATGGTAGAGTGCAATAAGACATAGGAAACTAGCATCACTAAAACAGCTACTTGAGCGACAGAGAGGAACTTTCAAATCATTTGGTTAAATTAATGTAACCAATGAGGAAAATGTATTATAATAAAGCTTTTATAGCTCAGCGAATCCATTAAGTGGCAATACAAAATATTATCTCTCTTATCATGATATTATCTGTAGCAATTGCCGATATGGCAACTGACCTGTATTCAGTTGCACTACCGAGCATTGCCCATTATTTTGAAGTAGAAGGCCATGTGGTGCAGCTTACAATCAGCTTAAATTTGGTTGGACTTGCGATATCCGGATTAATTTATGGTCCACTATCTGACCATTATGGTAGGCGTCCAATCATGCTGATCGGTATGGCAATTTTTACTTTGGCAAGTATTGCATGTTACATAGCTGACAATATTGCGCTCTTAATACTCATTCGCTTTATACAAGGAATAGGGGCTGGTGTTGCAGGCGTAGTTGGGTATGCAGCAATAAGGGATATGTACTCAGGTAGTGAATACTCAAGAGTAATTTCAAAGTTAAATATGGTAGTAGCGCTTTCACCTGGGATAGCTCCAGTGGTAGGCAGTTATATAATTTCAAGTGGGTACAGTTGGAAATTTT
Organism: Rickettsiales bacterium; assembly: GCA_031266615.1. GTDB lineage: Bacteria > Pseudomonadota > Alphaproteobacteria > Rickettsiales > Anaplasmataceae > Wolbachia. The sequence goes on from JAISAR010000050.1 coordinate 1,228, forward strand.
TGTTTTTTATTATATCATTCGCAGCAATTGTTATGCTCGTTTTTATTTACTTTAAGTTACAAGAAACACTCACTATAAGTAAAAGTGAAACCAGTATAACTAGTGTAATAGTCAGTATTCCTAAACAATATATATCAATATTTAGAAATCATCGTTTCCTTGGGTTCGCAGCTATCCATGGATTAACTTTCATGTGGCTTTGGGCGTATATTGCTAACTACCCTTTCATATTTGAGTCTATGGGTGTTGAAGTACAATATTTTGGTTATCTAATATCAATCATAGTTATATTTTACATAATTGGAACTTTGATTAACAGAAGATATGTACCAAAAATAGGGATTAGCCGAATGTTAATAATAGGTTTGGTGTTGCCAATAATACCTGAGAGTTTGCTGGTATATTTTTACTCCATAGGCAAATTAAACGTGTTTGTCCTTCAAACTGTTTGGATTCCAAGCAATATAGGTCTTGCACTCGTAATAAGCAATAACGTAACCTCTGCGTTAGAAACAACCAAAAGTATAGGACTTGGTAGTGCAGTTCTCTCATTCTGCAATATGATGTTCGGAGCCATCGGAGTACATATAGTGGGAAAATTCTTTTCTTACGGTATTTTATCAAATTTGCTATTAACAATAATATGCTCTACAATTGCGGTTCTTATATACTGCCTACTCAAATGTACTGAAAAATATTCAAAAGACTGATTATATAGTAAGCCGGTTCTTTTTTTCTGGCATTCAGATACTGGAATTTCGTATAGCTACGTAAGGTCTACTGAGCGCAAACCAATTTCTCGCACACACATTTTACTACATGATCAGCACTGATATTAAAATGCTCATAAAGTATTTTATAAGGCGCTGATTCTCCAAAGCTTTTCATGCCAATAAATATACCATTTGAGCCTATATATTTATGCCAACCCATTTCACTTCCAGCTTCAATTGCAACTTTAATGCTGTCATTATTTAATATCGTCTCTTTATACTCATCACTTTGCTCGTCAAAAAGCTTCCAGCATGGCATAGAAACAACTCTTGTACCTATGCCTTTTTCCTGCAATTTTTTCCCCGCTTCAACTGCAATTTCAACCTCAGATCCGGTTGCAAATATTGTCACTTCTAGCTTCCCTGAATACTCGCACAGGGTATATGCACCAAACTTCGATAGGTTGGTAGATTGGTGAGCATCAAAGTGAAATTTGCGCATGTAATTCACATTTTGCCTTGAAAGTGCAAACAGTGCGGGTGACTCTTTTTTTTCCAGTGCAATGCTAATACACTCCAGAGTTTCAATTGCATCGGCTGGTCTAAAGATGTACAAATTTGGTATAGCACGAAGAGAGACTAAATGCTCTATCGGCTGATGAGTTGGACCATCTTCTCCTACTCCGATTGAGTCGTGAGTCATTACATATATAACCTGCTGTTTCATCAAAGCTGAGAGACGTATAGCAGGGCGGCAATAATCAGAAAACACCAAAAAAGTGCCGCTATAAGGAAGAATTCCGCCATGAAGAGCCATGCCGTTCATACAAGCTGCCATAGCGTGTTCTCTCACTCCATAGTGGATATAAGAGCCACTATAATTATTGCTATTTATTACCTCCATATGCTTATATTTAGTGCAATTTGACCCAGTAAGATCAGCAGACCCGCCAACTAATTCCGACATGGACTTAGTTAAGAGTTCCATTACCTTGCCAAAAGAGGACCGTGTAGCTTCATTTGGTATTGCCTCGTGTATTTGTTTCTTTAGGTTAGCCAAATCGCTCTCGATATTATCTGGTAAACGCTTATCAAGTCTCCTTTGCAACTCTTCACTGGTCGAGGACACGTAGTTTTGTTTTGCTCTCTCAACTGTTTCCATCCAGGCATTTTTCACATCCTTTGGCACATGAAATGGTTCGTGATTCCAATTTAATTTCTCTCTCATTTTTTTTATATCTTCCTCCGTAAAAGCACCACTATGAGCGGAAGATGTACCAGCACGGCTTGAAAATTTCCCAATGATGGTTTTGCAGCAAATAAGCGACGGCTTGTCAGATTTTTGCGCTTGCTCTATTGCAAGCGATATGGAGTTAAAATCATGGCCATCAATTTTGTTAACATTCCACCCATAAGCTGAAAAACGCTTTTCCACGTCATCAGAATAAGAAAGGCTAGTAGCACCATCTATAGAGATATCATTATCATCAAAAAGGGCTATCAACTTATTCAATTTAAGATGTCCAGCAAGTGATGCTGCTTCATGGCTTATTCCTTCCATAAGACAGCCATCCCCTAGCATTACGTAAGTGTAGTGATTAATTCCAAACTGCTTTTCAAGGATCGATTCAGCAAGTGCCATGCCAACTGAAGTGGCAAGCCCCTGCCCGAGTGGTCCTGTTGTTGCTTCTATGCCGGGAGTTAAACCAAATTCTGGATGGCCTGGAGTTTTGGATGTGAGTTGCCTGAAGTTCTTTAACTCATCTATACTGATGTAGCCTGTGAGGTATAGTATGGAGTACAGCAGCATTGAACCATGGCCGTTTGATAAAACGAAACGGTCTCTGTTGAGCCATTTAGAATCATCAGGGTTGTGATTTAGATATTTAGCAAATAAAACAGTTGCAACATCTGCCATACCAAGTGGCATACCTGGGTGCCCAGAGTTTGCTTTTTGTACTGCATCAATTGATAAAAAGCGGATAGCATTTGCCATAGATTCCAAAGGTAGATGGTTCATATGTCAATAGAAAAACTTAAAAGTGAAGTATAAGAAATTAAATTGGCAAAAACAAGTTGACACTTAATGCTAAAATCCTTAATAATCTAGAGTTAGATTGTGAGAGTTTTTATATGACAACTGTTATCAATAGAAAGTATAGGATCAGCCGTAGGCTTGGTATAAATTTATGGGGTAGAGCAAAAGATCCGGTAAACAAAAGGAAATACCCTCCAGGTCAGCACGGTATTCTTGGGTTCAAAAGATTATCTGATTTTGGTAAGCAGTTCGCTGCGCATAAGAAATTTAAGTTTTACTATGCAATTTCAAGTAAACAGCTCAGGCGTACATTTTTAGATGCTTATAACAGGGGAGGTTATACAGCTGATAATTTTATTGGTATCTTGGAATCAAGATTAAGTTCTGTTTTGTATCATTCTGGTCTTGTGCCAACAATTTATTCAGCAAAACAGCTCATATCTCATGAGCATGTTACAGTTAATGATAAAGTGGTTAATATATCGAGCTACCGAGTAAAATCTGGTGATATAATAAAAATAAGAGAGAGAGCAGTAAAAATCCCTATAGTAGTAGAGGCTGCGGAAAAACAAGAACGCAAGGTTCCAGATTATTTAGAAACAAACAGTCAGGAGCATTCAGTGAAGTTTTTAAGAGTGCCTCAATATTCTGAAGTTCCTTACTCAGCGGATATGGAAGTTAATTTAGTAGTAGAGTTCTACTCTAGGTAAAATAAAAAAAAGAGCCCGTGTGGCGGAATCGGTAGACGCAGCGGACTTAAAATCCGTGGGTTTTGCGACCTTGGGAGTTCAAGTCTCCCCATGGGCACCAATTTAGTTTGGCAGAGTGTTCAAGAAATATGAAATGGTTTGATATAGAAGACATTGCAGAAGCTTTAGAGGAAAAATTTCCAGACGAAGATATAGTTAATATCAGGTTTACTGAGCTTAAAAAAAAGGTCTTGAGTTTAGAAGGATTTGACGATGATGAAAAACGTTGTAACGAAAAAATACTCGAAGCCATTCAAGTAGCTTGGATTAGAGAAAGATCTTAGACCGCTATTAAACGATCTAATCAGCGCTCCTTTCCTGTTATTCCAGTGCTTGACGCATAGCTGTTGTAATTTGAGCCTACTAGAAACAAAAAAACTACTTGACAAATCTCACCAACCCCATTATCATAGTACTGAAGCTATTTGTTTAACTTCCCAATCTGTGCAGGTTAAAATGACAAGAAAACTTGTATTTGGCGTACTATTGTTTAATTTTTTGCACTATGTGCACTGCATGTCTTTATCAAACTTCGGGTTTTTACCCATACAAGCTGAAACGCGCTTATAAGTCGTTTAAGACAGCACCCAACGTCAGGTTTTAAAATAGAGAGTGGAATAACTAGCTTCCTCGGGGTTTTATTGTCTTTTTTCTCTGCCTGGTAATTTTCTTAAATATTATAGCTTAGACTAGTTGCGTTTAAAAGCAGCTAAATTGCAGCGTTTAAGGCATAAAAACGCCAATACAGAAAATAAATACTGGCCGGGGCTTCTTTTGCTTTTTTTTCCACTTGGTAAATTTCTTAAATATTTATCACTAAAGTAGTATCCTGGATTCCAGTATCAAGTACTGGAATGACAAAAAAAGGAGGCGCTAGGATGCATCCCCTTTGTCATCCTAGTGCTTGACACATAACTGTACGAACATTGTGATTTGAGCCTACTACTAGGATGTCATGCCAGTGCTTGACACTGGCATCCAGGAATCTTATTAAGTTGGCAAGTATAAAAGTAGCTGTTTTATGTTAAAATACGACGTTTTGATGATTATGGAAAGGCTGGATCCCAGTGTCGGAGCACTGGGATGACACCGTCTGTTACGCAAATTACCTGCTAATTGCAATGTTCGTACAGCTGTGCGTCGCGCGCTGGGATGACAAAAAAAGGAGGCGCTGGGATACCGCGACGGTTAAGCTGCTTGTTGGCGTGGCCTACGCTGAGGTATTCCCAATTGGCAGAGGTTATGACAACTAGATCAAGCTTTATGCCGTGATTTTTCTGGATCCTCAACGGAAGTTAGGCTTGGATCTGATAATTCCGTATTTACCTTAGTAGGTTTTAACGGATCTATCAGCTTTTCCGGCTTATCGTCTGGAATTGGAACAGGCCAATCCATGATGCTTTGTGGTCGAATTTCTACCTCTACAACTTCAGCAGGAGTTAGGCTTGGATTTGAAAATTCTGTTCTGACATATTTACCTCCTTCATAATATACATCATGGAAATCATCCTTTTTCACATCAGTTTGGACTTCCATTTCTTTAGTTTCTTTTTGATCTGTTGAAGACAACGCATCAAGCCCTACATTTTTAGTAGCTTTTTGCTTTAGTTGTTTATTTCTTTCTTGTAATTGCTTTAAAATTTCCTTCAAATCTTCTATTTCTCCTACTCTTTGTTTTAATTGCTCAGATATAGTTTGCTTATCTCTAGTCAAATTCTGATTTTCTCGTCTTAACCCACTGATTTTTTTGTTTGAGCTTTTATCCACGGCTTGTGTACTTTGGTCCCGTGTTTTAGGTGCTGTAGCTTCAACTTCTTCTTGCTCTAGTTTGCTCTGCAATTGTCCTAGAGTCTCTTTGACAGATTTTAATTCCTCTCGTGTGTCTGTTAACACACTTTCCCTCTCCTTAAGCTGTTGTTTAAGCCTATCTATTTCTTCTTGAGACTCTTCTTCTAATTTCCCTTTTTCCTTCATTATTTGCTGTATCTGCTTATCCTTTTGCTTCATTTCCTCATCTTTTTTCTCATTTACCTCCTCTATTTCATCTGCAAGTGACTTTCCGCTAGGTTGTTGAATTGCCTTCTCTAAATCCGCTTTTTCTTTCTGCAAATTCTTTAATTCCTCAGCTAATCTCTTATTCTTTAATTGCTCTTCATTCAACAGATTTTTTGCATCAGTTAATTCCTTCTCTTTCCCTGCTAACTGTTTTCCATAATTGTCTTTTAAATCTTTCTCTATTTTCTCTAGATTCTCCTTCAGTGTTGTGTTTTCCGCTCTTAACTTGTTCAGCTCAGCTTCACTTTGCCTCAAATTTTCCTGGAGTTCTTTATTTGCCCCATTTGTTGATTGGATTTCACTTTCTTGATCTTTTAATTGAGATTTTAAATCTGCTATTCTAGCATTTTTATCTTCTTGACTTTGCTCCAGTATGCTTATCTGTTGTTTTAACTGCTCAATATCTTGATTCTTGCTATATAATTCTTTCTCACTTTTTTCCAATTTAGTTATAAGCTCTATGATCTCCTTTTGCAAAGCTTGATTTTCCTCGATTAATTTCCCTTCCCTTCTATCACTTTCTTCTACTGTCCTTTGATTAAGCTTTTTTAACTCTGCATTTTCTTTCCTAAGGTGCTTGTTTTCTTCCTCTAATTCTTTTATTCTACTCTCTAATTCCTTTTCTTTATTCTCTAATTCATCTTCTCCCTGTCCGCGCGCTTCTTCAACATTAAACTCACTAACACTAGAGAAAGAACTTCTACGTGAAGAAGGTGTAGATGTGCTTCTAGGAGAAAAATATCCACTGCTATCTGGCGTAGGTGGTTGTGGTGACTCAGGTGGATTTCGTATAAATGTTTCCTCTTCCTGCATTGGCTGATTGTCCACATTCTTGCCCATGTCAGTAAAAGCTTGATATAGAGTTTTTCCATTGATAAAAACTTCTTTATTTTGTTCAACTAACTTTAATATTTCATTTTTTGTCTCATCTAGTAACGGATCTGTAAGCTCCAAATTACCAAATTTCGGCTCATCAATCACTTTTTGTATACCATCAGAACCTACTTCTATAGTCATGCTGCAATCTATGCTATTGCCTTCAGAATCCTTAGCTTGCCAGTTAATGGTCATCTTACTTGAACCGGAGCCAGTAAAATCATAGTGCCTCTCATTGCCATTTTTTTTGCTTGCAGTTATTTGATTATCTCCCCCTAAAGATATGTGATAAACCTCACCCTCACTACTGGCTCTTAAGATATCACTGATTTTTACTGGTTCTTCTTTATTTTCAAACCTGATGTTGAAATCATTAGCTTTTGTTGAATACACTAAGAAACTTTGATTTAGTAGAGATGATTCAAGTTTGCTATGTATTTCATCTTGTGTCTTTTTTACTGATTGCTCGAACTGTTGGAAATCTGCTTCCCATTTTGAGTTTATCTGTTTCCTAACCTCTTCATCTTCGCGTAAAGGACCAATAAGGTACCAGATTAATTTTTCTTTTTCTAGTTTCTCTATAGCTTCCTGAAAACTGTTGTAAGATTCAATGACATTTAAAATATCCTTTTTCTTCTGTTCATCTACATCTAAACTTTGATTCTTAACTATAAGTACATCTTCGTTTTCCTCTGACATTACTTTACCTCATTTATTAAATAGTATATTTAAATATTAAGATTTTTAAGTTAAAAATTAATTAACAGAAGCGTCAATTAAATTGAGTATTTGTGGATTCTCTCTGTATACTAAAAGGTTATTTACTATTTAATAGATAATATGGATAATGCTATCATAAGAAAATATGATATTAGAGGTATAGTAGGCAAAGACCTGCAGATCAGTGATGGATATGAGATAGGCAGAAAATTTGGCCAAACCGTAGCTAATGTTTGTGTAGGCTATGACAGCAGAATAGATTCGCCGAGTATAGAAAAAGAATTAATCAGGGGCCTAATTCTATCTGGAGCAAACGTTACACGCGTTGGACTATGCTCTTCACCTATGCTCTACGCTGCAACGCAAATCACGCAGGCAGATCTTGGCATTATGATCACCGCTTCACATAACCCTAGCAAGTACAACGGCTTTAAATTTTTCAGCAGTAAGAGAGTTTACTCAGAACAAGAAATAAAGGAAGTTATAAGCAATCCGATTAAGAACAGTACAAAAATTGGCAGCTCAATTAACATAAATATATATAGTGAGTACATTTGTATATTAAAAAGTGTGCTGAAGAACAACTCTACACAAAAGCTAAAAATAGCCTGGGATTTTGGCAATAGCCCAGCAAGTGGAATTGCAAGGTATATTGAAAAGATCTTGCCAGATCATGTACATATCGTAACCAATAACTCTATAGATGGAACATTTCCACTGCACGATCCAGATCCCATAGAGGAGAAAAATCTCGTTCAATTGATTGATGTTGTAAAGGAAAATGAATGTGATCTTGGTGTTGCGCTCGATGGTGATGGTGATAGGGTGCGCTTAATTGATAATAAAGGCAGTGTTGTTTCCAATGACCATTTATTTATGATTTTTGCGCGTGAAGTATTGGAAGAACACCCAGGAAGCAAAGTTATTGCTAATATAAAAATGAGCATGAAAGTGCGTGACTTTGTCAGCGGATTAGGAGGGAAAGTAATTACCTGCGCTACTGGACATTCACTAGTTAAGAAAAAAATGGCAGAGGAAGAGGCAAAATTTGCTGGTGAACTGAGTGGACATTTTTTCTTCTCTGAGCTAGGTTTTGATGACGGATTATATTCTGCCGTTAAAGCCATTGACGTTTTACTTAAGAAAAATCAAAGTCTATCTGAGGTGATTGAGGATTTACCAAAGCTATATATCACTCATGAAGTGAAAGTTGTAGTTAAAGATGAGGAAAAATTCCAAATAATTGAGTCAATAAAGAAAACACTAGAGCAACAAAACATCGCATTCTCAGAGCTTGATGGCATTAAAGTAACCAACAAAGATAATAAAGGTTGGTGGCTTCTCAGAGTGTCAAATACACAAAACTGCATTACAGCAAGATGCGAAGGAGAAACCTTAAAAGATTTTGAACTGACTAAAAAGGTCTTGTTTTATTACATTGATGGTATCCGCTCAATGGAGTGGTAAAATTAGGTGGACAAGGTAATATAAAAAGAACAACTAACCACTTGCTGAAGAACATTCACCTCCTGCGGTATTTGATGATGGAGCAACCAATTTGCTTAAAATCTCATCTCTCGGTCCCATAGCATAAATGACGCCATCTGACATGAGAACTACCTTATCAACCACGGATAGTAACGGTAGTTTGTGAGTTATGATAATAGTTGTGGTATTTTGCTTTCTTGCAACGTTGATTGCATTAATTAAACATGCCTCTCCACTACTGTCTAGGTTGGCATTTGGCTCATCAAGTACCAAAAGCTTTGTGTTTCCATAAAAAGCTCTTGCAAGGCCAAGCAGTTGTCTCTGCCCACCAGAAAGTGTTACTCCAAAACCCCCTATCGTTGTATCATATCCATTTGGTAAACTCAGTATTAATTCATGTATTCCTGCAATTTTTGCTGCTTTGATTATTTCTTCAGGATTTGGGTCTGGTCTCATGCGAGCGATGTTGGCTTTGACACTAGTGTTAAATAGTTCAATATCTTGAGGTAAGTAACCAACATAATTACCAAAATTTTCTCGATTCCAAGTGTATACATCAGCGCCATCTAGCCTTACTACACCAGATATGGGTTTCCATACACCAACAGTTAGCTTTGCAATGGTTGATTTACCAGAAGCACTTGCACCAATAACACCAACCACATCTCCTGGCTCTATTACAAATGATATCCCTTTTACTGTTGGTTTGTTGCTCCCATAAGGAGTAAAAAATACTCTATCAAATTCCAGTCTTCCTTCGGGTTCTGGTAGAGCCATAGTTTGTTCTCTTTTTGGTGATGTTAGTATAAGTCTTTGCAGCCTTCCATATGACATTCTGGCTTGATTTAGAAATTTCCAAGTATGAACTGCTGCATCAAATGGAGCCAATACTCTACCCATTAAAATTGAGGCAGCAATGATGCTACCGGCAGTCTTATGGGCTGTAATTGCAAGTAGTGCACCTGTTCCGATCACTGATATTTGTAGAGTTGAGCGCAGAAACTTAGTGATTCCAGTAATTACATTAGAACGATTTTGTGCTTTGACTTGCATCGCGCGGTTTTGATCGTTTCGTTTGCACCAATCAGAAACTATGAATTCCGACATACCCATAGCTTCAACCACTTCTGCATTCCTTGTTGCAACATCTATGGCATTGATATTCCGTATAGTTTCTTCGTTGGTTTCTTGCAATATGCGTTTAGTGGCAAGTTCATTCCATATTGCCATAGAAACTAATATAACGATTCCAGCAACAGCTATAAACCCCGTAGAGGTATGTATCATAAAGATCACAACAAGGTAAATTAATGACCATGGGGTATCAAACAGTGAGAATATGCCATTTCCTGTAATAAAGCTCTTTATCACTCCAAGATCTCGTATTGCTTCACCACTGGAAGTTGAGCTCTGCACTGATGTCAGCCTGATTGATCTTACTATCAGATCTGGTGTTGCGGCTTTGTCGATCCAGTCACCTATCTTTGCCATAGCTAGATATCGACAGGTTTCGAGCATTGCAGAACACGCAAACGCGAATAAAGTGATGATTGTCAGCATAACTAGCGTCGATACGCTTTCACTCGATATCACCCGATCAAGCACCTGAGAGGTATAAAGTGGTAGGAATAACATTAACAAGTTGATTCCTGAACTAAACCAAAAAATGAACCAAAATGCACTTTTACACTTCTCCAGGCAGGTGTATAGCGTACTTTGCTTCAATTCCTTTTTTATCGATGGCGTGATTTCCACAATCTTCCTTTTAACTTGATTACATGCACCATATACAATTTTTATTGCAAAAATATTAACAGCAGCTACTAACTTTAAGTTGATATAATAAAATATTAATATACACGAATAGAAAATATAAACAATGGCAAAAAGACATAGCTGCCTAATTCAGAATGAAGAGTCCTTAATAGCTTTCCAATTCCCACTTTGGCCTTGGTGCAAAATTGAGAGAATCCATATAACTCTTCTGTAATTTTTCGATGCCTGTCCACCCAACCATTACTGCATTGTCTGTACATAGGTTGCTTGGAGGAAAAAATACGTTCAAGTTTATGTGTTTCTTTAATTTTTCTCTCAGGAAATTATTTGCTGCAACCCCGCCAGTAATTACAAAATCATTGATTTTGATATTTAAAGATGCAGCCATAATAACCGCATTTTTGACTCTATCGAGTAGTATATCGCTAATACACTCTTGAAATGAAGCGCATACATCACACACGTCTTGCTCGCTCATTTCAAGTTCTTGCACTAAGTTTTTTACTGCTGTTTTGATTCCAGAAAACGAAAGATCACATCCAGGACGTTTCCTCATCGCCCTCGGAAGTTTAAATCTTGTGCCATCACCTTTTTTAGCTAATCTTTCAATTAGTGGACCTCCAGGGTAGCTTAAACCCAGCATCTTAGCGACTTTATCAAACGCTTCACCCAACGAATCGTCCAGCGTTTCTCCAAGTTTAATATATTTGCCCACATCCTGTGCAATTAAAAATTGGCAATGACCGCCTGATATTAATAGGACTAAAAACGGAAATTTGACTTCATATAGTAGCCTAATAACCAGCGCATGTGCTTCCAAATGATTAACTGCAATAAATGGCTTTTGTGCTGCATGTGCAATTGCTTTGGCCATCATTGTGCCAACTATTAATCCACCTATGAGCCCTGGTCCTGATGTTGCTGCAATTGCATCCAGGTCACAAAAATTAAGGTTAGATTTCTCTATAGCGCTTTTTATTAGACCGCTCAAATGCTCCATATGAGCACGTGACGCTATTTCAGGGATCACCCCACCGCGTTTTTTGTGTTCTGTTTGAGAAAGAATCTCGTGGGCAAGAACTTGCTTATCACTATTTACAATTGCCGCTGCAGTTTCATCGCAGCTTGTTTCAACAGCTAAGATAGTTTTCACATATATTCGAGCACTTTAATTATAAAAACTATACTCTAAAATGCCGTGAAAGTTAACTGTATTCTGCTAAGTTAATCATCATCTCCAAAGATAGAACTAATTTTTTTGCTCCCAGGAGAAAATTTACCAGTCCAGTTACTCTTCACCTTGGTCACGTCTTGAATGGCAGTTTTATTGCTGTATTCCTTTATTTCCTTATCTATTCTGTCCATTATTTGTGGGTCTAGGCAGTTCTTTTTCCATTGATTGGTAGCAAGGAATACCCTGTTTAAATCCTGAGTGCGAATTAAGTACTCTTTATCTTTAGGGTAAACCTCTTGCGCCCAAGCAAATAGCTCAAAATAGCGTGCAAATAATTCCGATGCGCGTGATTTTGCAGTCTGATAAGCTTGTATCTCCTTAAATATAACTTGACCGATAATTCTCTGTACAAGAACATTTGCTTGCTTTAGGTTCTGCTCAATATCCTGATAGACTTTATGGAGAAACTCCTGCTCTAGCTTCAGGTTCAGCTCATTTTCAACCATATGTGAAAGCTCATGTACTATAATGTACGGATTTGACCTTCTCAGCACAACAACGTACCTGTTTGCACTGGAAGATTGAATTGTCTTACACACCCCTTCTTCCATATCCACTAATCCCTCTCGATATATTTCAAACGAGAGCCTATTTTGCTTTATTAGTGATAAAGTAAGATTTAGTGTGTTCCTAAACTTCTCAAATTGGTAGAGATACTCTATATACTGTGTGGTATTCTCACTATTCCCCACTTTAGTAGCTTGCCTTATTAAGTTCCTAATTAGCATACTTTGTTACTATAGCGATATTTCTGCTTTATACTCGGAAATTGACCCATTACAAAGTGTTTTTAGGGAGCTTCATTGTATATATAGCCAATACCAAATCATGCACTACACGAGCATAAGTCTACAAGAAGGATATCACGCAAGCAGCTAACGTAAAAACAAAAAAACTACTTGACAAGTTCCTCCAGTTCCCTTATTATGGTAGTGGGGCTATTCATTTAGCTTCAATCTGTGCAGATTAAACGACGAAAGTATCACGGTTGGCGTCTTATGTTTAATTTTTTGCACTATGTGCACCTCATGTCTTTATTAATTTCACCTAGATTTCTAGGTTTTTACCT
>JAISAR010000052.1 GCA_031266615.1 Rickettsiales bacterium
AGGTAAAAACCTAGAAATCTAGGTGAAATTAATAAAGACATGAGGTGCACATAGTGCAAAAAATTAAACATAAGACGCCAACCGTGATACTTTCGTCGTTTAATCTGCACAGATTGAAGATAAATAATAGCTTCAGTCTCATTATAAGGGGGTTGGTGAGATTTGTCAAGTAGTTTTTTTCGTTTCATCCAACGCACTGCCAGAAGTTTGTTATGCGAGAGGTTTACTAGGCCGGATCTAATCAGAGAGAGGATTTTCTTACTTTTTCCTTGTTTTCGTTTTCATTTCTCACAATCTTTTTCCCACTTAATATATCTTTGATTTCATCTCCTGTTAAAGTCTCAAACTCCAGCAGGTTTTCAGCGATAAGTTCCAGATCCTTGCGGCGTTTGGTCAAGATATCCTTTGCCTTTTCATAGCATGAAGATACAACTCGTTTTACTTCCTCATCTATGAGCTTTAGAGTGTCTTCAGAAATTATATCAGAACCATGCACATTTTGTTCACGACTATGATATATCGGTCCTATTTTATCACTCATTCCCCATTTTGTTACCATAGCGCGTGATAAATCAGATGCTTGTTTTATATCCGAAGATGCGCCGCTTGTGATTTTATCATAACCAAAAATTAGCTCTTCTGCTACTCTTCCACCCATAGCAACGGTTATGTCTGCTATCATCTTTTCCCTTGTATGAGATACTCTGTCTGTTTCCGGCAATCTCATAACTAAACCTAGGGCTCTACCCCTTGGAATGATAGTTGCTTTGTGTATCGGATCGGAGGCAGGCATATTAACAGCAACTACTGCGTGACCAGCCTCATGGTAAGCAGTGAGCCTTTTTTCTTCCTCTGTCATGATTAAGGAACGCCTTTCCACGCCCATCATCACTTTATCACGTGCATATTCAAAGTCATCCATAGTAACAATTTTCTTGTTCCTTCTTGCAGCAATAAGCGCAGATTCGTTTACTAAGTTTGCTAAATCGGCACCTGAGAAACCCGGTGTTCCTCTTGCAACTGTTTTTACATTTACATCTGGTGCTATCGATATTTTCTTTATATGCGTATTTAATATCTTTTCACGCCCATTTATATCAGGTAAAGAAATAGTGATCTGACGGTCAAAACGACCAGGTCTAAGCAGAGCTGGATCTAAAACATCTGGACGATTGGTTGCAGCAACTATTATCACACCTTCATTAGACTCAAAACCATCCATTTCAACTAATAACTGATTTAACGTTTGTTCTCTTTCATCGTTGCCACCACCAAGACCAATACCACGGTGCCTACCCACTGCGTCTATCTCATCTATGAAAATTATACACGGAGCGTGTTTCTTGCCTTGATCAAACATATCACGCACACGACTTGCACCAACACCAACAAACATTTCGACAAAATCAGATCCAGAAATGCTAAAAAATGGCACATTAGCCTCACCTGCAATCGCACGAGCAAGTAGGGTCTTACCAGTTCCAGGAGAGCCAATTAAGAGGCACCCTTTTGGTATTTTTCCACCCAACACTTGAAATTTTTGCCTTTGTTTAAGAAAATCAACAATTTCTACCAACTCTTCCTTTGCTTCATCAATTCCAGCAACATCGTCAAATGTCACTTTTTTTCCGCTAGTCATGAGCCTAGCTTTTGATTTGCCAAAGCTTATGGTTCTGTTGCCTCCTGCTTGTGTTTGTTTTAAAAGGAATAGTAATAACCCGATAAAAATAAATGTTGGGATCCATTGAATAAGTAAGCTCCCAATGATGCTCATTGCAGAATCCCCAGTTGAAAAGGAGAATTTCACTTTTCTGTCATGCAAACTTTTTATTAAGTCACTATATATAACACCACTTGAGTTAAAACTTGACCCATCTCTAAACTTGCCTTCAATGTTCTGATTTCTTATGACAACACTTTCTATGTCACTATCTTCCAGCCTAGTTAAAAATTCTGAAAAAGGTGTAGTTGTTTTACTTTTTCCTATATTTCCGCTGAACTGGATATAAGCAACCGAAACAAGTACAACTATTACTAACCAAATCAATAGGCCTTCTAAAAATTTTTTCATTGTTATTTTTGACTAAATATCAATTAAGTTTACCAGATTTTGTTTTATTATGCTATTGGTAATGCATTGAAACTTACCGTTATGGATATTTTTTTCATTGTAGTTTATATGAGAATAAGCCAGTATCTTTTCATCTTTTAGCACCACAGGTAAAGAGTAAAAAACCTCAGAACAGCAATTATAATCTTTTAAGAACGTAGGGATTTTATGTGCTTTCTTTAACGGGGCAATAGTTACTGAACACTCCTGATCCCCAAGTATTGTGCAGTTGAATCTGTTGTCCCATTCAACAGGACCATTGAGCGGCAAACTTACAGATACCTCCTGTATTTTTGATGGTTCTCTAATTACCAATATGCTTTCTTTGTATTTCCTTATTTTACACTCAGAAAGCGTACAATGAAGATCGTTATCCTTTTGCAATATTTGGTTAAATGTTGCAATAAGATTGTTATATCTTGGTTTGTAGTGTTTACTGCTGATTACCATTATAGAATAGAGCAAAAGCCTCAAGGCTATTTCTTCAGGCAATTTATGAAATTCACTTAGTTTGATTTCAATGTAACCAAGATCATGAACATTAACACAGTCATTAAATGCAAGACGCGTGTAGTGCATCAACGCTTTTGCAGCTCTTTTCATGTGAAGAGCTGTGAGGCATATTCGCTCTGTTAAAGTCTCCTGATTATCGCTTACTTTAAGCAGGTTGCGGTATAACGTGCGCCTATATTTCAAATCTTGATTGCTTCTGTCTTCAACCCATCTTAGCCGATGAAAGTTTGCGTATTTTTCTATTTCACTACGACTAAAATTTAACAACGGCCTCAGTACATAAATACCATTAAAAAAAGACTTACAATCCATAGATGACAATCCATCTATGCCGCTACCACGTTCAAGCCTGAGTAGAAACGTTTCTGCTTGATCATCTTTATGATGAGCAATTAGTAGGTGCTTAACATTGTTACTTTTGCACCACTTTGTTAGTAGCTTATATCGTGCTTTTCGTGCTTGTGATTGAACATTACCTTTAATATTTTGTTTCTCACAGTTTAATATGAATGATTTCTCTACTCCAAGTTCTTTTGCATAACTTACAGCAAATTTAGCTTCCTTCTGAGACTCTGGACGCAATGCATGATTTACTGTTAATGCTATAGGAAGAGGACATTGTCTTTTTTTTGTCCAATTAATCATTAAATGCAATAAAGTTATACTGTCTATACCGCCTGACATTGCAACTGCAACTTTATTGTTATGGATAGCAAAACCTTTGATTACATCTTGAAATAATAACTCTAATTCCATTAGGTCTCTTGCATAATTTGCTTTCTTAAGTCAATTATATAGGAAATAACACCTGCTGGATTCCAACTATGCGTTGTGTTTTTTTTGTGCCCTCCTCCCCTTATAACCTAAGCGTCCTTTACTTTATACTACTCCAAGTGCCCTTATCTTTAGTTATCCCAGTGCTTGACACTGGGATCTAGGTTTTAATACAAAAAACTATTTCTTTGCTTCAGAGAATGAAAACTCCACCCTACGGTTTTTAGCATGCTGTTTTTCATACTTGGAATTCTTAGAGTCGTCTTGTACATAAACTAAAGGTTCAGTTTCACCTCTAGAAGCAGTTTTTATTCTATTTTCTAGATAAGGCGTACAACTAACCATAAACTTCTTAGCTGCATCTGCCCTTCTCTCGCCCAGTGCAACATTGTACTCATAAGAACCACGATTGTCAGTGTGACCAGTTAAAGTCACCTTCGCGTCAGGGTTATTTTGTAACACCTCCATTACATCGAGCAATACATCTGCACCTGCTTCGCCAATATTAGATTTATCATAATCAAAAAAAACTCTTTTTTCACCCATCTGTTTAACAACAGAGTTCATTTTATTTGCTGTATTTACTCCTTTCTTTGGACAAGAGCTTACACCAGTAAGCAGTAAACAAAAACAGCACATTACAACTAATCTACTCCACATCACTAAACCTCCATAAATTTTAAAATAGTGCGTAACTTTAAATTTTAGTATTCAATAATCTCTCTATAGCAGTATAGTCAAGAAAAATAAAATACTAAATACTTTTCTACAATCTTACAATTAATTTTCTAATAAGGCGCTAGACTTTTGGTGGAAAAATCTAGTAAAGGCATAGAATATACAATTTTTTATTGTACTTTGAGTAAATATACTTTTAACTTTATTATTAATCTATTACGATATTAAACAGATGTTTTCTAAAAAATGAACAAATATGAAATTTCATAAATTCTTAGGGGAAGTATCGCGTAGGGTAAAGAGTCTTGACAATACGCTAGAAGTACTAAAGCAAAGCCAATTAGAAGTAGGAGATAAAGTTGAGCAAGTGGGTCTTCTAGAAGAAATTAAACATGGAATTATTTCTCACGACATAATAAAAGAATCATTAATAGAAGCAAGTGCTCTTGGCAATAAAAGGAGTGTTAGCAATCAGCAGTTAAAACTAATGGAGAGGATGTATAAAAGCAGCAGTGCTATTCCCATTGATTTAGTAAAGTCTTTATCTCAAGCTAAAGTTGAGTGCCAAAATTTATGGAAGCTATCTCAGTCTGAAACTAGCAGCTTGGAAAAGCTGAAAAAACGCTTTGCTGACCTGGTCAAGCTCATTCGCGAAGTGGTTTCTATAAAATCGCAGCAGTTAAAATGCTCGAAATACGACTCACTGCTTGCTGACTATGATTTTGATATCACAGAAAAGAGTATAAAGGAAATATTTCCTAAGATAGGCAAATTTTTCTGTGAAAGTGTAGATAAAATAATTGAAAAGCAAAAGAAAGACAAAGCTGTTAATATGCAGAAAGTTGCTACTCAAAGGCAGATTGAACTCGGCTCGCTATGTCTACAGAAAATGGGTATTACATTATGCCATACTTCTTGTTATCACCCCATAGATTACAACGAATCTGATTTTTGTCACGGTTTGTTTCTACTTTTACGATGTAGTGGCCATGAAATTTACCGAAAATGTTTAGCGCAAAATTCTGTAAGTAGCCCAATTACAGAACACGTTATGTATGAAACCCAAGGATTATTCATGGAAAGGGTGATTGGAACATCTAGAGAATTTATTGAGTTTATTCAACCGTACATAAAAGAGAAGTTTACTATAAAAGGTAGGGCTAATGCGAAATTCAGCAGTGTTGAGAACTTGTACTTGGTTTTCAACAAAATAAATCTTTCTTCCCTTTTAAAGAATGCAGATGAACTTAGTCTGTTAGCTCACATTATGCTGAGGACTAGGTTAGAACAGAATATAATAAATGGTACGTTAGAGGTCAAAGACCTCCATGATGCATGGCTGGAAGGTATGAAGCATTACAAAATTCCAGTAAAAGCTAAAAATGAACTAGACACTTATTTTCAAGATGAATACTGGGCAAGCGGAATCATGGGATATTTTCCTACTAAAATTATGGCTTTAATTACCGCTGTACAGATTTTTTCTTTCATTAAAAAAAATCATTGCGAGTTCTTAGGTGCTATAACGAAAGGAGATTTTAGTTTACTTATCAGTTGGTTATCCCAAAATATATGCAGTACAAAGTATGGTTTTTCGGATCTACTAAAAAAAGTAACAGGCAAGGGGTTAGACGTTGAATGCTGTACTAATTACTTATCTGAAAAGTATAATTTGTCTCAATAAAATGTTTTTTTGAGTTGTATATGAGTTTTTTTCAGAAATTAACTAGAAAATTTTGTAACATTTTCACTTTCAAAGGTTTATTTGCTAGCGATATTGCTATAGATCTTGGCACTGCGAACACTTTAGTTTATCAAAAAAATCAAGGAATAGTGCTTGATGAGCCTTCAGTTGTAGCAAGGATAAAGGAAAAAGGAAGCTATGTCCCTTACGCCTTTGGCAAAAAAGCTAAAATGATGCTAGGAAAAACGCCTGGAGAAATAGAGGCAATCAGGCCATTAAAAGATGGGGTCATTGCTGATTTTAAAAGTGCGGAAGAGATGCTAAAGTATTTCATACGCAGTGCAAATACAAAACTCACTGTTAATAAGCCTAACATTATCATATGTGTTCCATCTGGGTCCACTCCAGTTGAAAGGCGTGCTATACAAGATGCAGCAGAAAGTGCTGGTGCAAATGAAGTATTTTTGATTGAAGAGCCAATGGCTGCAGCAATTGGTGCTGGACTTCCGGTTACCGAACCTGAGGGTTCCATGGTTGTTGATATAGGAGGGGGCACAACCGAAGTTGCAATTATTTCTTTAGGAGGGATTGTTTATTCACGGTCTGCCAGAGTAGGTGGCGATATTATGGATGAAGCAATAAAATCATACATTCGTGAAAACCATAAGTTATTGATTGGTGAAACAACAGCTGAAAAAATTAAGAAAAGCGTAGGTTCGGCTAGCCTGCCGGGTGAAAATAATAAAGAGGGGATGATGGTTAAAGGCAGGGACTTGGTGAGCGGTATGCCAAAAGAAATGCTTTTATCAGAATATCAGGTTGCAGAAAGTTTAATAGAGCCTGTGCATCAAATAATTTCTGCTATTAAGACAGCATTAGAGAGTACTCCTCCTGAACTTTCCTCTGACATAGTCGATAAAGGGATAGTTTTGTCTGGTGGTGGTGGATTATTACGCAATTTAGGCAAAGTTATTAGTGAAACAACAAAACTGCCAGTACGTGTGGCAGATGACCCGCTTTGCTGCGTTGCTCTAGGTAGTGGCAAAGTGCTTGAAAATATGGATTATTTCAGCCATGTTTTATTTAAGCAAGATTAATTATGATGACTGTCTTAAGGTAGTTCATTTTATAGCAAACTCTATCTCAAGCACGGAGATGTCATCCAAGTAGCGTAACACACAACTGCATGAACATTGTGATTTTGTAGCTCACAGAAACGAAAAAAACTACTTGACAAATCTCACCAACCCCCTTATAATGAGACTGAAGCTATTATTTATCTTCAGTCTGTGCAGATTAAATGACAAAAAAACTTAGCATATTTGGCGTCTCATGTTT
>JAISAR010000075.1 GCA_031266615.1 Rickettsiales bacterium
TTCTTAAACGTTTATGGCTAAGGTTAGTTGCATTAAAAAGCAGCTAAGTCGCACTTATTAAGCGTTTAGGATAAAAAAACGCCAACATTTCGACACAAAAGTAAATAACTAGCCACCACGGGGCTTCTTTTGCTTTTTTTCCTCGCTTGGTAAATTTTTTAATGCTAGGTTAGTTGCATTTGAAAGCAGCTAAGTCGCAGCTTTACAAAAAACGCCAATAAATTGCCTTTTTCTGCTTAGTTTAAGTTATGCAACAAGTCTATTGTATAATTTATTTAACTACATATGAAAATTTTAGTTTGATTAAAACGGATAAAAGCTGTATTACTGTTTGATATAATTGAGAAATGAAATGATCCCGTAGCTCAGCCGGTAGAGCAACTGACTTTTAATCAGTGGGTCGCGCGTTCGATTCGCGCCGGGATCACTAAGGTTTCAAAAAGGTTTCAAAGGCCATGGTGAAAGAACAAGACAAAATATTCACTAATTTGAGTGGTAAAGGAACTCCACTACTCAAGGATGCAAAAAAACGTGGTAGTTGGCAAAAAACAAAAGAACTACTGGACTTGGGGTCAGAAAAAATCATTGATGAAGTAAAAAAATCTGGCTTAAGAGGCCGAGGGGGTGCAGGATTTTCCACCGGCCTTAAGTGGAGCTTTATACCCAAAAATCCTTCAAAAGAACAACCAACATATTTAGTAGTCAACGCAGACGAATCAGAGCCAGGCACATGCAAAGACAGAGATATATTGCGATATGAGCCACACAAGCTACTTGAAGGTATTCTTCTGGCTGGAAGAGCAATCTGCGCGTCAGTTGCGTATATTTATATCAGGGGTGAGTTTTATAATAAATATTTAGTTCTAAAAAAAGCACTTGAGGAAGCCTATAAGGAAGGCCTGGTTGGAAAAAATGCCTGTAAATCGGGCTATGACCTCGATGTATTTATACATAGGGGAGCAGGAGCTTACATATGCGGAGAAGAAACAGCTCAGCTTGAATCAATTGAAGGAAAAAAGGGCTTCCCTCGCATGAAGCCCCCATTCCCTGCAGGTGTTGGGCTTTTTGGCTGTCCAACCACGATAAACAACGTTGAAACTATAGCTATGGTTCCAGATATTCTGCGTCGTGGAGGAGAGTGGTTTGCGTCTCTTGGCAAACCAAACAATACCGGTACTAAAGTATTTTGTATTTCGGGACATGTAAACAACCCGTGTAATGTTGAAGAAGAGCTTGGAATTCCACTGCGTGAGTTAATTGAAAAATACGCGGGTGGAGTGCGAGGGGGTTGGGATAATTTACTTGCTGTGATACCTGGCGGGTCTTCAGTGCCACTTATTTCGAAATCTATATGCGATACTATTGAAATGGATTTTGATTCACTAATAGGTGTACAATCAAGTCTTGGTACTGCTGCTGTCATAGTGATGGATAAATCAACTGACATAATAGCTGCAATAGAGAGGTTATCGCATTTCTATATGCATGAGTCATGTGGGCAATGTACACCATGTCGTGAAGGTACTGGATGGATGTGGAGAATTATGAAAAGGATGGTAACAGGGAACATTAGACCTGGTGAAATAGATAAGTTACTTGATCTTACAACTCAAATAGAAGGACATACGATTTGCGCACTTGGTGATGCTGCAGCTTGGCCGATTCAGGGATTAATTAGGCATTTCCGCCACGTTATCGAAGAGAGAGCACAATTCAGTAGAAGTTGTGCGCGAACATCGTAGCCATATCGGTATCTCAGCCACTAACACATAGCAGAATGTTGATAAACCTTTAGCTATAGTATAAAAGCCACACAGGACTATAAATGATGGATCAACATTGCTTTAAAGAGGGTGCCCATATTTTCAGTTAACCTTAGGAATTCACCAAAAATCCTATTTTTTTGTTCATCACTTGCATTTTTCATCAAAGCCTGCGTTCTTTCTTTTATACCAAAAAGATATAAAAATTCTCTTTGAGTTAAAATCTCGCAATCTACATGTTTTAATGAATCCCTTAACGCTTGAAAGTTCACAAGCGCAGTAATATCGCTATTACCAACATTTTCAAGAAAATTGGCATACTTGTGTTGCTTTACCGATTGCAGAGTGCTCTTATACTCAGGATATACGTAACCATAATCTATGATCAAAGCAGCTCCTTTGTTATTGTATATCTTTTCCTCAAGTCTTTTTAATATTTCAATTCCAGTTGGACACACTTCCACTACTGCACCATCGAAAAGTTTTCTGTTTGTTGTCTGAGTAGCTGATACTGGAACACACAATTCCTTTTTCTGGATCCCAGTGTCAGCTATTTGGGTGACATCATCCTTTTTCCTGGATCCCAGTGTCACGCACTGGGATGACAAAGAGGAGGCACTGGGATCTTTTTTCTGGACCCCAGTGTCAGCTACTTCGGATGACACCCCGTTATCTTGCTTTGCTATCCTATTTTCATACCATTCTCCGTTACGATACACAAACTGGTCTATTGGGAGGGCATCAAAGAATTCATTTGCTAGAAAGATGGTTGGTTGCTCTGGTAGGCTATTGATATTTTCGTGCCAGTTAATATCTAAGCCCTTTAATTTTTTCTTTTGTATCTCCTGTAAAGTAGGACTTATTTCAACTAGGTGGATCGACACTGAATCAAAAAAGTCATTGTATTTTCTAGTGACTCTTATTATATCGTGGATAAGTGTTCCTTTACCTGGCCCGAGTTCAACCAGAGAAAATTTTGATGGCTCCCCTAATTTTTCCCATGTATGCATTACCCAAACGGCAATTATTTCACCGAACAATTGACTGATTTCAGGTGCTGTAATAAAATCACCATCCTTGCCAAGTGGTAATTTACTCATATAATAGCCGTACTCTTTATGGTATAGAGCAGCATTCATGAAATCACTGATCGATATTGATCCTTGGCTTTTATCAATTAACTTGTGTATATAAGTGAGCATTATTAATAAATGTTTAACTATAGCATGTCATGATATAAAGTATTAGAATATTTATATGTGTAGTATAAACTTAAGAGCTTATGGATAATAATGCTTCAGCTATGGACGACCAAGATACCACCCTTACACATCAAAATGATGGTATTGAATACAAATTTGAAGAGGTTGTCAAATTTGTAGAAAATAAGGTTATAAGCGCTGATGGGTTGACTTTAGCAGAGGTATTTCAAGTTCTAGTTCAAATGTTAAATGGTGATCTAGAATTGGTAAAAAAAGTGCTAGCGTATGCTAATGTTATGGCAAAGCATGGAATGAAGGTAGCAAAAGAATCGCAATTAAGCAGAGCTGATGTCCTTCGAGCTCTAGAAGGCAAAGAGAATGTCATCAGCAGGCAAGATTTCATAAAGAAACCACCTTCTACACCTGCTGTAAAACCAACCAAAAAGAAAAGTAGAGGTCTTTAGATGGCTGATTCCATAAAAAAATTTACTGTGCAATGTGATTTCAAGGGACAAAGCTCGCCTTTTGCAATATACATAGGGAATCCAAAAAGTGACACTCATCCGATTCATCATCAAGATTCCTGGCTTGTAAAAGAGCGTGGAGGGAATATCCCCGACAAAGTAAAAGAAAGCTTGCAGAAATTATATAAATTGTCTCAGGAAAATGGAGTTTCTTTCCCAGAGCTATGTGCGTATGCCATTACTATGGTTAGTAATGATAAAAAAAATGACAACAAGAAATAGATCCTTTGCATTTTTGCCATAATGCAGGAATCTAGTTTAATTTCTCAATATTTCATTTATAGAAGTTTTCGATCTTGTCTTTTCATCCACTTTTTTTATTATAACTGCGCAATAGGTTGAAATGTTATTTTTAGATGGAGTAGACCCTGGTACCACTACAGAATAAGGCGGCACTTCGCCATAAAGTACTTTATTTGTTTCTCTATCAATAATTTTTGTTGATGCTCCAATAAAAACTCCCATGCCTAAAACCGCTCCTTCTCTTATTATAACACCTTCGGCTATCTCGCTGCGCGCTCCAATGAAGCAATTATCCTCTATAATAACCGGAGAAGCTTGAATAGGTTCTAAAACTCCTCCGATCCCCACTCCTCCAGAAATATGGCAGTTCTTTCCTATTTGTGCGCAGCTACCAACCGTTGACCAAGTATCTATCATTGTGCCTGAATCAATATACGCACCAACATTAACAAAACTTGGCATCAGAACAACATTTGTACCTATGTAGGCAGATTGACGGACAAAACACCCAGGAACTGCTCTAATTTTTGACTGGCGAAACCTTTCTTCATTCCATCCATCAAACTTATTATTGATCTTATCACACCACCAATTGTTATTGCCTATTATTTTGCTTTCTTCAGTGAGAAAATGTAATAATATTCCCTGCTTTATCCATGTGTGTACTACCCACTTTCCACTTGACAGCTTTTCTGCCACTCTAATTTTGCCACTGTCTAAGAGACTAATTACCTCTCTAATTGTTATTTTTGCTGTTTTTTTTACACTGCGATCGCCAAGCTCATGCCTGTTTTTCCAGATATTTTCCACATCACTTTGTACTTTTTCTAGCTGCAAGTATTCCATTTATTACATATTGACAATAAGTTTATAGTTTTGTATAATTTGAACTTGTTACTACTCATGTGTAAGTGCTGTGAAAATACAATGCAATAATTGTACTAAAACTTACTTAGTATCCTCCGAGCAAATAGGTAAGCTTGGAAGGAAAGTAAAGTGTACAAACTGCAACCATACATGGCATGAATATTTACAAGAATCAGACGAGCTGCACACTACGGGTATACAAGAAAAAAAAGTTGGCGGAAAGAGTTTTTTAGTGTTTACTACCTTAGCTTTTGCCGTAGTAGCAGGATTGTGTATCGCAATAGCTAATCCTAAGGAAATGGACAAGGTATACAAAACGATCGGTTCGTATAAGGATTCAATAAGCTACAAATTAGGGTATAAGAAAAAGCAAACCGATAGCCCGAATATAAAAAGGCTTGCTGCAAGTAAATTTTATCAAGACTATCTTTTTTTAACTAATTTAAGATCTAGTTAAATAGGGTGTGACATTAGATCTCTTGCATTATGGCAGAAAGCAGGTTATATAATAGATAAATATTTCTTGTATTCCAGCCTGGGTTAGTTTATCCTTTAAATAAGAATTACCTAGGGGGCATAGCTCAGTTGGTAGAGCATCTGTTTTGCACGCAGAAGGCCAGCGGTTCGACCCCGCTTGCCTCCACCATATAATATTTCACAAAACCCGCTATAATAGTTCACTTTATAACTCAAACAACCTTCTAATACCAAACCTCAATGGACAAATTAAAAAAAATCGCTTTTTGCCTAGAGGTTTAGCGAATCTATGATGCGTTCTATCTGCCTTCCCAATAACAAGGGTTGGTATCAGAAAAAGTTCCACCTTATTCCTTTAACCTTGCAATGATGTTCTCTCTATCGATAAAAATTAATAGTTTAGCGAGTTCTGGACCTGTTTTTGTACCTGTTAAGGCTAAACGTAGCTGCATAAACAAGTCTTTTGCCTTTATATCCACTGTCTGTTGAATAGCTTTGACCCACTCTGACAATGTGTTCTCATTACAATCGCCTTGAGGCAATGCATTGAGAGCAACTTTTGCAAATTCCTTATCGAGAATTACAGATTCTATATTGAACTTACATATCTGCCACCACTTAGCAACTTCAGAAAATCTTTCTATATTGCTTCTTATAAAATACCAAAACTCCGAAGAGTTCACTTCAATTTGATTTAAACGCTCTTCCACCACTGCAAATGACATTTGTTGTAGGACTTTGCTATTTAGCTTATATACTTCACTTAGGCTAAACTGCGCAGATGCTGAGCTAAATTTTTCAATATCAAATGAGTCAATTAAAGACTGAATGCTAACATGAGCCTCGATAGGGTCTGAAGTTCCAAGTTTTACTAAATAACTAGCCAGTGCCATTGGTTCAACTTCATCTTCTTTGATGGATTTGATATCCAGCCCACCTTTGCGTTTTGATATCTTGCTATCATCAAAATGTAGCAGAGGAAGGTGAGCAAACGTCTGGACTTTCGTTTTTAATGCTTGAATCATTTGTATCTGCACTGCGGTGTTAGTTACATGATCTTCCCCGCGTACAACATGGGTTACATTAAAGTCAATATCATCAATAACAGAAGGTAACATGTATGTGTAAATTCCATCTTCTCTTTTTACTATGGGATCACTGATGTGACTTGTTGCAATGCTTATTTCACCTTTAACTTCATCATTCCATCTAACAACTTCGTTTCTATCTAACTTAAATCTAAAATGTGGTTTTCGTCCTTCCTGTTCATAACGAATTTTCTCTTGCTCAGTGAGGAATAATGCGCTCCTGTCATATACCGGTGGTAGTCCCTGTTTTAGCTGCAATTTGCGTTTAATGTCTAACTCTTCTCTTGTTTCATAGCACGCATAAATATGCCCTTCTTTTATTAACTGCAAAAACACCTCATTGTAGCGCTCAAAACGCTCTGATTGCTTAAAGTTTGAATCCCAATCTATACCGACCCATTTCAAGTCTTGTATGATGCTGTCTACGTATTTCACATCTGAACGCTGAAGGTCAGTATCGTCGAAACGAAGTAGAAACTTTCCGTTTTGACTACGTGCGTACATCCAGCAAATGAGTGCAGTACGAACGTTTCCTACATGAAGATAGCCAGTTGGGCTTGGAGCGAATCTTGTTAACATCCAATTTATAGTTCTGATTTGTTTTAATTTTATATAAATATATGGTCAAAGCAAGCAAAGCAGTTGCGCAACACCAGGTAGCATAGAAAAATCACTTAGCAAATTCCTCCAGCCCCCCTCACCATGATGTTTATAACAATGTTACAAAAAATAATATCATAGAATTCAATAGGACAATTCCTATTGAATCACTCATCTACAAAAAGCCAAATTGTGTTAATGCTGTTTAGATGTAAAAGATAAGCCAAATTTTTACAAGAAGACATATTGAATCTCAACCAGACCATCTAAAACTGATGGACTTCAGGAAAATCAAAATACCGATATTATGGAGTGAACAGCTCGAGAAGTTCTATGGATCGACAGAAAAAGCTGTTTAGAAAAGAGATATGTGAGCGTCTTTACATATAAATCTTATATGATTTCTAGCATTGTATAAAGTGGTTGACAGTTACTGAAATGCCATATAAGGTATTCCCATAATATATTAATCGGAGGGTAAAATGAATTTTAACCAATATGTGGAAGGTGATGCTTTAATAGTACCAGGAGCTCTCATCAACAGGAGAGGACTAGCAGGCCCTTTGCAAAGTAACACACACATTATAAGAGAACTAGTAGGCTTTTTGCAAGGTAACACACACATTACAAAGCTTAGTTTAGAATTGGCAGGAATTGATGATGAAGGTGCAAAAGAATTAGCTAAGCTTAAACATCTTACTTCACTTAATTTAAGGCAGAATATCATTGATAAAAAAGGGGCAGAGGCTTTAGCTAATGGTAATCTTACACGCCTTGTTGAACTTGATTTAGAGTGGAATAGAATTGATGAAAAAGGTGCAAAGGCTTTAGCTAATGGCAATCTTACACGTCTTACTAAACTTACATTAGTTGGTAACAAAATTGATGAAAAAGGTGCAGAAGCTTTAGCTAATGGTAATCTTATGCGTCTTACTGAACTTAATTTACAACATACCAAAATTGGTGAAAAAGGTGCAGAGGCCTTAGCTAATGGTAATCTCACACGTCTTACTGAACTTAATTTAAATAATAGCAATATTGGTGAAAAAGGTGCAGAGGCTTTAGCTAATGGTAATCTTACACATCTTGCTGAACTTGATTTAGGTAGTAACAATATTGGTGACGAAGGTGCAGAAGCCTTAGCTAATGGTAATCTTACACGTCTTACTAAACTTACATTAGTTGGTAACAAAATTGATGAAAAAGGTGCAGAAGCCTTAGCTAATGGCAATCTTAAATGTCTTACTGAACTTAATTTAACGTGGAACAGAATTGATAAAAGAGGCGCAAAGGCCTTAGCTAATGGCAATCTTACACGCCTTACTAAACTTCATTTATATCATAACAAAATTGGTGACGAAGGTGCAGAAGCCTTAGCTAATGGTAATCTTACATATCTTACTAAACTTCATTTAGCGTGTGGAGAAGCTGAGAAATATATTCTTGCTTCATTAGAAGAAAAACGCAATAGAGAAAGAGAAATGGAAGAGAGCTCATCAAGCCTGTCAAGCTCTGGTAGCGATAGCGATCAGTCAGATCTAAGCAGCGAGTTAAGTGAAGTGCAGTCAATATCGTCTAATAGGTTACCGAGATTTTCACGTTCTAACGACTCTGACGATAGTAATACTAGCAGATCACGAGCTGGTTACTCGCAGGCTTTTTCAAGTAGCAGGTTAAGGGAAGTACAGTCAACACCACATGGTCGGTTACCGAGCTTTTTACGTTCTAACGACTCTGGTGATAGCGATAGTGACAGACCACAAACTAATTACCGGCAGGCTTTTTCAAGTAGTGGGTTAAGAGAAGCGCAGCCAGTACCACGTAGCCGGTTTCTAAGCCTGCTAGAAACAGCGAGAGAAGAAAGAGAACGGGAACGGGAAAGGGAGCAAGATAGTAATACTAGCAGATCACGAGCTGGTTACTCGCAGGCTTTTTCAAGTAGCAGATTAAGAGAAATGCAGTCAACACCACATGGCCGGTTACCGAGCTTTTTACGTTCTAACGACTCTGACAACAGTGATATTAGCAGATCACGAGCTGACAATAGTGATCAGTTAGATCTAAGTAGCAGGTTAAAGGAAGTACGGGTAACATCGCGTAGACAGTTGCGTAGGTCACAAGTTGACGACTCTGACGATAGTGATACTAGCAGATCACAAACTAGTTACTCGCAGGCTTCATGGCGTCGCTAATTATTAAGGCTGAATGTGAAAAAGTAAAAATGCGGGTAGTATGCTACAGGTGTGGTGTACTACTCTACGCTTCTTTAATATTGAATTAGACCTTAACTAGATCAACTATGTTCATGCAAAAAACAGGTCGTCTTTAGCGTTACAACAAATTCGTTTATTGACTTTTCTAAAAATAGCAAAAAAGTACCCAACTTTTTGAGAAAAATAACGAAAAATTAACAGATTATGGAAAGAAAATGGTAAACTTTGGGTAAGTAGTTAGAAGCAAAAGGTCCTATGGGTGGTTAAAACAGGCTATTGTGGCGAATTTGTGCCATGCCAAATTATTATAAAGAGGGGTTCATAAAGCACGATTGGTGACTCTTACGGGATTTGAACCCGTGTTACCACCGTGAAAGGGTGGTGTCCTAACCACTAGACGAAAGAGTCAATATAAGTTAACTAAGTTATACTGATTGTTCATATAAAGTCAATTCAATTGTTTCATGGTGAAACAGAGAGTAGACATGTTGCATAACCTAAACTACACGAAAAAAAGGCAAAAGGAGCCCTGGTCATTATCTATTTTCAGTATTGGCGTTTTTATGTCTTAAACGCTGCAATTTAGCTGCTTTTAAACGCAACTAGTCTAAGCTATAATATTTAAGAAATTTACCAGGCAGAAAAAAAGACAATAAAACCCCGAGGTAGCTAGTTATTCCACTCTCTATTTTAAAACCTGACGTTGGGTGCTGTCTTAAACGACTTATAAGCGCGTTTCAGCTTGTATGGGTAAAAACCCG
>JAISAR010000076.1 GCA_031266615.1 Rickettsiales bacterium
AAGTTTTAAAAAGACATGCAGTGCACATAGTGCGAAAAATTAAACATGAGACGCCAAATATGCTAAGTTTTTTTCTCATTTAATCTGCACAGACTGAAGATAAATAATAGCTTCAGTCTCATTATAAGGGGGTTGACGGGGGTTGTCAAGTAGTTTTTTTCGTTCCTGGATGATATACCCAGTGCTGCCAAAGCTGGTTTGATATGTGGGAGACACCTAATTCGCTGATAAGAATTTTAGAATAGTCCACTTGTAAAGAGTTTAGCTATAACAAACTGCCAGATTTCAGTTTTTTTAATAATTGTGTGCTATCAATTACATATAAGTCCCTATTTTTAAAGAGAGTAGAAGATGATTTCTAAAAATCTAGAGGCAAGTTTAAATAGAGCATTGCTGATTGCCTCCAACTTTAACCTTAAATATGCAAAAGTAGAACACTTATTGCTAGCGCTAACCAAAGATGTGGATGTAAATTACGTTCTATCAAGATGTAACATCAGAGCTGATGAAATCATAAATATAGACAGCGTCTTATCAAGGTGTAATGCTGATGGTTATAAAAAAGGTTTTTCTGAAGATAATCCCGAATTGGTTGTCAGTGAAGTTAAGCCTAATCCGCTGTTTCAATGCATAATACATAGGTCCATAATACGAGCTCATAGCTTAGGAAAAAAGGAAATAAATGGAGCAAATGTCCTAGTAGAAATTCTGTCTGAACAGAATTTCTATATTGAAGACCTATTACAAAAACAAAATGCAAAAGACTCTAACTTAATCTACCACATATCCAATGTGAAATACTCGGGCGATACAGACGAATGCGCTACTAATCATAAAGTAAAGCTTGATAAAAATAACAACATCTCCACTACAGTAAATAAAGGTGAGTTACTAAAAGACGAAGAAATTCTACTAAGCTATTGTAAAAACTTGAATGATTATGCAAGAAGCAAAAAAATAGATTGCGTTGTTGGTCGCGATTATGAATTAAGTCGCACTATAGAGATATTATTGAGGCGTAGGGAAAACAATCCTTTATATGTAGGAGACCCAGGTGTTGGCAAAACAACAATAGTTGAGGGTTTGGTGTTGAAAATAATCGAAGGCAGTGTTCCCAGTGCGCTCAGGTCTAGCACAATCTATGCTTTAGATTTAGGAGCACTCCTCGCAGGAACCCGTTATAGAGGCGACTTTGAAGAAAGAATGAAATCCATAACGAAAGCAATCGAGGCAAAGCCAGGCGCTATTCTTTTTATTGACGAAATACACACCATCATTGGAGCTGGTTCAACAAGTGGTAGCTTTCTCGATGCTGGTAATCTGCTTAAGCCCGCACTTGCGAGAGGTACATTACGCTGCATAGGTGCAACTACATACAAAGAATACAGCAATAGCTTTGAAAAAGACAAAGCACTAGCAAGAAGATTTCAAAAAATTAATGTGAAAGAGCCTTCTGTCAATGAAACAATAAAGATGGTAAATGGCGTAAAGCCTTACTATGAAGAATACCATAAAGTATACTACTCAGGACGCGCCATTAAGGCTATGGTTAAAATTCTACGTGAGTGTATTCCTGAACAGAAATCACCTGGTAAGGACATTAACATTTTAGATACAGCAGGAGCATACTGTAGATTACTAAAAAATAGACGTAAAATTGTAAGTAGTAGAGATATTAAGAACACCATCACTAGAATTACAGGTGCACCTTGTAGGTCTGAATTTGACGATATACAAAGAGTACAATCTTTAAAAGACAACCTCAAAAAGGTCATTTTTGGTCAAGAGCAAGCAATAGAATCTCTCGTCAGTTCTATTAAAATTGCTAAATCTGGATTGAGAAATTACAATAAACCCCTAGCAAACTATCTTTTTGCAGGACCAACTGGTGTTGGTAAAACTGAACTTGCAAAACAGTTAGCAAAAAGTATGGGTATGAATCTCATACGCTTTGATATGTCTGAATATATGGAACCTCATACAATATCAAGAATAATAGGCTCTCCTCCTGGATATATAGGTTACGACCAAGGTGGATTGCTTACAGAAGCTGTTTCTAATAATCAATATAGTGTCGTGCTTCTTGATGAAATTGAAAAAGCTCACAGCGATATTTACAACATATTGCTGCAAATCATGGATTATGGTTGCATTACAGACACTTATGGGCGTAAAATTAACTTTTCCAATGTTATCTTGATCATGACGACCAATGCAGGAGCGTTTGAACGCAGTAAAAGCTCTATTGGCTTTGGACACAAAAATTTTAACATTAGTGATAGCGAAAAAGCAATAGAACGGGTTTTTAGCCCTGAGTTTCGTAATCGTCTTGATGCAGTTATTTCCTTTTCTGACTTAAATATGGATGTGATTTTGTATATTGTGGATAAATTCATTCAGGAGCTGAGAAAACAGCTCACACAGAAAGGCATAAGCTGTTTAGTAGAAAATGAAGTAAAGTCTTATCTTGCACAAACAGGTTACTGCAAGGAAATGGGAGCACGCCCGATAGAGAGACTGATCGAGAAGGAAATAAAAAGTCACTTAGCTGAAGAAATACTGAACCGTCGACTAATTAAAGGAAAGAAGCTGAGAATTTACATGGATAAAAAAGAAAATAAAATTGCTTTTGATATAACTTAAAATTCTTGTATTGAGTTTCATCTTTGTTACAATTTATAACTTAAATCTAATTTGAGTTATAGTGATAATAAGCGATAAAGTAAAACAAATCCTAAGCTACTACGAAAGTGAAAATCCTGGGGTAAAAGCAAACCTCACTCGTATTCTCATGCATGGAAAACTTGGTGGCACTGGCAAATTGGTGATTCTCCCTGTAGACCAAGGATTTGAACACGGGCCAATAAAGAGTTTTGAAGTTAATCCTGGTGCTTATGACCCACATTATCATTTTCAACTTGCACTTGACTCAGGAGTAAGTGCGTATGCTGCTCCACTTGGCATGATTGAAGCTGGCGCTTCAACTTATGCTGGAATGCTCCCGCTTATTTTGAAACTTAATAGCTCCAATTCTTTGCATTCAAAAAGTCTCACTTCTGATCAAGCAATAACTGCCTCTGTGAAAGATGCGCTGCGTTTGGGCTGCACAGCCGTTGGATTTACTATATATCCTGGCTCTGCTAAGTGTTTTGATATGATAGAGGAGGCTCGTGAAATCATAGCTGAGGCTAAGTCTTGTGGGCTTGCAGTAGTGCTATGGTCTTACCCACGAGGTGAGGGAATTTCCAAAGAAGGTGAAACAGCAGTTGATGTTATTGCTTATGCTGCGCACATAGCAGCTTTGCTTGGTGCCAACATAATAAAAGTAAAACTCCCTACTAACCAATTGGAAAAAGAAAAAATAGAAGTGGGAAATATTGAGTCGTTATCCAAAAGAATTGAATATGTCAAGAAATCTTGCTTTGCAGGAAAAAGAATAGTAGTTTTTTCTGGTGGCGAGTCGAAGTCGATGAATGATATATGCAATGAGGCAAAAGAAATTAAGCAAGGAGGCGGTAATGGTTCAATCATTGGGCGCAACACTTTTCAACGAAAAAGAGAAGAAGCTTTATCTATGCTAAAAGATATCATGGATATCTACATGTAAAAAACGGCTGGGTGGCAGAATGGTTTATGCGGAGGACTGCAAATCCTTTTATACCGGTTCAATTCCGGTCCCGGCCTCTCCTTATAAAAGTTATAAGTCATCCAACAGAAACAAAAAAACTACTTGACAAATCTCACCAACCCCCTTATAATGAGACTGAAGCTATTATTTATCTTCAGTCTGTGCAGATTAAATGACAAAAAAACTTAGCATATTTGGCGTCTCATGTTT
>JAISAR010000015.1 GCA_031266615.1 Rickettsiales bacterium
AATAACTAGCTACTCGGGGTTTCTTTTGCTTTTTTTCTGCTTAGTGAGTTTCTTAAACGTTTATGGCTAAGGTTAAGTTGCATTAAAAAGCAGCTAAGTCGCACTTATTAAGCGTTTAGGATAAAAAAAACGCCAACATTTCGACACAAAAGTAAATAACTAGCCACCACGGGGCTTCTTTTGCTTTTTTCTCGTTTGGTAAATTTTTTAATATTTAAAGTAACTGCCTTTTTTTAGGTTATGCAAGAAGTCTGCTTTCATTTCGACTAAAATTTAGATCATTACTAATATAGTATTAATAAAAATTTAATAATAGTCCTTAACAATATATTAATTAACATGATCGCATTTCGTATGGTAGAGGAAATAGAAGAATATTCTCTTAGAGTAGAGACACAAGAAATAAAACTAAGTTCAGAAGAACTTAGAGATTCTTACTATATGTCGAACTTACTTTCTGATATCATAGAAGGAAGAAAAGAGTGGGCCGAACTAGATAAAAATGCTCAATTAGAGGTAATTGAGAAATTAATTAGGGATTTAGTTGATTCAAAAACAAACCTTGACGCACATAATGAAGATAGACGTACCCCTTTATACGTTGCAATTTGGAAGGGTAATGCTGAAGTTGCAAAGCTACTGGTAAAGTATGGTGCAAATGTCAATGATAATTACGAACGCAATCTTACACCACTGCACATTGCCATCGGACACAAACAACTAGAAATAGCGAAATTGCTGATAGAAAATGAAGCAAATGTTAACGCAAAAACCAACAATCATGGTAAAGATGATTTAACACCAATGCACCTGGCAGTTTTTGCAGATACGCCGGAATTTATAGAACTACTAGCTAACCATGATGCAATAATTAATGAAAGAGAAAGCACCGAAGGACACACTCCTCTCCACTTTGCTGCTTTATATGGAAACAAAAGTATAATACAAGCCTTGGTTAATAAGGGGCAAAATATTGAAGATATAGATAATAATGGACGAACAGCCCTATTTTTGGCTACCAGGCAGTGCACCGAAGCAGAAAATGATAGCAGAGTAGAAGTTATCAAGTATTTGATAGGCGAACTCAAAGCAGACATAACAAAAAGAGACAATAATAACAATACAGTACTTTTTCCTGCTGCCAATAATTGTCCTGGGAAAGTGGTAAAACTCATCATTGAGCAATATGTAGAAAACTTTGGCAGAAATAAGTTAAAGAGCTTTATCAACTATAAAAATAAAGCTGGAATGGATGCTTTGGGTATTGCGCTTAATAGTGAAAATAGGAGAGTTATTGGAGTACTAAGATCATATGGAGCAGACATTGAAAATAAGATAAATGGTGAAAGCCGCCTACTTCGTGCAGTGAAAGAAGGTAATATAAAAAAGACAGAGCTTCTTTTAAAACAAGGAGCGAACGTTAATACAAAAGATGAGAAGGGATTGACACCTTTAGATCTCGCCAGGCAGAAAAGCAATCAAAGTATGACTCAATTCCTAAAAGAAAATGGGGCAAAAACAAGTTTAGAGATAAAAGTGCAATTAGCAGTATTAATTACGCTAACTGTTATGACCCTCGGTTTAGCACTAGTAGTATATTCTGTTATGAAGTGCATTAGAGAAATTGCTGCAAAAAAACCATGTGGCATTCTCAATGAAGTGGAGAGTAAAAAGGCGGGACCTTCAATTACGCAAGAAGTACAAGGTCAATTGTAGTAAAATCACACAATTGCTTCGTAGAGCTATGCCCTGTAATAATTACTATACCATTTTGCTCAGAACGTATTGAGATTAGGTTCAACACTAATTCGCAGGTTGCACTATCAAGATTACAAAATGGTTCGTCTATCAGCCAAATGTTCGCATTAGAGATTAAAAGGCGAGCAAGAGCAACTCTTCTTTTCCAACCCGCAGAAAGTTCACCATATCTAATATTAAGTACAGGTTGTAACTGCAAGCAGCAAACAGCGGCCATAATCAATTCTTTAGTATCTCGCATTTCTGCCCAAAGTTCTATATTTTCAACAACAGTCAGACTATTCTTGCAGGCATTTTTATGCCCTACATAGACCATAGAAGGTATATAAGACTTTGGGTCATCATATATGTCTTTCCCACAGTGCCTTATGTTGCCTAATACTGGTGGCAACAGTCCGGATAAGCTTCTAATTAAGCTGGTTTTACCACTACCATTTGGACCAGTGATTAAGATCTTCGATTTTGGCTTAGCTTTAAAACTAAGGTTTTTAAATAATATTTTATTATTGCGAGCACAGGATAAATTTTCACATTCAAGCATTTACTGGACCTCCAAAGAGGACCTGGAGCCTAGATACTTTGGTGTATGAACATTGCAACTTGTAGGTAGTTTGTGCAATAGACAGTAAGTGTTTGATACGTAAGCATTGTGATTTGAGAACTCTTTTCACTAAGAGGGTGTCATTCCAGTGCTTCAGCACTGGAATCCAGGAATTCTGGTTGAACACTAGATTGGTAAGTATGGAAGTAATTAACCTAATGTTAAAACACAGCGTCAACTTTTCCGGATTCCAAATAGGAACAACATGGAATGACACAAGAAATCTAATGTTTATTAAACCCATTTGCAAGCAAAGCTTGCTGGATCCCAGTGTCAAGCACACAACTGTACGAACATTGCAATTTGAGCCTACCAGGAGGATGTCATCCCAGTGCCCAGACACTGGGATCCAGCAAAACTGATCGTAAACAAGAGCACTATACAGCATTTTCAATGAGACTACCAAAA
>JAISAR010000017.1 GCA_031266615.1 Rickettsiales bacterium
CCCTGGTCAGTATTTATTTTCAGTATTGGCGTTTTTGTGTCTTAAACGCTGCAATTTAGCGACTTTTAAACTGCAACAGACCTTAGTTTAAATATTGAAAAATTTACTAAGCAGAAAAAAAAGACAAAAGAAACCCAGAGTAGCTAGTATTCAAATTCTCCCTTGTTCTATTTGACGTTCTATACTGTCTTAAACGACTTATAAGCGCGTTTCAGCTTGTATAGGTAAAAACCAGAAGTTTTAAAAAGACGAGAGGTGCACATAGTGCAAAAATTTAAACATGAGACGCCAAATACAAAGTTTCCTTTGTCGTTTTAATCTGCAGATTGCGAAGTTAAATGAATAGCTTCAGTATCATGATAAGGGAGTTGAAAGAATTTGTCAAGTAGTTTTTTCGCACATGCCAAAGCTGGTTTGATGTGTAAGTTGACAAGAAAAGTCGTATTTAGGCAAATAATATTCTATTTTAAAGCCCTCTGTTTCTCTTTTGCAAAGAGTCTCCTGTGAAATTTAGTGAATATAATAACCAATGCACCATCTCCAGCAACATTTGCACCAGTGATAATTGGATTAAGAATTACGTAAATCGCAGTTATTAATGACAACATGGCCGGAGAAAAACCCAATCCCTCAAGAAGTCCAAGCACCACAATTATATCGCTGCCTGGCGCTGCAGCAGCAAATTTCAGCAGCAGAAAATATGATAAGAAACCCATATGTTCCCATATTGTTAACGATTGAGTACCGAATGATTCTATAATTACCAAAACCAGAACAATAATACTGAAGCAACTACCAACAGAATTGGTACTTGCAATTACAGGAACCATGGCATCTGCTATATTATGTTCCTTTACATTCTTTTTACTTCCTTCTAAAGTAACAGGTATTGTAGCGCTACTTGACGATGTTGCAATTGCCGTTACTATTGCAGGTAGCATATTTCTCATGCTAGTTAGCCAGTCCTTTACCTTAAACGAATTTGCGACTCCGTATAGCAATATAACATAAGTGTAGATAACAATTACCATGATAGTGAAAATTGCAATATAATCCTCAAAAACGGCTGATAATGCTTTATCGTGTTGCAATTTTAAGACAAAACCTAGTATGAATACAGGCATAACAGGAATTAATATTCTTCTGAGAAGAAAGAACGCTATACTCGCTAGTTTTTTAGCGATAATGTCACTCTTTTGCGGAATGATTCTATGTACAGTTACTCCAGCGATGAGCCCAAGCAGTAGAGCATGAAAGTTTGAGATCAATGTTGGTAATTTGAATCTCCATGGGCTGCTTAGTTCGCTTTGAGGCAACACTATTTCAGAACTAATATGAAGATTTTGTGTAATAATATATCCTGTGAGATAACCAATAAGGCTTGAAAACAAATTTGACAAGAAGACCGCCACTAGTAGCAATATGATGAATGTAATCGCTGTATTCTTTAGATTATTGATGCTATTAAATATCAAAGAAAAAATAATAAAAGGCATTGTAAAGCTTAAAACTTCCTTGATATTCAAGCTCACTGAGTATAAAAAAATCTTTGCATCAACAGGGATTAAATTTCCAAATAAGAACGATAAAATAAAGACAGCGAGTAATGTTAATAGCATGTTTAGTACGTTAATTGATAGGATAAGGCTAATCTATTCGAAATTTTTGTAAACAAGAATTCGTCTTCTTGCAAATTCCATAAGACTTAATTATAAAACTTCAGTGAAGTCCAGCATTGGTAATATAATCTGCTTAAAAATTTTTATTCAGTAATTTTTTTATAAGGGTATTATTTTTACCTGTAGTAAAGTAGATTAGAATGAAGTCTATCTTGTTGACTAGGCCGTTGTCAGATTCACTGGATACGAGAAGTGCGCTGAGGAAATATGGGCATAAAGTATATATAGAGCCAGTATTCACAATAAAATATCTGCAACCTGATATATCTGCGCATGAATTTGATGTGGTAATATCCACAAGTAAAAACAGCGTGAAAGCATTTAGCCAAATATGCAAGGTAGATGACCTTCCAATCATTACAGTTGGTAGCTCAACGATGCAAACTGCAAAGGATTTAGGGTTCTCTGATATCATATCAGCAGACAGTAATGTTGAGGGTCTGATATCATTTATAAAAAATCACTATTCAATAGCAGTAAAGTTCCTATATATCAGGGGGCAGGAAATATCATGCGATTTGAAAAAAAGGTTATCTGAAGAAGGTTTTAACGTAAGAGAAGTTATACTCTACAAGACAATTATTAAAAGGAATCTAACTCACAGGTGCAAAAATTTGTTATCAGGTAGTAAAATCGATAGTGTTGCTTTTTTTTCTTCACAGACAGCAAGAATATTCTGCTCTTTAGTTTCAAAAAGTGGCCTATCTCATGCAATGAGCGATATAGTTGCATGTGCTATGAGTAAGAATATTGCTGATAGTTTGAAGTCAATCAAATGGAAAAAAGTTATAACATCGAGGCTATCTACTAAAGAGAGTTTAATTGATATGATTAATAAGGATTGCTGATGCTAAAAATTGCCACTTGGAATGTCAACTCTATACGCAAAAGAGTTGAGCAGCTCTGTAGTTTCATAATTGATAGTCAGATAGATATAGTTCTGCTGCAAGAGATAAAATGCACGGAAGAGCAGTTTCCTTATGTGGAAATAGAGAAGCTCGGGTATGAATGCGCTGTCTATGGGCAAGTTGCAAGAAATGGTGTTTGTGTTTTATCTAAACATCCAATACTAGAGAAATTTAAAATTGACATTGTAGAAGGCTATCAAGAAGCGCGTTATATAGAGTGCAAAGTAAAGCACAATAATCAGAAGATAAGAGTAGGAAGCGTATACGTTCCAAATGGTCAAAGCCCGGATTCTCACGCGTTTGCGTATAAACTCAAGTTTTTCGATAACCTACATGAAAGAATGGGCTATTTGTTGAAGAATGAGGAGTTAACTATAATAGCTGGCGACTACAATGTTGCACCAGATGAAATTGACGTTTTTGATCCAATTTTACTGAATGGTCAAGTGTGTTTTCATATAAAAGAACGCGAGAAATTAAGGGCAATCCTGAATCTTGGGTTTAAAGACGCATTTAGGACATCCCACCCGAATTTACAACAGTTTACCTGGTGGCACTATCAAGGCAGTTCACTAAGAAATAATCAAGGAATGCGAATAGATCATATGCTGCTATCACCGCAAGCTATTGATAGGTTGGAAACGTGTTATATAGATAGCAAGCTGCGCAAGCTGGAAAGCCCATCCGACCATACACCCGTTGTGTGTGTTATGAATCCCTAAGGGCTTTGTTGCATGGCAACAAAGCCCTTCCAGTGTTATGCGCTGGAATGACATCGTTTACATATTACAACCCTCGTACAGCTAAGCTACTTGGATGTTGGGTACAAATTACTCCTATACTGTTCCTGCGGTTTTCTGACTATTAAGAAACTCCGCCCTAGCTTCAGTGAACTCAGACGATGGTCCTGATGGAAAAAATAGAGTTTTTGTTGCGTAACACGCACAGCATAATGCAGCAGTGGTCATAACTGCCGCAAAAGCAAAACACGAAATTTGGGCTATGTTGATACTAATGCTCATAGCTAGATAAACCAAAGCAATGCTGCACGCTGTAGCTAATAGTGCAGCAATCCCGAGTATAGCTGCTTTCTCATAGTTAATAGCACCAAACATTTCTCCAACATCATTGCCAGGATTAACATAATCTATTGGCTTTTTACCACTCTTATCCTTCAGATCTGGATCAGCACCTTTCCTCAAAAGCAATTTTGCAATTTCAACACTACCTTTGCGATAGCCGTGTTTACACAAGTAATGCAACGGTGTTTTACCTTGACTATCTTGTATATTAGGACTAACACCTTTACCCAAAAGTAATTTTACTATACCTTCATAGCAATCAACATCACCATAACCATCGAAAATATAATGGAATACTAACTTGCCTCCTTTACCTCTTGTATGAGGGTTAGCACCATGTTCCAGTAGTAAATTTACAACTTTAACTTCTTTACTCCATTTATCATTTTCAAGTGCAAAGCTTAATGGTGTGTCACCATCTGCGCCCTCTGTATTCAAATAATTAAACTTATCATCATTTTTTACTGTTTTTAATAACAACTCCAAAAAGTCTGGCTTATTATCTTCGATAACCGATATTACAAAATTTGAGAAAACCTCTGGTTGACTTTCAGTAAGCAATTTGCATGCTTCTATTTTCTCTGAGAGTTTCCCTGTATTATCATTATGCAATCCCTTAAGTTGTTGTTTAACTTGATAAACAATGTCAGGATTAGAAAGATCATTTGCTATTCCCAAAATTTCTAAAGCTTTCTCTCTATTCATGGCAACTACCCCTTATTAATAGTAAACTATACCTGAGCATAACCAAAAATTTCAAAAAGTCAAATTTTTTATGTTAAGCTGCATCCATTGCACAATCCCATGTGATTAGCTAACGAGTTTCAAGGCTACAAAAAGGCAAAAGAAGCCCTGGTCAATATTTCTTTTAAAACATTGGCGTTTTTTGTGCCTTAAACGCTGCAATTTAGCTGCTTTTAAACTACAACTAACCTTGATTTAAACGTTAAGAAATTTACTAAGCAGAAAAAAAGGCAAAAGAAATCCCGTGGTAGAAGTTGCTCACTCTCTAATCCTGCAAATTGGCGTACTATACTGTCTTGAACGACTTATAAGCGCGTTTCAGCTTGTATAGGCAAAAACCTAGAAGTCT
>JAISAR010000028.1 GCA_031266615.1 Rickettsiales bacterium
CCTTGAAAGTTTATAAAGACATGAGGTGCACATAGTGCAAAAAATTAAACATGAGACGCCAAGTACATTGAGTTTTTTGTCGTTTTATCTGCACAGACTGAAGATAAATAATAGCTTCAGTCTCATTATAAGGGTAACGGCGAGGGTTGTCAAGTAGTTTTTTTCGTTTCTGTTGGATGACGTTATAACTTTTTTTCACTGTTGTCTACCCGTTCCTTGTGTAGTGGGAATTGGTATTAGCTATCGATTAACTTAAAGTTAAATATCTTGACATTTGTTTAATATTATTATATAATAGCTATGTGCATTTTATACACTATGGCAATAAAATTACTTTGTAATAGGTGTATTGGACCCGAGGGCAGTACTCGGCGCCTCCACCATGTTTTTAATTTATATGGGGGCGAATAAGGATCGACATGCATAGTAAAGATGGTAACTTTGCTCGGTTAGACACCACCGTTAAGAGTTCGTAATTTAAATGCAAACGATAACTTTGCTGCTAACGGTAATGAATCCCGTGTTGCTGCTTAATTTAGCACAACCAATTTATTACTAAAGCACGGTTCAGGGAACGCCGGGTAACAGAAGTTCCCCTAGAATTTACATATGCAAAAGTTGTATGGATAAAATGGATTATAAGAGATTGCTCAATTTCGCCAAGTTTCAAGTCATTAAAAAAGCTTTAGATATCATATCAGGCAATGATTTCACTCCTCATTTAGAAATATTATTTTTCACTTATTTTAACGGTGTTATCGTACCAGACTACCTAAGAAAGTCATACCCTACTCAAGTACTTATTATATTACAACATCAATTCTATGATTTAAAAGTCTCTGAGGATAAATTTAGCGTAAGTTTGAGTTTTCGCGGAAAACAAGAGAAAATTACCGTACCATTTTTTGCTATTAGTGAATTTCATGATAAAGTTTCAGGGGATGTTTTAATATTTGACAAGATCAGCATCGATTCTGACAAAGAATATAACAGTGAAAGATGTACTGAAAACCTACCAAATGGCAGTATTATATCCATAGACCAACTGCGTGATCAGTAGTTGCGAACCTAGCTTCGTGACATGCGAGAGAGGAAAAAAGTGGTCTAATCAAGTAATAAGCATAGAAGAAGTATTACTTAAAGAGATTGATTTAGAATTCCTAAATATCTATCTTTATATATAATTTTCATGTAATAAACGTGCATGCATCCAATAATATATTTACTCAACACGTTGTTTGATCTTTATAGCTTCATTCTAATATGTTGGATTGCTTTAAATTGGCTGATTAAGCTTAATGTGGTAAATATGTATAACGAAGTTGTGAGCAACATAATGCACACTTTGAACCGACTTACCC
The DNA here is from genome assembly GCA_031266615.1 of Rickettsiales bacterium. GTDB lineage: Bacteria > Pseudomonadota > Alphaproteobacteria > Rickettsiales > Anaplasmataceae > Wolbachia. Next base: position 1,362 of record JAISAR010000028.1, read on the forward strand.
ATCCACCACTAAAGGTTATTAGAAGGTATATACGACCATTCAACGGATTAGATTTATCTGTGATGATATTGCTAATAGCAATTCACTTTGTAAAATATACGATAAATTACTACTTTTAAGTAGATGCTAAAAAAATATCTGAAATCAGCAATATACCTATTGCTCCTGATATATGTATATATATCAGTTTTTAGCTACAACTATAAAGATCCATCCTTAAACACAGCTACAAATGAAGAAGTGACAAATTTAGGTGGAATAGTAGGTTCGTATTTAGCTGATATATTAGTTCAATTCCTTGGATTAACCAGTATTGCAATAGCTACAACTATAGTTTATTTTTTGATCTTCAGGCCATCAAAAGGGTTGCTGAAAATTCTCTACTTGGCATTAATCAATTTAGGAATATGCGCTATATTATCACAATTTTCGCTAGTCATCACTGCAAGGTATATGCACAGTGGAATAATAGGAAATGCACTAATTAGTAACTACCCATTTTACATATTCACAGTAGCAACGTCGATAGGTATTGTGGGACTAATTGGTTGGAAGAGAACGATTTACTTTATATTCTTCTTGTGTAAAAAAATAGCTTCCCTTTTTGCAAATGTTCTGTTTTTCAAGTCACGTAAAACTGCTGAGCGTTCTATTGTATTATCAGTAGTGGAAGAACAATATAGAGCTCAAGTTGCTACCAGACAACAACCAAAAGAAAGACAGAAAAAAGTTACTGGAGAGATTTTTAAGCCTTCTAGTGGGTTTGAGTTTCCAAGCATTCATTTACTTTCTAAGGCAGAAGAGTCTTTGCAGAGAAAACAGCTAAACGAAATGGAGAGCAATAAGAACTTATTTTTGCTGGAGCAAGTTTTGAGTGATTTTGGCGTGCAAGGAAAAATTATCAATGTATGTTATGGACCAGTTGTGACTTTATACAAACTTGAGCCACAGGCTGGCACAAAGTCTGCAAGGGTGATTGGTCTTGCGGATGACATTGCACGTTCAATGAGTGCGCTCTCTGCGCGTATTTCAATAATTCGTGGACAAAACGCCATGGGAATAGAATTGCCAAACAAGGAGCGAGAAATTGTCATGCTGCGCGACTTACTCGAATCGCCAGAATACCAAAATGCGAACTTAAATCTTCCAATTGCGCTTGGCAAAGAAATAAGCGGAAAATCAGTTATTGCAGATTTGGCCAAAATGCCGCACTTGCTCGTTGCTGGAACCACAGGATCGGGTAAATCAGTTGCAATTAACACCATGATTCTTTCACTCGTTTATCGATTAAATCCCAATGAATGCAAGATGATAATGATCGACCCCAAAATGCTTGAGCTTTCAATATATGATGCAATACCGCATCTCATAACGCCAGTGGTAACAGAACCAAAAAAGGCTGTTATCGCTCTTAAGTGGATAGTAAAAGAGATGGAAAATCGCTATCGTATGATGTCGTATTTGAACGTGCGCAATGTGATAAACTATAACCAAAAAATCACAGAAGCAATGAATAATGGGATAGAATTGGAGCGTGTTGTGCAAATTGGCTTTAATTCAACAACAGGCAAACCCTTGTTTGAAAAAATACCAATCAAGATGGAAACATTTCCGTATATCGTGGTGATCGTGGATGAAATGGCAGATTTGATGCTTGTTGCTGGCAAAGAAATAGAGTGCTCTATTCAGCGCTTAGCGCAAATGGCTAGAGCTGCAGGAATACACATCATAATGGCAACGCAGCGTCCATCTGTGGATGTGATAACAGGTGTGATAAAGGCAAACTTCCCAACGAGAATTAGTTTTGCTGTGACTTCTAAGATAGATAGCAGAACAATACTCGGTGAACAGGGGGCCGAACAATTGCTCGGTATGGGTGATATGCTCTATATGGCCTCTGGTGGTAAGATTATTAGAGTTCACGGCCCGTTTGTGAGTGACAATGAAGTGCAAAATATAGTTGATCATTTGAAAATGCAAGGTGAGCCAAACTACATGGAGGAAATCACCAAAGAGGATGAAAATTCCTCTGCAGAATTAGACGGTGAAACAGAGGATGAAGAGAACGACCTGTACAACCAAGCAGTGGCCATTATTCAGAGAGATCGAAAGGTTTCAACTAGTTATATTCAACGACAACTTAGAATAGGCTATAACAGAGCTGCAAATATTGTTGAAAGAATGGAAAAGGAAGGTATTGTCAGCGCTCCAAACTACTCGGGAAAGAGAGAGATACTGGTAGAATAGACTTCCTGCATAGCTTTTAGTAGCACGTTGGATTCAACAGAAACAAAAAAACTACTTGACAAGTTCCTCCAGTTCCATTATCATAGTACTGAAGCTATTTGTTTAACTTCCCAATCTGTACAGGTTAAAATGACAAGAAAACTTGTATTTGGCGTACTATTGTTTAATTTTTCGCACTATGTGCACTGCATGTCTTTTTAAAATTTCGGGTTTTTACCCATACAAGCTGAAACGCGCTTATAAGTCGTTTAAGACAGC
>JAISAR010000029.1 GCA_031266615.1 Rickettsiales bacterium
AGCGCGTTTCAGCTTGTATGGGTAAAAACCCGAAATTTTAAAAAGACATGCAGTGCACATAGTGCGAAAAATTAAACAATAGTACGCCAAATACAAGTTTTCTTGTCATTTTAACCTGCACAGGTTGGGAAGTTAAACAAATAGCTTCAGTACTATGATAAAAGGAATGGCGAAGGTTGTCAAGTAGTTTTTTTGTTTTTGTTGAATCCAACGCGCTGTTAAAAACTATATGGTTATGCAAACGTCAAGCATTATTCTTTGTTTTCTTCTTCTCAATATATCTACAAACTAAAATGGACAATTCGTATAGAATCAACATTGGTACAGCAAGCCCTACTTGGCTCAATACATCAGGTGGAGTTAAGATTGCAGCAATAATAAAAATTACCACTATCGCGATCCTGCGCTTGTTCGATAAGCTTTGCGTGGTAAGTAGCCCAACCCTGACCATTAGCGTGAGTATGACTGGAATTTGAAATGCAGTACCAAACGCAAACATGAATTGGAGAACAAGGTCTAAATATTCACTGACTGATGGCATAAACTCTATTGGTATACCGAAAGATTTGCCGCTATGTTCAAAAGCAATAAAAAACTTCCAGGCTAAAGGAAATATGTAGTAATAAACTACAGCGGCTCCTATTATAAACAAAACTGGCGTTGCAATCAAGTATGGTAACAGCACTGCCCTTTCGCTTTTATATAAGCCAGGTGCTAAAAACATATAGAATTGCCATGCAAACACGGGAAAAGAAAACAAAAGCGCGCTCATTACTGCAACTCTGAGGTACACAAAAAACGCCTCTGTTAAGTCTGTATAGATTAGAGAAAAATCATCGCTATCTTTTGTAACTTCTATTAAAGGTGCAAGTAAAAAACGGTATATGCTTTCTTTAAAGTAGTAGCAAAAACCAAAAGCAATGCAAAAAAATAGAAAGCAAAAAATAACCCTTCTCCTGAGTTCTGCAAAGTGCTCGTAAAATGAAGCATATTTGTTTGGGTTCTTATTCATACTCTATTATAGCACAATAATGCTATGTCTAACATTCTTAGCGAAAAAGCCCATTCATTATCGTACCACGCCGCAACTCTACAGACATCACCTGTGACGTATGTACCGGCTAGATCTACAATCGCACTATAGGGGTTATGAACAAAGTCTATTGAAACTAAAGGTTCCTTGCATATGGAAAGCACATCGTTTGTTGAATTCTCAAATATTTCATTTATTTCTTCAGTTGTTGCTTTCTTGTCGGTTGTAAATTTAAAATCAACCAGAGAAACATTGCTAACCGGAACTCTGATGGCAGTGCCATCTAGCTTTCCTTTTAACTTAGGAATGACAGAACCAATTGTTTTTGCTGCTCCAGTTATTGTTGGTATCATAGATAAACCACAAGCCCTTGCTCTGCGTAAGTCCCTGTGATTACCGTCGAGAATATTTTGATCATTCGTATAGGCATGTATAGTAGTCATGAAGCCGCTTTTTATACCTAAATTGGAGTGCAGAACCTGCACAATCGGAGCCAGGCAATTTGTAGTACAAGAGCCAGCTGATATCACTTTATGCTCTTTTTTGAGCATATCGTTATTTACACCATAAACTATAGTTACATCGGCATCTGAAACTGGAGCAGAAACAATTATTTTTGCCGCATTATGCTTTGCTGCTTCCGCGCACCTGTTAAATGCACCTGTGCATTCAAGCACTACATCAACATTCCAAGGGATATTTTCAGGGCTCCGTTCTCTATATAGAAAAAATTTTCTGCCATTTATAGAAATCCAATTTTCAGACTCGTCAAAATCAACATCACCACTGAATTTACCATGAACGGAATCATATTTTACCAAATGTACATGCTGCTCAGCACTGAGTGACCCGTTCACTGCCACAACTTCTATCTGCTTATTATATTTTTCTATTTCGAAAATAGCACGCAACACGCTTCTGCCTATTCTGCCAAGACCGTTAATCCCTACACGAATTTTCATTTCTTCATTCAAAAAGCTTAATTATAGAGGATAAAGAACAAGAATTAAAAGATTTACATACAAAATTGCTTGAACTAATTCTCTAATCCATAGTCAGAGTTGTTAAACAACTTGACTTCACATGTTATCTTAATTATAATTTGATTTTTTAGCGAGGTATATCATGAATGAAATAGATTTTATCAACATTAATCAACCTCTAAACCTAGAACAGGAATTAGGCAATGGGTACATCAAATTGACAGATCGTTCCTTTAATGAAGGTACCGGCAATTATCACATAGAAAGCGAAATACTAGATGAAAGCCATCATATGATAGGAAACTTCACTATTGATGCTTACATTTATAACCTCCATATGGATGACTACAATGTGAATACTAAACTCTGCATGGAGGTGGATTTCAAAGGTGATGTGAGGAAGATAAATTCTCTACTCAAGGATATATAAAATTACAATAGCTTCTACATCATTGCTCGTGATGTAGAAGTCACCTTCCATTTCACTACAACAAACTTTAAAAGCACTACATTTTATATTACAATAGCTTTTTTGTTTCTTTTTAGATCAATGAAATTCACATTATCTTGGTTGCTAGAGCACTTAGAAACCAATGCTAGTTTAGAAGAAATCACTGATAAATTAACCCATATAGGGCTGGAAGTAGAAGATGTGATTGACAATGCCAAGTTGGCTGGGTTTGTTGTTGCAAAAGTATTAGAAGTTGCACCTCATCCAAACGCTGATAAATTAAAACTATGTAAAGTAGACAATGGAAGTAAAGTCCTGCAGATAGTTTGCGGGGCAAACAACGTCAGAGAAGGTATGAAGACTGTACTTGCGTCTCTTGGTAGCACATTGCCAGAAAGTGATTTCACAATTAAGCCTGCAAAAATACGAGGAGTGCTAAGTGAAGGGATGCTCTGCTCTGCTTCTGAGCTTGCGCTGATTCACGAGGAGAGTGAAGGAATAATCGAGCTTTCTGATGACTATAAAGTAGGAGATAAATTTTTCAATTGCGATCCTGTAATTGACATAAACATCACTCCAAACCGTGGAGATTGCCTAGGCGTTTACGGAATAGCCCGCGATTTGGCAGCAACCGGAATCGGAACGTTAAAGGCTTTAACTTGCTTTGATGTCATTCCAGCGCGTGACGCTGGAATCCAAGATAAATCCCAGTTTTTGGTCACCTTGATGAAAAGGGATTCTTCTATAAATGTCAAAGTCACCGATGGAGAGAGCTTTATTAGTGGGATGTACATTACCAATGTAAAAAATAAAGAGAGCCCAAAATGGCTAAAAGATAGGCTAGAGTCGATAGGAATGCGCTGTATTTCTGCAATAGTTGATATTACTAATTACATTATGATATCTTTTGGCCGCCCAATGTACGCATATGATGCAAAAAAAATAGAAGGAGAGCTCGTAGTACGCAAAGCAAATAGCGGAGAAAAATTTACTGGTTTAAACGATAAAGAATACTTATTAAACAAAGACATAAGCGTTATTTCTGATAATAAAAATATTCATGCAATTGCTGGAATTATAGGTGGCAAGTGTAGCGAATGCACGCTTGAAACTACAGATATCTTTTTAGAGTCTGCTTGGTTTGACCCTATCTCTACTACTAAATCTTCAAGGCAGCTCGGCATCTCCACAGATTCAAGCTACAGATTTGCACGTTCAGTTGACCCTGGATTTACCCTTGATGGACTAAGCCTTGCAACTCAGATGATCTTAGAGTTATGTGGCGGAGAAGCTTCAAGTGTGGTGTCTGCTGGCAGTTTGGATAGGGCTGACACCAAAGTGAACTTTGATTATCAAGACATAAACAAGTTTGGAAGCGTATCTGCATCACCTGACGAGACATTCGATATTTTAATAAAACTAGGGTTCAGCATTGATAAGAAAACTGAAAATAATTGGAGTATACAAGTACCAAGCTGGAGACCAGACGTTGCCATACCGGCTGACCTAGTTGAAGAGGTAGTGAGAATATACGGCTATGATAAAATAAAGGAAGAGCTACTAACAGGAGATATTGAAGCAAAAACCAATGCGCACGATGATTTGCGCATTTTAATGACAAGCAGAGGATTTCACGAAGTACTCACTTGGTCTTTTATGAGTGAATCGACGGCTGAAAAATTTAGTTACTCGGATAAGTTGTTTATTATCGATAATCCATTTAATAATAACTTCAATATAATGAGACCAAGTGTCATACCAAATTTATTACAAGTCGCTGCAGATAATATTGCCCATGGAACGTCTGATCTTGCAGTTTTTGAAATTGGACCAGTGTACGATAGTCTCAATCAGCCTAAGTATGTTTTAAGTGGAATTAGGTCAGGAAATAATTTGCCAAGAAACCATTATAACACCGACAGGAAAATAGATGTTTTTGACGCAAAGGCTGACCTTATAACAGCTTTGGAATTTTTTAACGTCAATTGTGATAATTTAACGATAGAGAGAGCAGAAAAAGAATATTACCACCCAGGGAAATCAGGCACCTTATCTTTTAGAAGTAAAATAGTTGGTCATTTTGGGGAACTGCATCCAAGCATACTGGATTTTTTTGATATCAAGCAAAAAGTTGTAGGCTTTGAGTTGATATTAGAAGATATCGGAAATTTACCTGTAAGTAGAAAAAAGTTTACCGATTATAAATATCAAAGTGTAAAGCGCGACTTTGCGTTTATTGTAAATAAAGACGTAGCAGCAGGTAATATAATCAATATGGTGAAAAAAAGCTCAGAGCTCATCACGGAGGTTTTAGTGTTTGATGTATACCATGGAAATAACATGGAACCGAATAAGATGTCTATAGCGTTGTCAGTTACTTTCTGCTCTCCAACTCACACTTTAACCGAAGAGGAAATCCAAAAAGAATCAAGTACTATAGTTAACTTAGTACGTGAAAATACCGGAGGGATTTTGAGGTATAGCTAATTTTAACTTTGCAGCTATGAGTATCACTAATAAAAGTTACTATATTTCATACAATTGTTCTACATATTAACAACTTTTTTTATTGAAAAATTCAGAAAGATATTGTAGAATTATTATAGTAATAGACTTCGGTAAAACTTATGGCAGATTCAAAGGTTGTTATAACCCTTAATTCAAAAGCTTTACATAACCTTACTCAGCTAGCTGCATTCAATAAAGAGTCCGTTGAAAAGCTAGCAAAAAGATTAGTCATAGATGGAATTGAGTGTGAAATTGAAAATATCGCGCTTTCTAGAATTATCAAGGAAACTGATTCCCCTGATGCGGAGATGGTTAGAAGTGGGGATGTAGACTGGAATACACTATTATCCGCAGAAGCAAAACCATAAATTGTGAAGTATGATGTTGACTACCCAAGAAAAATTCTTAAGAGAGATTTTCTTCCCTTATCACCGGAAATAAGAGAAAAAATAAAAAAACTCATAGAGGATAAAATTGCAGCTAATCCATTCAAAGTCGGTAAACCGTTAAGTGGTAAACTGAAAGGATATAGAAGTCTAAGGACTAGAGATTGCCGTATTGTGTACCGCATAAACATTGCAGAACATAAGATAATTCCTGCTTCAGTAGGATACAGAAAAAATGTCTATGATAAGACACCATTGGATTTACTGTAGTAAACATTAAATATATTTCTACACAGCCCCTTCTCCTGATCCATTTTCTTTATTGAAAAATTAAAAGAAATGTTGTATACTAACTACAGTAATAGACTTTTGGTAAGACTTATGGCAAACGCTAATGTAGCTTTCAGTAGAGAAACTCTACAGCACTTTGCTAAACTGGTTGAGCTCACTAAGCAGCCTACTCAAAAACTAGCAGAAAGGCTATTTAGAGAAGCAATAGATCGTGAAATAGAGGATTTTCTAGTATCTAAAATCTCTGATGAGCGTGATGTTGAAGGCGCAGAAATGATTAAAAGTGAGGATATAGATTGGGATACACTATTATCTTCGTAGGAAAAGTTATCAGGAAAGATCTCCCAAATCTTCCAAAAACAATAAGGTTAAGGATCGTAAAGGCAATAAATGAACGACTTACAGTTGATCCAATAAACCTTGGTGAACCATTATATTATAGTTTAAAAGGGCGTAGAAGGTTAAGAGTAAGTAACTATCGTGTGGTTTACAGAGTAAATCAATCAGAACGCACAGTAATTGTCACAGAGATAGGACATAGAGATACTATCTACGATAGATAAATATATCTGTAGACAATTAAATATATTTTTATACAGCCCCTTTTCCTGATCCATTCTCTACTTAGGCGGCTTTGCTCAAACCAAAAAATCGAGACTTTTTGGACCTTATATATTATTTAGATTAATACAGTTTTTTTGAGTATCTTTCTTAACAAAAAAAATAACCAATAAATTCAGTTGCTTATAGTAAATAATTAAAGCTTTTCTTAAAATGCAAAATTTGCTTGATTTTATATTAAACACTGGTATAATTTAGTATTATTATTAAAGGCTGGTAGTGGAAATGAAACTTGAAATGTCAGAAGAAAGCAGTAAAATAGTCTTTTCTGGTATAAAATGGATTATTAATGCTAGTCAAAACTATAAACCAGCTAGTTCTGGGAAAAAACTAATTAATGCTTTCTTACTTGTTCCAATCATTATACCCACTGCTATAACGGGATCACTAATTGCTTGTACCTACTTCTTTTTAAGCGCTGTTAGTGCTCAGAAGGACGATTCTAAATTATCTAAAGTAGTAAAATTTTTAGCTAGAACTTTAATCTACATTGTTGCTGCTGCGGTTCTAATTCCGTGCATTATATTAAATCTAGTAATTTCATTTATACCATCCCTCATTTTTTGGGCTATCAATAAAGACATATTCAACCAAAAAGACACAAATATAGAAGATAACCAAGATCAAACAGTAAATAAAGATCAAACAGTAAATAAAGTTAAGGTGGACAATGATGAAGAGTACAGCAAACTTATTGAAGGAGAAGTTAATAAGTTAGGGCAACAAGATAATACAGAGCAGGATCAACCAACTACCAACTCATGTCAACCATTAACTAGTAATCCACCACATAATCGACCAACTGTAGAAGTAATATCTAGAAAAATGGGTGATAAGCAGGCTGTAGACCAGACTACTATAGTAAAGGATATAAACAATAATGGTATACGAGATGGTAAAGCGGTGGTTCGAATAGTTGGGGATAATAGTCGCCTTGATGTTGGTTGTGTTACTTCCGGATATAATACTAATCAACACAAAGGTTTCGCTCTTGCTGCGGGGTTTTCATGTAAATTGGTTAAAGGTGGAAATGGAGAAGCAAGTGGAATAGACATGGGATTTGGTTTAAGCGTGCGTACAGGAGCTAATAAACAGGACGCAGAACAAGCGCTAAAGCAAAGTGAATTAGCACAAACTATGTTATCATCTAGTAATGGTGGAATGCTGTCTATAGAGCAATATGATAGCGCAAGCTATCGACCCTTACAGTAGTTCACTTCACCAGTGGTAAAGTAATACCACACTGCTTCATATACTTTCCTTTCATGTCATCATATGATTTCTCGCACTCGCTTTCACCACTTAAAAACACAAATTGACACGCCCCTTCATTAGCGTAAATTTTTGCAGGAAGTGGAGTAGTATTTGAGAATTCGAGTGTGACATGACCTTCCCACCCAGGTTCAAGGGGGGTAACGTTTACTATGATTCCACACCTTGCATAAGTTGATTTACCAACACAAATAACTAGTACATTCCTTGGTATACGAAAATATTCAACTGTACTTGCAAGTGCAAAGCTGTTTGGCGGAATTATGCATACATCTGTTTCCTTATCTATAAAACTATTCTCGGAAAAATTCTTAGGGTCCACCACAGCTGAATTAACGTTAGTAAAAATCTTGAATTTATTGCCAACTCTCGCGTCATACCCATAAGATGATAGGCCAAAAGATATGACACCTTTACTGCTTTTGTGATCCACAAAAGGCTCTATCATTCCAAAGTTTTCAGCCTTTTCTTTTATCCATTTATCCGGCATAACCGCCATAATTGTCCTCTAAAGTTGTGTAATACTTACAATAATATAAAATAAAATTTAAATGTAAACTACAGACCTAGGCTCTGTGGACAAAATTTTAGAGAAGCCATACAAGAGCCCCGACAAAATTTAGAAAACCCATAAAAACCTCAGCCGTTTTATCGAATCTGGAAAAAATACGCCTAAAGTTCTTAATTTTACCGAAAAAACACTCAATTAAATGACGCTCTTTATAAACGTGTTTATCGTAACCCCTCTGCACTTTTCGATTGCGCTTCGGAGGAATAACTGCTGTACATCCCTTGCTTTTAAGACTCGTAATAAAAGCATTACTGTTATAGCCTTTATCAGCCACTACAGTGGTATGATAGACACTTTCAGTTAATGTTGCTGCTTGTGTAATCTCGTTTCTTTGACCAGCAGTTAAAGTAAATTTCAGTGGATTTCCAAGTGCATGTATCTTTGTCGTAAAGCCACCTTTACTTCGCCCTAAAGCCTCTTGATCCTTGGAGTTTTTTGTATAGCCAGCTGAACATTGGTGGGCTCTAACGATCGTACCATCGATTATGACAACCTCTAAATCTGGCTCTTGTTTAGTGTACTCCAATAAATTCTTCCAAATACCCCTTTCGCACCATCTCTTAAATCGTTTATGTACGCTTCTGTAATGGTCATAGATTTTCGGCAAGAGCCGCCACTGGCAACCACTTCGCGCAACATACCACACCGCTTCTATGAATATTCTTAAACGTTTTTCGTCTTTGCTATGCATTCCTTTTACGCCTTTTATGAACTTTAAAATTTGTTCCCAGCTTCTTTCTTTTATATAATATTCCGTTCGGTAGTTTCTCCGTTTTTATGTTCATTAGGTTAAACTACCTCTTTTTTCTTTTCTTCTCTAAAATTTTGTCCACAGAGCCTAGCAACTTGCATTATTCCAGCATCAGTTAAACAACTGCGTGAATATTGTGATATAAGCCCCAAAGTGATGTCATCCCAGCATTCTTATATGTTAAAAACAAGTCTTTATAAACATTACAGAATGTTAATATAAGGACATGTAGAGAAGAGGAACCGTCAGCATTCCTGGTCATAAGGACCGTGGCGGAGCAAGGTTCTCTTCTCTGGTTGATTATACTGAAAGTTCCGAACAACTGATTGAGCTTTTAGGCTCGTATATAAGACTGGAAAATGCAGATTATTATGGAGGAGTTATGAATTCATCAAACATTATTGCTGGCATTGATGTTAGCAAAAGTAAATTGGATATCCACATTCACCCACTTGGACATTATAAAGTGTTTGACAACAGTGTACAAGCCATCGATAAAACACTGGACTTTTTACGTTTGCATAATGTAACCAAAGTTGGTCTTGAGGCAACTGGTGGATACGAAAAATTATGTGCATACACTTTACTAAGCAATGGTTTTGAAGTGTACATCATTCAACCAAGATGGGTTAGAGACTATGCTAAAAGCCTAGGTATTACTACGAAAACTGATAAGATAGACTGTAGTATCATTTCACGTTATATTAATAACACAGATATGCGTGCTACTCCCTTAACAGTTGGTAATGGTAATATTGATTGCTTGAAACAAAAATTATCTCGTAGAAACCAGCTAGTAGAAATAGCAAAAATACAAAAAAATCAAATCCAACAGGTAACTGATACATCTATAATCAAGCAGATAGAAGATCTTCTTGCAATTTTACACAATCAAATAAAAACTTTAGAAGATGAAATGATTACATTTATCGATCAAAACCAAGACCTTGCAAAAAAATATATATCAATAACCAGTATACCAGGTATAAGTAAAATCACAGCCCTAACTTTGATCTGCTATTTACCTGAACTTGGAACTCCTCAAGAAAAACAAATATCTAGCCTTGTCGGACTTGCACCTTTTAATCGAGATAGTGGTTTTAGTAGAGGAAAAAGGTGCATTCAGGGAGGTAGATCACAAATCAGGAAAGTTTTACACATGTGTATTCTCAGTGCACAAAAAGTTAATTCTTATATCAAACCTTTCTTTACTAGATTATATAATCAATATAAAAAACCATATAAAATTGCTTCCACTGCTGCTATGAGAAAATTGCTTATTCTTGCTAACTCTTTAGTAAGAGATGGCAGACTGTTTACTGAGGAATATAGTCCTAAGACTGCTTCTATATAGTAATAGCGTAGCTGTGAATAAGTACGCCTACACAAATTTTAAGTACTTATTCACAGCTACATCAATTTTTCTATTGACTTTTAACACAACTGCTCCTCCTGTCATTCCAGTGCTCGACACTTGTATCTTTATAATATGAGATATTAGAGCTAAAATATCTCATAAGGGAGGGTGAAGCCGAGCTGACACTAACGCCAACAAGCCAGATTTTGCTCCCCTCCCCATAGAGTTAAAAGACTGAACAGTCAATGGCGTCAACTTAAGAGCCTCCATTAGCAAACTCTCCTAAAGACATGATGGCGTTTGGGCTTATCTACCTTGTTGCGGCTATACAATCGCTCTGGTCGAATTTTAACTTTAGCACGTACACTTGCTCTATCAAAAAGGACCTGAAAATCTTTTGGCGAACAATTTCCGACAAGCACTTGATAGAGTTTCTGCCTCATTACACCAAATAAAACTGAAAAATTTAAACGATACTCAGCAATTTGATCTGGATTCCAAGGCCCTTGCGCATCACACATGTGAAGCGATACACATAACTAAGTTTGCCCAAAATTCTTGTAATATAGCTTCTAAATTTATTCCAGAAAAATTCTCTAATTCTGCACCTATTTTGAGTCGTTTATAGCACTCTTCTATATGCCACCTTAATATATAAGCTTTACTGATATCTTCCAAAGTCTCGGTCAAAAAGTGAAGTCCTCTGTTTCTCCATTAGCTAACGTGAGCACTATAACTCTTACCTTTTGGCTTGTCGTTTTATTTTCTAGCACAAAATCAAAATCTGACTCACCAGATGAAATTCGCTTCCATAGCTTGCTATAATTTCTTTTTTGCAAACGAAAAATAAAGTCTACTTTCAATGCATGATGTTGCTGAATAAACTTTAGTGAAGGGTAGCCACGATCATAGATAAATAATAATTTATCTTGATTTAATGAACGCATTTGAGTAACGACCTCGGGTAATTGCTCTTCTGCCAACGTTTGTTCGCCTATATTCCAAGCCGCAAGACGAGCACTGCAAATCAGTGAAGTACACAAATCAACAAACAAATTGCCAATGGTGGCATTATACCTGTTGTCCCATTTTGTTTAAAACGGCCAAACTCGGATACAATTTCCTCAGAGCTGGGTAGTCTTATACCAGAACCATCTGCTGCAATAAGTCTGTAACCTCTCCAAGTTCCATACACAGGTTCATCTTGATAGGCTGTTTGGATGCTTAGCTCCAACAATTCTTTAAAACCTGTATGGCAAATCTTATACCTTGCTTTAGAAAAGGCTTGCTTTGATGGCGGAATTTTACTAGTCAACGGATCCATAAGTTCACATTCTATTCCTAAACTTTTTTTAACTAACTTTAAAATCATAGAAAATACTGTCGTAAAAGGAAGTTTTCTTGTTCGCGTGAAACTGTTTTTTCCAACACAATGGATTCTCTGAAAAGCTTTCGAGTATATTATATTTTTAATTCGTAGAATAAGATTTTTTCCTTTTTGCATGTTTCACCTAAAAAGGACACATTTTAAACTTCTTTGTTGAAATAAAATAGAAACAAAAGTGCTATTTATTGCAGCTTTTGGATAATTTAATGGTAAAAATTTTAGAGAGAAATTTTATACACAACCACTGACATTTTCCCTTAAGTTGACGCCATTGGCTGAACAGATACACTAAGTGAGTATGTATAAAGCATGCTTATATTTCTGTAGAGCAAAAAATTTTAGTGGGACAAGCGACCAGGATCTAATTGGCGACCCACAAACTGACACTCTACCAACTGAGCTACGCCTGCCAAAGTATAAAATTTCTGATACATCAGCACAGAAAGTATAAAATCTCTAACATACCAGCACAAAAAGTCAATTGACTATTTAAGTAGATTCTTTTACTTCAAACTGTATTATAGTTTTAATTATATGTAAAATCGTGGGGTTTCTAATAAATTCAGCATTCGCATTTATTGGTGGTGTGGTACTTAACTTTATGCCTTGTGTTTTTCCTGTTCTTTCTTTAAAAGCAGCAGCAATAATCAATTACCCTGGCAACTCATTTAAACTGAAGTTAAATGGCATAGCCTACACTCTTGGAGTATTGACTAGCAAGTTGATGTTGTCCTTAACGCTATTAACATTACGTAACATAGGTTATGCAATGGACTGGGGTTTTCATACACAATCTCCTGTTTTGGTACTAGTATTACTATATATAATGTTTGTAATAGGCTTATGTTTTCTTTGTAGCTTGTCTGATATTTCTCTTATATTTTCTCGTTCAGATAAAGTTAGTAGCAGTTTTTTCGGTGGAATGCTTTTAACGTTGGTTGCAATTCCCTGTGTCACACCTTTTATGGCACCTGCCATAGGTTTTGCCCTTATTCAGCCATCAATATTTACTTCTATTAGCATTTTCTTATTTCTTGGCTTAGGCATTGCACTTCCATACTTCATTGTATCATTTTTTCCTAACACACTTGAATTTTTACCAAAACCTGGTGAGTGGACGGCAGCATTGAAGCATTTCCCACTCTTCTCTGTATCTTTATCCATTATTTGGCTGTTTTGGATGTTGACCAAAGAGTCAAACACGGTACCTATACTAACTGGGCTTCTAAGTTCTGCATTTAGCGTATGGATATGGATTTTTAACGATAGTATAAAGCCACTCATCAAACCTGTTATTTCTACACTATTCTTACGTTTAATCCATTACCGTTCATCTTACCCAAGGCAGCGCAAAAAGTCACCTTTCAAAGCAACTCACAAACCTAGAAAATAAATTTCTCTCAAACAGAGTTCACTGGCACACTCTTATTCGTACTTTTACTATTACGGTAATTATATTGGACTTTCTATATAGTTCTTGAACTAATACCAATCCTCGTTACACAGAAAGCGGGTAGACAACAATGGAAAAAAGCTATAACGTCATCCAACAGAAACGAAAAAAACTACTTGACAACTTTCGCCATTCCTTTTATCATGTAACTGGAGGTATTCAGTTATCTTCATCTGTGCAGATTAAACGACAAGAGTATTATGGTTGGCGTCTTATGTTTAATT
>JAISAR010000030.1 GCA_031266615.1 Rickettsiales bacterium
TTCTTAAACGTTTATGGCTAAGGTTAAGTTGCATTAAAAAGCAGCTAAGTCGCACTTATTAAGCGTTTAGGATAAAAAAACGCCAACATTTCGACACAAAAGTAAATAACTAGCCACCACGGGGCTTCTTTTGCCTTTTTTTCACTTGGTAAATTTCTTAAATATTTATTACTAAAGTAGTATCCTGGATCCCAGATACAAGTGTCGGAGCACTGGGATGACAAGAAAAGGGAGCGCTGGGATGACAAGAAAAGGAAGCACTAGAATGACAAGAATAAGGAGGCACTGGGGTCCTGGTAGGCTCAAATCATAATGCTCATGCAGTTGTGCATCACGCGTTCTGGTTTTTTATATGGTTGTACGGGGAGTCTAATCAAGAGCTCTAAATTATAAAGTTGACATTGGTTACAAAATTATGTAATAACAAAGGATTACAATAATTTGGAGGAAGAAGTTTATGCCTGATCAAAAAAAGTTTGCATCATATGCAGCAATAACCATAGGGTCTGCAGGACTTATAGCTAGTACCATAGCTCTTACTATGTATTATTCTAGTTTATCACCTATAATTTTAGGAGGAATAGATAGCTCTATGCTCCCACTATTTGGGTGTGCACTTTTAGGTATTTTATCGCTTGTGAATAAAAACCTTCTTAACGAAATATATGACAATATATGTGGCAAAGAAAATGTAAATGGAAAACCTAAACCTTTTGAGGAATATAAAATACTTGTACCTGCTATAGTTAGGAGCTGGCGTTTCTTTTGGAATCGGAGCAGGCTTAGTTGCTCTTGGTTTGACATCACCCATGGCTAGAGCTACTTTAACCTCAATAGCAACAGGAGCTATTGTGTTACTTTTGATTAACATACTTGAACGCTCTTCTTCTCCACCAACACCGCCAGCTGATCCTGATCCAAGCAAAAAAGACCCTTCTTCTCCACCAACACCACCAGAAGAAAGAGAACGTGAGGACAAACCAAGTACTACAGGAAAGTATAAGAGAGTGTATAACACTTTCGAAGGAGGAAGCGTTGATGATGTTAATAAACGTAGTTCTTGTCCTAGCCACTAGTCAATTCTTTTCATCCAAGCATTCACTTGCCTTAATGTTTCAACGGAAAGCAGGTCTTGTGTGCTAAGTGGTAGGCGGACAGTTTTGTGCTCTATGAGCCTAATATCATGCAGGAGTGCTTTAGTGGGTATTGGGTTACTGGCAATAAATAGTGCTTTGCAGACTTGTTGCCAAACATTTGTCAAATTCTTTGCGTCATCTTCTGTCATTTGAGTAGTTGTTTTTTTTCTAGTCACGCACTGGAATGACAGTAGGCATTGCTTAACATATTTATGCACTATGCGTGGCCAAATATTGGAGGCAACAGAAACCAGGCCAGTTGCACCACAAGCAGCCATTTCAAGTATCATATTGTCATCTCCACAAAAAACCTCAATATTTGGTGCAACCTTCTTATACTCGATTAAAGTATCGACAGTGCCACTTGAATCTTTGATAGCCCAAAATTTTTCGTGGCTGGATAAGTTACGCACAGTTTCAACATGGAGATTTACTCCTGCTCTCGATGGAATGTTATAAAGCATAGCTGGCACATGTGCTTTCTCAAGTAGCTTTTCAAACCACAAAGTTTGCCCCATGATTCCAGGCTTTGTATAAATTGGAGTTGTCATGAGATAGCCATGAATAGGCATATCCTTGCAAAAGTCAAGCCACTTGAGAGCCTGATGTAAATTTACTCCCGGTACGCCAACCATAATTTTCGTGTTTAATTCCAGCTTACACACGAATTCAACTAATGTACGTTTTTCAGAATCAGTGAGTGATAAGCCCTCACCTGTGCTACCTAGCAACACTACGCCATTTCCAATTTCAGCTTGCATTGTAAGTAAACGCTGCAAACTGCAGTAATCTATGCTATCTCCGCTATAATTAAAGGGGGTAACACAAGCAGTCCATAGAAATGTAGATAATAAATCTCTGCTCATCTGCGTTTCTCCTAAAAATTCCTTACCATAAATTGGTTATTCAAGAGATCTAATAGTTTCAATTGAAGTTATTAAAATGGTATTTCATCATCGATTAGCTCTTCTTTTATCTCACTATCAAAATTTTCATACTGATTTTTTTGCTCTGTTTCGTTTTGCTTGTATTCATTTGGCTTATAATCAGAGCTTGGTGCACTATTTCGTGAATCCAAGAGTGCAAGAACGCCACTAAAATTCTGTAGCAACACTTCTGTGATATATCTTTCACTACCATTTTGGTCAGTATATTTCCTGGTTCTCAAAGAACCTTCAACATAAACTTTACTACCTTTGCGTGTAAAATCCTTGACGACTTTTACTAACCCTTCACTAAACACTACAATATTATGCCACTCTGTCTTTTCAGAGCGCATACCAGAAGACTTATCAGTCCAACTTTCAGATGTGGCTATTGAAAAACTTGCCATCTCTTTTCCATTTTGCATAGTTCTAATTTCAGGATCCCTTCCTAAATTACCAATTAATATGACTTTGTTTATAGTACCACTAGACATAATTATGCTTTGAATAAACTTTTTATATTATCTTATGCGAAAATACTATTGTCAAATCTAATGCGCTTGGAGGGATTTGAACCCACGGCCTTTGCCTCCGGAGGGCAACGCTCTATCCAACTGAGCTACAAGCGCACATATATTAAATTATCTAATAGATAAGCTATCTAAGTCAAATTTTTGGCCCGGATAAAGCGTGAACATAACATTCCCATCACCTAAATATACATTCTGAGAATTATTTGCTCGCTTTTTTATTACTTTTTGGTCTACAATCCATGCAAAAGTTACATAGTTTTCAGTCACTGAATGAACTTTTAAATCCTTAGCGTTCGAAAACAGCCTCCCATTCACCCATATTCTCCATGTATCGGAAGAGAAGTATAAAATTGAATCTAAACTCACCACCTTACAATTAAAATTATCTAATACCCTTTCTTCTGCAGCTCTCGAAGACCGCAGGCGAAATCTTTCCATTTCACTGACCATCCTATTAATTGATTCCTCATCAAAAAAAATGCTTTTCATATCACTGTATTGTGACAAGACATCAAAGTCACTCTCTACCGCTTCCTTTATTATATCATCCTGATCAGTATAACTTGTTTTTCGATCGTTTATAAAGAAACATTCTTTTGCACGCAAATTTGCTATATTAATAAAATCATCGACTTCTTGATTGCCAATTTTGAACATGCTCTCAAAATATTTTTTTTCCATCATTACCCCATGCTTAGAGTGATGACAAACCATTTCATCATTATCCTGTTTTTCTATATACACACATAAACCCTTGCTATTTAATCCCAGTATTCTGTGCTCGATAAAGTCTTCATTGCCAATATATTGCCGACAAGTATATTCTTTACAAATTTCTATACTTTCTATAATACCTTTACAGCTGCAATATACATTAACACTGAAAAACAGTAGAGTAAAAATAAAAAACAGCTTTATCTTCATCATTTCATCTATTTAGTATAGTGTGCCAGTCAAAGACCATATTAGCTCTCACTATCTCTATCATATTACCATTCAAAATCTGATTCATAGTTGCAGCATCAATATTTCTCTCTTTATCCAGAACAAGAGATTTGATCGTAACATAACCAGGCAGACTTGGAATAGACTGTAAAAATAAAAAAATATGCTTATCGCTAATTGAACTGAAGTTTAGGGTAACTTCACTTTTTATCACTTTTGTGTGTTCACTTTTATCGTGTAATTCAACTTCCTCAGGTATGGAAATTGATATTTCAGGTTCTAGTATGCAGTATTTTTTATATAGCTTACCAAGCTCGAAATTCAAATTTGCAATGTATCTGCTGCTGTGTAAATTTGAAGAAGAAATTCTTTTCCACAAATCTAGGTTTTTGTTTAAAACAACTTCCTTTTTTTGGACTTCAGTGATTTGTAGATTTATAGAACGTATCTCATCAATGGCATTTTGGTTTTTACTATGGACTTTTTTGCTATAAATAACAACGTAAGTTAACGCCCCTATTAACCCAACAGATAATAACAAATAAAACACAAGTTGAATTGCAACTCTTCTTTTTAACGGCAAAATAGTCATTAGTTTACATAGCCTCTCCTATTTTAACATCAATAGATATATTTTGCTTTTTAGTGACAGGCAAACTAGAAATATCAATGTCATAGGTGCGAAAATTGTTGTTTAATTTTTTTTGTAGTTCCTTGTATTGATAAGAAACATCTTTACCAGGCTGAAAGTCAAACCTTAAAGCTGTAGTAATATAATTTTCCGCCTCATTATAATTCCACTCAAATGATTGGAGTTCTACACCCGGTACTTTTAATCTTTCTACATACCTCACTTGTACAAGAGGAGAATATTCCATCTTAGATAAAATGTTATTGATGTTAATAAAATCATAGACTTCACTTATTTTTCTCACATTATAGTTTTGGCTGAGTTTCATTAATTGATTATCTAAAGCTCCCTTTTTTGCTGATAAATTATCAGCAGCATTAAGATTCGAGTGCAAACTTAACAAATAAAGGATGTTGATTACAATTAAAATTGAAGCAAAGTGTAGAAAAATTCGAGGAGAGTGCAAATAAAGGTAATTTAATAGATAAAATTCTTTAGTTTCTTTTGTATTGAAAATAGCTGCCGGCTTGTTCTTAAAACTGTGGAATAGAATTATGGTATCGCAGAAACTGTCTTTCTCACTTACAGCTAATTCTAACCCTAGCAATTTGCCCAGCTCATATGGAGTTAATATGCTCACGCTATTCTCTGAAAAACTTATGACTGATAAACTAGTCTTAATATCTTCTGGTACTACCATGCAAAGGTCGATAAGGTCGTTTTTCTTGAGGCCAAACTTAGTTAAAGACCGAATAGTATTTCGCACTTCTTGATATATTCCACCCGCAATAATTCCTGGTAGATTATCCTTAGTAAACGGCACTAAACGCGTGAATACCATTTTATTCTCTTTAAAAACCACTTGTCTATAGCCTCCAGTTTTAGTTGCAACAACTATGATCTTCCAATTATCATGGTCCTTATAGAAGACCTTTTTTGCCATATTATTTATTTCTATAGGAAACATTAATATTCCCTTAAAGTTAGAGCCTATCTCTATAAACACATTCAACCAATATTCCACTAAATGTTTTGCTTTTGACGAAACAAGAAGATAATACCAGTTTTGGTTAAATTTATTTGGTTTCTCAACCAAATAAACTGAGCTTATATCGTTATTGCGAGCAAAATGCTCTACCTTTGCTTTTGCTGATAGGTAGGCACTAATCCTATTTACTTTTGGAATAGACTGTAGCAAGTAATTCTGATCTGCATGATTGAGCACTAGATACAAAGGTGCTTTTTTATCCGATGAAAGGCATAAACTTAGATCAGATACTGCTTTATCATTTTTGTCCTTAATAAAATATCTTTTATTTAAAGTGTTATTTTTGAAATATAGTAATATTATACCTCCTTCTCCAACAGAAAGCATGAACCTACTTTTGGATTTTAAACTAAACATATTAACAGAGTGTATACTTATCCATAATTAAAAAAGCAATTTATTGAAATTTATTAAACGTTATAGGGAAATATTGTTATAAATTTCTACAACAACATTATTTATATTATAATTTATTGATAAATTTAGTACTAATATTAACCCATTTATATAACAAAATTAAGAAAATTTATTTTACAATTTTAATTGACATAAATCATTAACCTGGTTATGATTAATATAGTATTAATGCGTGAGGTAAAAAAGTGGTATCTGTGCAGCTAAGCAGTGTGAGAAATGGTAGCTATATATAAGCTGCTATTGAACATAATACACACAATTAAAGCTATTACAACTTGAACACTTGTAATCCCACTGCTTTAGCTGTTTACTACAGTTTTTACATTTCCAACATGGGTCAGGTAAAGCTTCTGAGCCCATCTTGTTTAGTAAGTGAATTGCCTCGTCGTATTCTTGCAATTTAATTTTAAGCCGCGCCATAATAAGGTAGATTGATATGTAATTAGCTTTTTTCATAGCAATGTCTAGATGTTGATTTGCAAGATCATACTTACCTAAGCTAATTGAAGATGAAGCAAGTAAACAATAACTAAAATAATAATCAGGACGCAAGCCGTATAGTCTTTCAGCACCTTTACTATTTAAACTGATGTAAATTTTTGCTGACTCAGGAGTAGGATTTACTGTATACTCTGCCTCTAGTACTGCAGAAGCTTTTCTGATTTTTCCAAGTTTAATATATAATTTCGCCTTTAAATAATTGATAGGCTGAAAAGTTGCGCAATGATTTTGTGCTCTAAATAAAGACTTTATAGCTTCCTTATAATTCCCTTTACTTTCATGTTGCTTTGCTAAAGCGCAATAAAAAACTGCTAACATTTTTTTGCAATCAAAAGGAAGAAAAATATTGAACTTCGCAGCTTCCTTTAACTTCAAAATTGCGCTCACCCAATCTTCTTGCAATATGCAATGCTCTATTTGAAAGGGAATAGACAGAATTTTATCATTAACCGAACTTGAGCAATACTCTATGAATTTTTGAAAGATTGCCCCCTCTTGCTTGAGGTGGACAATCAGTTTATTGGCCAGAAGTAGAGCTAAGTTGCGATTTTTACTTGCAATGTTTGTTAAACCGTTGCTGAAGAAGCTGTAATTTCCCATCTTACCTGAGTTAAAGAGCTTTATTAAAGATAATTTATCGCTTTCCTCATTTAGATTTTTAACTAGCTTGTGAGCATTCTCTGTATTGCCCAAATCCATGCTAAAAAGAGCTTCAAAAAGAAGCAATTCTTCTCTATCCTTTCTTCTGCTTCTTATGTTGGCAAATGTTGATGAAATGGAAGAACAAAAGCGTGCAAGTATAATTAATAAAAACAATAAAAATACACAAGCAAAAATAATGAAATATAGATCAACACTTATAGCGTAACTGCCTAATTCTAATCTCATTACTTCACCGCTCACTTTGACCCATATGCCAAATAAAAAAGAGAGAGCGAAAACTATGAAGTAAATCATGAGATATATTGTAATAAGTGATGATATATTATTGAAATATTCTTAGAAGCTGCAATAAAACCATTTAATTTACTGAGCCATGGTTTAAATTCTGGATGTGTTAAATCTCCTATTGTAGTAGCTATGCTCTGCCAATCATTATCGTTTATTGACTCCTCAATTTCTGCCAACTTTACTCTTAATGGATCGTTTTTATCTTTTACCTTTATCCAGTTGGAAATAATTCTTTTAAAGAATGTACTCTTATTATAGTCAATAACAGCAATGGTCTTTTCAAAAGATAATTTCAACTCATGTAAAGTATTTACCTCTTTTAAACTTTCCAATTCACTCACTGCATTCTCTATCTCTGGGTCGTCAAGCTCTGATATTAAGGGCTTTATTGAATTTATATGATTATCAAATCTCGCTTCTTGTAATAACGAACTCTTCATTTTAACCACAAGTAGCAGCAATTTTGCAAGGTTCTTATGCCTTAAGCTACCATCACCTTGCTCACATTGAGTGTGCAGATTTCTCTTTAGCTCAAACATCTTTTTCTCTATTCTAGATTGATTAACCTCAAGTAACATCTTGAGCTCATCTATGTTTTCCGTCAAAACCTTTATATTATCCTCGCTTTCTTGCTGATTTATTTTTAAAAATACTATGTTATTTATTGTAATATAACTGACAAATAATAACATAATTAAGAACCAGCCTATGCATTTTTGCTGAGTATCATTCATACCGTAGTATCTCCGCAGGATCTTGCGCAGCTGCTTGTAATGCAGGAGCAATTGTTGCTAAAAATGACAGAAATAACGCAAGTGCAGAAATATTTACTACGTCTTGGGGAACTAATATCACTGGCAAGCTTGAAAAAAAGTATATCATAGGATCAAACAATTTAACGTTAGTGATGCTTTCTAAAAACACTCTAATATTTTCAATATTGAGAGAAAAAACAACACCTATAATACAGCCAAGACAAGTTCCTATAAAGCCAATCAGTAGCCCACAAGTGCAAAATATGCGCATAATGCTTCCAGTTGTTGCACCAAATGTACGCATGATTGCAATTGCAGATTTCTTTTCTTGCACTATCATCATTAGATTTGAGACAATATTGAATGCTGCCACAATTATAATCAAAGTGAGAATTAAAAACATCACATTTCTTTCAGTCTTTAAAGCATTAAAATAGTGGCTTTGTTGTAATTGCCAACTTTCAGCTTCCATTCCTGTTTCTTTTTCTATAGCATTTGCTAGCTCATTAGCCTTAGTAATGTCATCTACAAATACTTCTATATTTCTTATACTATCTTTATAATTAAAAAAAGCTTGTGCTGATTTTATGGGCATATACATTAAAGTATTATCATACTCAAACATACCCATATCAAATATTGCGACAACCTCATATTCTTTCATTCTCGGCATCACGTCAAACAATGCATCAAATCCTTCAGGTGATATAAGCACAATTTTATTGCCACAGTCAATGTTCAAAGCTTCTGCTAATCGCGCCCCTATTATCACCCCTTCATCAAATTTTTTTACATTACCCACAATTACATTATTTGTAACAGTAGTATTATTAAATAAGTCTTTAACTGATACGCCTCGCACCACGCTACCTGTAATTTTACCATTTGCTGCAATGATAACTTGGTCACTGGTCATAGGAGTTGCTTTCAATACACCTGGAATCTTCTCAATAGATTTTGATACTGCATGATAATCTGAATTTATGTTTCTATCGAAATAAACATTAACATGGCCATCAATGCCAAGTATTGAGTCAAGCAACTTTGCCCTGAACCCGTTCATTACAGACATCACCACTATTAGCGTTGCAACTCCAAGAGCAATGCCAATAGTAGAAAACAAAGTCATGATAGAACAAAACCTGGCATTTTTTGCTCGCAAATAGCGAACAGCCATAGTAACTTCAAAGGCAATGGACATTACAAAATATTTTGAAGTTAAACATTATACTCCTGAGATTTCATATAATTGTAGACTTTTCTTCACTTAAAAACTAGAGATTTTTATTTCTTGAAATTTAAAATGCTCATAGAGTATCTCTAGATCCTGCTTACGGTAGCTATAAGAAACTCACTGAAAAAAGATACCGTCTCGCCAGTTAACAAGCCCCTTCTCTTGTCATCCCAGTACTTGATACTGGGATCCAGTTTTCCATAAAACAGTGTATTTTAACATAACTTTTATACTCACTAACCTAATAAAATTCCTGGATTCCAGCGTCATGCGCTGGAATGACGCCTTTCTGCCTGGTTCGTGAATTGCTTTAGCTATAATATTTAAGAAATTTACCAAATGAGAAAAAAAGGCAAAAGAAGCCCTGGTCAATATCTATTTTAATAACTTGGCGTTAATGTCTTATACGCTTGACAAGTAGCTGACCTTGGGGTTGTAAATACCCATAATCTCATAATAAGGGAAATG
>JAISAR010000031.1 GCA_031266615.1 Rickettsiales bacterium
TTCTTAAACGTTTATGGCTAAGGTTAAGTTGCATTAAAAAGCAGCTAAGTCGCACTTATTAAGCGTTTAGGATAAAAAAACGCCAACATTT
Organism: Rickettsiales bacterium; assembly: GCA_031266615.1. GTDB lineage: Bacteria > Pseudomonadota > Alphaproteobacteria > Rickettsiales > Anaplasmataceae > Wolbachia. The sequence goes on from JAISAR010000031.1 coordinate 92, forward strand.
CGACACAAAAGTAAATAACTAGCCACCAACGGGGCTCCTTTTGCCTTGTTTTTTCATTTGGTAAATTTCTTAAATACTTTTTACTAAAGTAGTATCCTGGATCCCAGATACAAGTATCAAGTACTGGGATGACATCATATGGATTGAAATGACACCATTGTTGATTGGCAAAACGGTATCTTTAATTTGTCCTATTACCATAGCAGTTATTAATGGCGTGTGCAAAAATATTGAGTATTAAAAGCTTTTAAAGTACAGTAACAATGTTAGTAATAGCACAATGTATGCATGATATAGAGTATATACGCAAAAACCCTGAGGAATTCGGGAAAGCGATGAAGGGCAGGGGAATTAAAAATTTTACTGTGGAAGAAATATTAGAAATCGATCATGAGAAAAGGTCATTAACCACTAAACTGCAAGATTTGAATAGGAAGCGCAATGAAATCACAGAAGAGATAAAGAAGCTCAAAATGAGCAAGAGCCCCTGTGAAAATGAGGTAGAAGCGTCAAGAAACATAACAAATGAGATAGAAGCAATCAGCTTAAAAGAGCAAACGGAGAAAGATAACTTAATGAATATTTTATCTAACTTACCAAATATTCCTACACAAAACGTGCCAATAGGTGAAGATGAGAGCTCCAACGTAAAAGTTAGAAAATATGGAGAGAGAAGAAAATTTGATTTTGTGCCAAAGTCTCATTATGAGCTCGGAGAGGGGTTGGATTCGATGGATTTTGAGCAAGCAGCAAAAATCTCCGGGTCAAGATTTGCAGTATTGAGAGGACGGTTAGCTAAGCTTGGACGAGCATTAGTAAATTTTATGCTTGAAATGCATGTTAATGAGTTTGGCTATACTGAGGTGTATCATCCGGCTTTGGTAAAGAATGAAGCGATGTATAATGTTGGTCAGCTACCGAAATTTTCTGATGATTCATATTTAACTACCGACGAATTAAGGCTGATTCCCACAGGTGAAGTGGTTTTGACAAACTTGGTTGCTGATAAAATAATAGAAGAAAAAAAACTGCCAGTTCGTTTTACTGCATATTCGGAGTGTTTTCGTAAGGAAGCTGGCAGCGCAGGACGAGACACGAGAGGCATGGTAAGGCAACATCAATTTGGTAAAGTGGAGTTGGTGAGTATCACAACCGAAAGCCAATCAAATGATGAACTTGAGCGCATGACAAGTGTTGCTGAAGAGATATTAAAACAATTGGAATTGCCATATAGGGTGATGCTGCTATGCAGTGGTGATATGGGCTTCGCCGCGCAGAAGACTTATGACATAGAGGTGTGGCTGCCTGAGCAAAATAAATATAGAGAGATATCAAGTTGCTCAAATTGCGGTGCATTTCAGGCAAGAAGAATGAACGCTAAATATTCTTCAGAAGTTGATAAAAAGGTGAAAAAATATGTTCACACTTTAAACGGCTCGGCTTTAGCTATAGGAAGAACGATTATTGCCATAATGGAGAATTATCAGAATCATGACGGGTCGATTACAATACCAAACGTGTTGCAAAAATATATGAGTAATGATACTGTTATAAGCAAATAATAGTTTTAACATACAAAAGAGCGAGGAAATTAAAGATGAAGGTTCTGGTTATAGGTTCTGGTGGGCGTGAGCACGCTTTACTTTGGGCTCTAAAAAAATCTCCTGTCTTAACTGGGTTATATATCACTCCTGGCCGCCGAGCTATGGAAAATCTTGGGGTTCTTGTGGATATAAATATCCGAAACTCAATTGATATCACACAATTTTGCAAGAGAGAAAATATAGAATTAGTTGTTATTGGTCCAGAGCAACCAATAATTGATGGGCTTGCTGACAACCTAGTTGCAGAGGGAATAAATGTTTTTGCTCCAAGTCGAGCAGCTGCGAAGCTTGAGGCATCAAAGTCTTTCACCAAGGGATTATGTAAACAGTATGGTATACCAACTGCCAAGTATGAGTGTTTTGTTGATGAGGAATTAGCCAAAAACTTTGTACGCAGCAATAAAATAAAATTTCCACTTGTAGTGAAAGCAAACGGAATTGCAGCAGGGAAAGGCGTAATAATATGCAACACAGAAAATGAAGCTTTTTCGGCGATAGATTCAATGTTGGTAGAGAAAAAATTTGGTGAATCAGGTGAAGAGATAGTCATAGAAGAATTTTTAGTTGGAGAGGAAGTAAGCTTTTTTGCCCTTGTTGATGGGTTGAAAGTGGCAACTCTTGGATGTGCAAAGGATTATAAAAGAGCTAATGAAAACAATGAGGGTCAAAATACCGGAGGTATGGGAGCATACTCATCACCTTCAATTATAAGTAAGGATATGGAACAAAAAATTATCCAAAGAATAATATATCCGACAATTCAAGCACTGACTAATATGGGAACACCCTATAAAGGAGTGCTCTTTGCTGGTTTGATGATTTGCAAGGATAGCCCTAAACTTCTTGAGTATAATGTTAGATTCGGTGACCCGGAGATACAATCTATTTTGCCTAGATTTGATGAAAATTGTGACTTATTAAAATTAATGTTATCAGTTGCAGAAGGAAAGTTGAGTGCCAAAACGGTGGAGCTTACTAACAAATCTACAGTTTGTGTAGTTGTTACAAGTAAGGGTTATCCAGATGATTATAAAACAGGAGAAATAATTAGAGGATTGGATAAAGTTGAGAGTATTCCCGGTATACTGGTATTTCATGCTGGTACTCAGTTGGATGAAAGCGGTAACTTAGTTTCCGATGGCGGGAGAGTGCTCAATATAGTAGGGGAAGGAAGCAGTATAGAAGAAGCTAAAAGTAAAGTGTACTCGGCACTGAACTTTTTAGAATGGCCAGGAGGTTTCTTCAGATACGATATCGGTAGTTAAGCTACCTGAAGGTCAGAAGTTTTAGATCATCTTTCTTAAAGATATTTTAAACATACTAGATGTATTATTGATAAGTGATAATAAAACTGGGGGTTTTTATGGAGACGTCTGAATTAACTTTACTCGACTTGCAAAACTTTCTTGACAATTTAAAGAGCCATGTGCGCAGTGAAGTAGAAAAATATGTAGATAAAAGAGCAGAAGAAGTTAAAAACGAGGTTGTAACATATATAATGTATAAGGTGTTAAATAATATGGTGGGTAATAAACCGCCAGCTACACCCGAAGTGAATAAATCTGACGAAGTTATACAAGTTGATGATGACTTAACGCAAAATCAAAAAGTTGTTAAAGCTCTTTTTATAGGGAAAACACTTATTGGAAAATATAAAGGAAAAACATATGAAGTTATAGTCAGAAATGAAGTAAAGTTTATTTATGATGGAGAAATTTACAGTTCCCCTTCTGCAGCTGGCACAGGAATTACTGGTAAAAGTTGCAACGGTTGGGATTTTTTTAAAGTATGCCTTAACCCTGAAGAAGGACTAAGAACTCTAAGCTATCACCGTGCAAAGTTTCTGTCAGCTCAAAATAGTAACGTTTAAGCTATATATTAAAGCGTTTAAAGAGGTCTTAGTTTACTTGCTCCATTATTTTCTTTATTATCAGAAATTGCTTTAAATAATATGGAGGAGCACATTGTCAGCAATTGCTATTATTGATTTTGGTTCACAGTTTACACAGCTTATCGCAAGACAAATAAGGGAAATGAGCGTTTATTGTGAGATATTTCCAAGCAACATCGGTTTTGAAACAATATCGAAGTTCAATGGGTTTATTTTCTCTGGGGGACCACAATCTGTAAATGACAGTTGTCCTGAGGCAAGTGAAGTAGTGCATGAAATTATAAAACTTAATGAGGCAACAAGCGTTCCTATACTTGGAATATGCTACGGGCAGCAACTCATTTGTCATTATTTTGGGGCAAAAGTAAAAAAGGAATTTAAACAAGAATTTGGTAGAACCAAGATCAAAATACTAAAAGAATCCCTCATTATAAAGGATGCGTGGGAAGTTAATTCCAAAGTGGATGTGCTGATGAATCACGCAGACAGTGTTGAAACTACACCGCAGGGATTTACTGTTATTGCATCGGGTGTGATAAATCAAACAATCGCAATAATTGCCAACGAACAGCGCAAAATATACTGTACTCAATTTCATCCTGAAGTTAAGCCTACAGCAAATGGCAGCAAGTTGCTCTCCAACTTCTTGGATATTGCAAATTGTGAAAGAGACTGGACAATGAAGTCACTTGTTGAAAAGCAGAAGGAAAAAATCAAAGATTTAGTAGGGAAGAGAAAGGTAATTGCCGCAGTAAGTGGCGGTGTTGATTCAAGTGTTGCAGCAACTCTCACATATAAAGCTATAGGAAAACAATTGAACTGTATTTTTATTGACACTGGGTTATTACGCAAAGACCAAACCATTGCTATGTTGAAAGAGATTCCGATAAACTACGTTGACAGATCAAACTTATTTTTGAGTAGGTTAAAGGGAATAACTGATCCGGAAGAAAAGCGAAAGATTATCGGCAATACTTTCATTGAAGTGTTTGAAGAAGAGGCGAAAAAAATAGGTGATGTGGATTTTTTAATGCAAGGCACCATCTACTCCGATGTAGTTGAGTCAGGGCACGCTTCAGGGAATGCTAGTACAATTAAATCTCATCACAATGTTGGCGGGTTGCCAGAAAAGATGAATCTAAAGCTAGTAGAACCTTTGCGCTACCTCTTTAAAGATGAAGTAAGGCTGCTTGGAAAAGAAATTGGTCTTTCAGACGAGATAATATTTCAGCATCCGTTTCCTGGACCTGGACTTGCAGTGAGGATCATAGGTGAAGTAGATGAAGAAAAGGTGCAAATATTGCAAGAGGTAGATGAAATATATATCAATACAATGAAAAATTACGATCTGTATGATAAGATATGGCAGGCTTTTGCTGTACTGTTGCCAATAAAAACTGTGGGGGTTATGGGAGATAATCGTACATATGGATATGTTTGTGCTTTGAGAGCTGTAACATCGTCTGATGGTATGACGGCTGATGCATTTCCATTTGAGAATAAGAGTCAGCATTCGTTAGTATTTTGGGATTTTCTGCAGAATGTTAGCAGCATAATCGTTAATAACGTTTCCAGAGTAAATAGGGTTGTATATGACTTAACTTCCAAACCACCAGCAACTATTGAGTGGGAGTAATCATGAGCCAGGCCCCGACACTGGTTTTCTAATTTCGGATGTTCCGCCGCACCATTTTTTGGTAGAACTTTTGTCTTGATATCATATTCTTTACACAATTTATGAAGTTTGTGCTTATCATATGCTCTGTCTGCACACAGTGTTTTTATAGTAGGAAGTTTGAACAAAATAATGAAATAATAAAAGGACGTTAATCAAATGTTACCCTATCTCTGCATATGTAAAGGTAGGGTATCTTTTTAAAACATCATATCCTTTATAGCTTTGTTAATTTTTGATTCTTTCCCTGCAAAGGCAGTTTCTAGAGAGACTTTGAGTCTTTCCCATTCTTCTTGACCATTTGTGCGAGTTAGAATTAAAGATTTATATTCATTTTCAATTTTTTCTAATGCTTTCTGATATGAAGAACCTAGTTCCCCATACGTATCAATATCTACCGATCGTAGTATTACCAAAAATGAAAACAGATTTGGAGCAGATAGTTCTTCTTTTGTGTAATTCAAAAGACATAGTTCTATTTTTTTCACACAGTATTTTATTGTTTCTAACGATAGTGAAAGACTTTCTGCATAGAATATAAAACTATCTATAATTGAGCTTTTTGATTTTTTCGGTAGTTTGATATTTTGAAACAATGCTTTTGTAAATTTCTCTATTGGCTGTTTTGGCAAATGTAAGGAGAGATCAGTAAAAGACTTTAAGTCAAAATTTGATCCAAGTACTGTGCTAATAGCTTTATATACGTTACTCTTATCTCTACTGACAGAAATGATAAAGACAAGCCCCTCTATATCAAGCATATATTTTATAGATTCCAAAAAATTAACAATACAATTAGGACGGCATATATCAAGATCATCCACCATTATATAGATGTTTTTGCCTTTTCTGATTCTATTAATTAATTTTGTTAATTGTGCTTTAAAATCCTTAATATTTTCTTTTCTTTTTTGGAGGATATTTAACTCTCTCAATATACAACCAATATCTTTTTTGTCAGCCTCTTTTGCAGCATCAAGAAATACAGAAAGCATAGCAAGTGGGGATTTACTAATGAGCTTCCCTAGTGTATTGAATGAAAACAGTTCCTGGTTTACGTTCTTGAACCGTTGTATAACGCTTTTTTTTACTTCATAAGATACTAATAAATCTTCAAATAGAAAATTTAAAAAAGAGGGCAGTGATAAGCCCAATGCGTTGATATCCCATGCGCTATAATAAGCTGCAATTTCGTTTTGTTGCTTTAACTCTTTCACCCACTCTTTCAGAAAAAACGTCTTGCCCCATCCATTATACCCTTCTAAAGATATCATTGTAAAAGACTGATCAATTGTTTTAACTATAGTGCTGAACTTGCCTGAAAATTGCTTATAGTTTAGGGAGTCATTTTCCCAAGCCACTACCTTAGATGGCGACACTGCTTCTTTTTTTCTGAAGGTTATTAGCGATATAAATTTTCTCAAGCACATGCCTTATTTTATATTCAACTCATATTCTTGTCTTGAAGTGAGCGCTGCTTTTAGCGTTCCTTCATCTAGGTAGTCAATTTCTCCACCCATTGGTATGCCGCAAGCGAGGCGTGATATTTTCACATCCAAGTTTTTTAGCAATTCAATTATATACTGCACAGTAACTTGACCCTCTAATGTTGGATTAATTGCGATAATGATCTCTTCAATTTTATGTTCTGTGACTCTTTGAGGGATAGTATCAAGGTTAAGTTCTTTTGGACCTACACCGTTTATTGCAGACAACTTGCCACCTAAAACGTGGTACATACCTGAATATATACTACCTTTCTCAAACGCCCATAAATCACCTAATTCTTCTACTACGCACATTAACTTGTTGTCACGTTTTGGGTTAGTGCAGATGGAACACGGTGATTTCGCATCAAGATTTCCGCAAACTTTACACTCTATTATAAGGTCCGCCAGCTCTTTGATTAAAGATGCAAGTGGTAGCATAACTTTCTCCTTATTTTGTAGTAAATGTATGGCTAACCTTCTTGATGATGATGGCCCTAAACTTGGCAATTTAGAAAAAGCATGAACTAAATTTTTTATTTTAATGTTCATTCAATAAATTCAGAATAGGTCATCAAAATAGTAACATCAAACCCTTTATATAGGAAGTAGTAAATTTCTTTTATCTTACTTTAGGTTAGCTATAAAAGAAATTTTTTACTCTATGAGGATTTATAGATAATATTTACTAGATTTTAACTTTTTAGGTCTATATTTTAATAAATATTGGGTAATAATTAATATGGATGATCCATTTAAGAGTGGCAATTATAACAAGAATCTCAATTCTTTGATACAAGTTATAAAGCTGAAAGATACAAAAAAAATTGATAAACAATATAATGAAACGGTAAGAGATTTATCTCAAGCTCTGAAGGGTTTTACAAACAAGGCAGAAGATGTAGCTAAGTTTGTTATATATACTGACTTGAATAATTATGTAGAACCGGTGGATAAAAAGCCATTAGGCCTTTTTGGAACATTAAAGGAAATATGGGACACAATCTTAGGAAAAGATGTTCCGGTTAAGAATGACAACATAAGAAATTTTGTTAAAGATAAATTGCCGAATCCTGCTTTAGAAAAAGCAGCCGAATATACAAATATTTTGAGGAAAGTTAACCTCTTAAAAGAAAAATTCGATACTTTGAAAGAAATTTTAGATTCAGGGCGGAGTGAAAAAGAGGAGCATAAACCTCATGAAGTGAACTTGGAGAGCAAAACAACGCCAAAGCAAAGGAAAGGAAAGCAGTCAAAAGAATCTGCTAGTAATCGCATGAAGAAAGTAAAACGACCAGCACCTCCACCACCAACTTCAACTGTTTTAGATTCACAGGAAACTTCTTTATCAAATAAAGCCGATAGAGAGTCTTTACTTGCAAGTATAAGACAAGGTATTCCGTTGAGAAAAGTTGCTCAAGAGTCAAGTAAAGTAAATACCCATTCTCAACTTTTCGAAAGAGTTAAGGAAAAAATTGAAGTAACTAAGCCAGATAGTAGTGATGATACTGAGCATAATTTAGACAATTATGGTGATGTATCTGATAGCGAATGGGGTAATGAAAAAAGTGAGCATCAAATACCTGCATATTCCCAATTTCACAATGAAAAAGATAAATCACATGAAGTAAACTTGGAAAGCCCAACAACGTCAAAGCAAAAGAAAGAAGAGCTGCCAAAAAAAGAATCTGCTAGTAATCGCATGAAGAAAATAAAACGACCAACAACGGCACCTCCACTACCTCCGACTGCTCCGAATGAGCTTAAACCTGAGCCTCAGAAAAAGGTTGCTACTACTGAGAAGAAGAAAGTGCGCTTTAAATCAAAACCAGAGGTTATACTTTTTGATGATTCAGGATATGGAAGTTTATCAGATGAGGAATCTGATAAAGAAATATCTAATTACCAAGAAAAAGAGTCAATTTACGCAACAGTTCCTAAGGAACATATAGAAGCGAAAAGAGCAAGTAAACAGCAACAACAATCTAAACCTCCAATACCGCTGAAACCGTCAATAGCACCACCAATGCCAAAGAAAATGTTTGCTACCGATCAAGAAGCTAGGCAAAAGCCTAAAGCTGATCAACAAGTGAGCACGAAACCAAGAATAGTGGGAATGACTCCCAAAAAATCAGCTGAAAGTAAACCTACAGTACCGCTAAAAAAAGTTGCTGATAAAGCAGCACCAAAAGTAAAAGTGGTTGCTATGAAAGAAGAAGTAAATAGCAAGAAGGACGGCAGAATAAAGTCAATGGTAGGAAAAATTGAGCAAGATCAAGCTGCTGAGAGCAAAGCCACTCCTGCTGCACAAGCAGATATCGGCGTGAAGAAAGATCCTGCACCATCGCCAAAAGCTGCTTCCCAATCTCACTCATTTCCAGCGGGAAATGAAAGATCTGAAATGAACCCCATAACAGCAAAGTCCGATCCGAAACCTAAAGTGAAAGATCCTCCTCTCACACATGTAAATGTAAAGCAAATAGCTGCACGATTTGAAAGTCATGGGAAGAAATAGCTGTAACCTATTGAATAAACCCTATAATATCCTTTATTTCTTTTATGTTGTGGTTTGCAATCTCTGCTGCTTTTTCTGTACCTTTCTTTAATATTTCATGTAAATAGAATTGATTCTTTAAGAGGTCCCTCATTTTCTCACGTATAGGTGATACAACACTGATGATTAAATCAGCCAACTCTTTTTTAAAGTGCTTCATATCGTGCTTGTTCATCTCTTCGCATACCCTGCCTACATCAAAACTACTCAGCGCTGAATAAATGTTTATCAAGTTACTTACTTCCGGGCGGCACTTTAAAGTAGCAAAGTCAAAACCTAGCATTGAGTCTGTTTTTGCTTTCCCTATTTTTTTAACGATTAAATCATCTGTGTCGTCAAGGCTAATGCGCGAGTATTCTGAAGGATCAGATTTACTCATTTTACTTGTGCCATCTCTTAAGCTCATTATTCTTGATGCGTGGTCCAAAACTAGGATTTCAGGCACAACGAAATGGTTTAGTTTGTAGTGATTGTTGAAAGTGAGTGCAACATCGCGTGCGAGCTCCAAATGCTGCTTTTGATCATCACCAACAGGAACGTATTTAGCTTTATATAGCAGTATATCTGCAGCCATAAGCACTGGGTAGCTATATAACCCTAAAGAGGCTTTTTGTTTGTCGCTACCGGCTTTATCTTTGAATTGGGTCATGCGACTGAGCCAACCAACTGGTGTATAGCACCCAAGTAGCCAACCGAGTTCAGCATGACCGCTGACTGTGGACTGATTAAAAATAACGGACTTTTCTGGATCTATTCCGCACGCAATGTAAGCTGCTGCTGTTTTAAGAATATTACTTTTTAATTCACTGGCAGGAAGTTTATTAGCTGTGATTGCATGCAAGTCAACAATACAGAAAAGAGATTTATATTTATCCTGTAAGTCTACCCACTGCTTGATTGCGCCAAGATAATTACCTAAGTGCAGTATGCCACTTGGCTGAATGCCTGAAAAGACAATACTACGCATTATTTTGCTTCGCTAATCGTTTCCACAATCAGTAGATTTCTTGGAAATAACAACCATTGCAGGACGGAGCAACCTACTTTTAATAGTATAACCGGTTTGTAAAACTTCCACGATAGTGCCAGTTTCTTTTTCATTATCTTCTCTTTCCACAACGGCTTGGTGTAAATTACTATCAAAAGGCTCTCCCATTGGGTCTATTTCTTCTATTCCGTGTTTTTTCAGATCATTCATAATTTTTTGATGAGCTACTTTGATTCCTTCGTGGACAGGATCGCCATCCTTTAAAATTTCCATTACTCTTTTTAAATTGTCGCACGAGTCGATCATATCACGTGCAAATTGCGTAAC
>JAISAR010000039.1 GCA_031266615.1 Rickettsiales bacterium
GTTTTATTGTCTTTTTCCTCTGTCTGGTAAATTTCTTAAATATTATAGCTTAGACTAGTTGCGTTTAAAAGCAGCTAAATTGCAGCGTTTAAGGCATAAAAACGCCAATACTGAAAATAAATACTGACTAGGGCTTCTTTTGCCTTTTTTCATTTGGTAAATTTCTTAAATATTTATTACTAAAGTAGTGTCCTGGATGCAAGTGTCAGCTACTTGGATGAGACCATCTGTTACGCAAATTACCTGCTAATTGCAATGTTCGTACAGCCGTGGCTTTTAGTTGGTAATACTATAATGGACATTTACCATTTATTTTAGAAAATACTATAGCTCGCACTTTTAAACCTACTAAAAATAGAGATAAAACTCTACAAACTACTTTCAAGCAATTGCTGATTATCTTGTTGATCAACTTCAACATTGCTAAGTGCAGTATTTGCTTTGTACAAACAGTAACAGCCTAATGCAAGAAAAACCGACGCAGCTACAGCAAGTGTAGCGCACATTGCTAAATAAGGTGTTGCTAAACTTGCACCAACAGCACACACCCAAGATAGTATGAAAGAAGCAGAAGCATAGTTTACCTTACTTTTTACTCCTTGAACATTTACTGCTGGGGGCTTGCTGTTTTTATCATCTTCCAGCTCTTTATTTTTGCTCTCAAGCTGTTCCTGTAGATCTTTGATTTGACTTTCATTTGCACTTTTAAGTACTTCTAACTCTTTGACTCGACTTTCTAACTGTTGGATTTGACTCTCATTTTCACTTTTAAGTGCTTCTAGCTTCTGAATTTTGTTCTCAGATTCCTGTAGTTTTGTATTCAGCTCTTCATTTGCATTTTTAAGTACTTCCAGTTGTTGGATCTCACCTTTCAGCTTTTCATTTTCACTTTTAAGTGCTTCTAGTTGTTGGATCTCACCTTTCAGCTCTTCATTTTCACTTTTAAGTGCTTCTAACTCTTCGACTCGACTTTCTAGTTGTTGGATTTTACCCTCATTTGCACTTTTAAGTTCTTCTAGCTCCTGAGCTTTACTCTCTAATTCTTTATTTTTGCTTTCAGATTCCTGCAGTTTTGTCTTCAGGGTGTTATTTTCATCTTTCAGCTCTTCATCTTTACTTTCAAGTTGTGTTTGCAGATCCTGAATTTTACTCTCTAATTCTTTATTTTTGCTCTCAGATCCCTGCAGTTTTGTATTCAGCTCTTCATTTGCACTTTTAAGTTCTTCCAGTTGTTGATTTTGACCTTTCAGCTTTTCATTTTCAAGTTGTGTTTGCAGATCCTGAATTTTACTCTCTAGCTCGCTTTTGCTTTCAAGCTGTTTCTGTAGATCTTTGATTTGACTCTCATTTTCACTTTTAAGTGCTCCCAGTTGTTGGTTTTCGTCTTTCAGCTTTTCGTTTTCACTTTTAAGTGTTTCTGGCTGTTGGCTTTTTTCAGCACCTTGCTCGTTTTTGTTAACCATTTTACCCTCCCTAAAACTATTGTTTATAGGGTTTTGTATTAAACCCCATATTCCACTTAAGATATCACTTTTTTCTCCTTCTGCAAGAATATTTTTTACTGTCTGTTGACTAGTGCCAAAACCCACAGGTTGGCTTTTGCTATGACATAAAGCTAGATTTAATCTAGCAATATCTCCAAGTTTTTTAAACTGAACATCCCCTCCTAGAGATGGCTTTGCAATTCCGCTACTTCCACCTGCTGGAATTCTACCGAGGAGAAACTTTAATATTCCGGTATATTGTGTAGAAAAAGTCTCTAGCTGCTGAACTTTTGTTGTATTCTTTTTATAGCTTAATCCTGTAACATTTCTGTCATTAGATTCATATGCATTAAGTGAAGCTGGTTCTTGCTGTGGCAAGCTCCTTTGAAAAGGTCCCAAACAACCTGGCTTTGTTGCTGCATTAGTGAAACCCTGCGCAACTTTTCTGAACACATTTACCCCCAGTCTATAAAGACATTATGTATAGTGTACAATATAGATTACTCTAATACAAGCATAATTTTTTCACTGAGACACTCTACATATTACAAAGGGAATTTATATCTTCTCTCCTTTCATACCTTAAAAATAAAATCAACTCTTTTTATAGTATGCTCTGACTTTAAGTGACCAAAAGCCTACCATCCCTATTAGTAAACATATAGGTATCACTAGCATAGATCTAATCATTACGTCAGTTCCATAAAATGGCTTTCCATCGACAACTTCACCGTTCCAATAAAAATTCATTATATTTGCAATAACGACATGAAAAAAATAACCAAAACTCATAACTATAGAATTACTTACAGATCCTGCACTTGCTACTGCATCATTTTCCACACAACTTACAACTTTAGCAACCAAAGCAAGTTGGTACGTGGAAGCAAGGCCAATAATAAAGAATAATACACATGCCAGAGGTGCATTGATATCGAATATAAAAAGTAACAAGAACACAATTATCATGGCCATAGCACAAGAAATTATTATCTCATAGTGCTTGGTTGGATTCTTTGCTAATATATAAGGAAATAATAGGTGTCCAGAGCCAAAGCCTATCAGTATCCACTTTGAAATGCTATATGCAACGTGTCTATCTATGGCATACATCTCATGCAAGAACGATGCGGACCACGCATCTGCAAAGCCTTCTAATGGTCCAACCATAAAACCGCCAAACAAACCTATCAACAAAATGTTTTTATTAAATATAACTTTGCCTAAATTTTTAATGTTTAATTTTTCGCCTGAGGTACCACCTTTAGGTATAGATATAAAGATAGTTAAAGCGAGCAATAATCCAAATATTATACATGCAGTCAGTACATAATCCCATCCAAATTTATCAAATAAGACATGTAGTGGTTTGGTAGCAAATACACCACCTGAAATGCCAATAATAACCGATATGCTGAACATCATGGCAAATTTTTCTCTACGGTAATAGATGCTTATTATTTTAAAGAGTCCGAGTGCTGAAGCAGAAGATCCAATACCAGTAACTACTCTCCCAACAATAGAATAACTCCAATCGTTAGAACTAACTAAAGGCAAAGCACCTAAAGATGTCAGCATAATACAAGCAGGTATGATAATTTTGGAACCAAATCTATCCAGAAGAATACCCACAGGAATATGCGCTAACACATAACCTACATAGTATAGTCCGCAAAATTGTCCTATTTCTGTTGTTCCTATATTAAATCTCACCATCAATTCAGGAACTACAACATTTGGAATTACACGCAATATGTATTGATATGCATAAAACAGAGATACTAATAACCATATTAAGAAATTTCTCTGCAGCACTAATCTTACTTTAAACTTGGAGCATAGGTGTTTTAGTTATGAAGGGCAAGTTTTATAGTAAGAAGCTGCAAAAAAATTGTGTAATCTAACTACTATTCTTAGCTTTTTTTTATGGATCTCATGTTAAACAACACGATCGTATATTAACCTAAACATCATGGCAAACAAAAATAACAATTTTAAGTATAAAAGCCTTTATATTCTAGGTGACAGTTTATCTGATAATGGTGCACTTTGTGGAATTTTAGAAACATTCTCCTTTGCAAAAAACGTGAAATTTGATGAACCTTGTTATCAAGGAAGATCTTTCAGCAATGGCCCTGTTGCTGTTGAATATGTAGCAAAATATTTAGATTTAAAAAAGTTTAAACCTGGATGGAGTTACTCATTTCTTGGTAAATGTCACGAACAGCAAGGCCAAAACTATGCAGTTTCATATGCAGCAGCATCTGAAATTTCTGATCCCATTTATTCCCATTTCTTCAATAAATTTCGTTTAGCTAACCAACTAGATGCGGTAATTAAGCATCATCCAGACATAGGTAAAGAAGATTTATTTTTCACCATGATTGGCGGAAATGACATCATGGTTGCTACCGCTTATGACGATACTAAAGGGGAAGAAATAATGGAACAAGCAGTTAGTGAAATATGTAATGCACTTAAGGTTCTAAACGAACATGGTGTCAAGCACGTAGTTGTTGCAAATGCGCCTGACATTGGCTTAATACCAGCTTTCAATAAAAATAAAGAAGCAAAAGAGCTAGCTACAAAACTCACAGAGAGCTTCAATGTAAAATTAGCCAATGGCTTGGATAATATGAAGAAAAGTACAGACCTTGAAATAAAAACATTCGACCTTAATTCTAAAATGAAAAACATGCTCGGTGAATATAAGAGCAAAGGTTTAAATTATCAAGATGCGTGTATATCGGATGTTGCAGACCAACTTGGGGGACTTAAAGAAAATATAAAATACTCTCAAAACTGGTATTCAAAGGAAAACTTGACGCTCACTATAATCTTGGGTGTAGCAAAGAAACACTAGAGAGTCATTTCTTTTTTGATTATTTTCACCCAACTGCAGAACCTCACCATGAAGTTGGTAATGAAGTATACGAGTTAATTAAAAATGATGAGTGTGAGTCAACTCACACTGAACAACAAGAGAATGTGCTTTTATAATTAGGACCTTATATTAAATCCCAATGGTAATAGGATAAATTAAAAAGTTTCCCTACGATTAGACTAGCGAATTTATTATGTATCTTGTTTGATAACGAAAATTGGTATAACTTTTATGTTTAAGAAATTTACCAAACAGAAAAAAAAGCAAAAGAAGCCCCGTGGCGGCTAGTTATTTACTTTTGTGTCGAAATGTTGGCGTTTCTTTATCTTAAACGCTTAATAAGTGCGACTTAGCTGCTTTTTAATGCAACTAACCTTAGCCATAAA
>JAISAR010000088.1 GCA_031266615.1 Rickettsiales bacterium
GCGAAAAATTAAACATGAGACGCCAAATATGCTAAGTTTTTTTGTCATTTAATCTGCACAGACTGAAGATAAATAATAGCTTCAGTACTATGATAATGGTAACGGCGAAGGTTGTCAAGTAGTTTTTTCGTTCTGTCTTCTAAGGCTTTTGCTCGTGACAACCACCGTGCCTGCGATCTTATCGTGCCAAGTTTGGCAGCGTTTGTCGAAATTTGACCATATAAAGCCCAAGAATAATGGCGCAACTGACAATATAAAGGAGAAAAACCTCTTCGTTGCTTGTCTTAGGGTCATTTTTCCAAAAGTCTGTTCATCTACAACTCTGAGCCCAAGTAGTAGCTTTCCTGGTGTAGCAGCAAACCTTATCCACATATATGCAACATAGCTAAATAGCATAATAAATTGGACTATTTGATTTAGAACCATTAATTTAACAAGTTTGCTCTGCGTTGCCTTCTCTTCCGCAGAAAGTGGCGCTTGCACCGGATATTTTGCACCTATGTCGCTCAATATTTTTCTGTCCTCTGAGTTTGTAAAGAGCCGATTTGCGGCCAAGCTGCAGAACTGTAAGAACAAAACGATAATAATTAAATCAAGCAATACCGATATATAGCGCCTAAATCCCGTTACATAGCATATTCCACTTTCATCCTTTTTCACCTTTTGAATAGCATTCATAGAAGAGAGAATAGAAAATAAGCGATCAAAAAATCTATGTAACATAAGTACTTTCCAACATTTGAGTGCCCCTGGCCGGACTTGAACCAGCATGCTGTTGCAAGCAACAGATTTTGAGTCTGCCGTGTCTACCATTCCACCACAGGGGCTTAATTTTCAATGCTATAGGCAACACGAAATTAGTCAAATTTTTTTACCTTTACATCTTTCAAATGAGGACTAAATATTCTACAATAATCGATAGTTACTCTAAAAATTTAGAATGAATGAATTAGCTAATCTCATCGATTCAAGAAGCGTAGATAAGGAAATATGCAAATTACCACATAACTTAGAAGCGGAGCAAATGCTCATCGGTGCAATGATTCGTGATAATAGAATTTGTGATGCAGTCGAAGATATGATCACAGCAGACAACTTTTACGATCCACTGCATCAAAGTATTTTTACGCAGGTATCTAAAACCAGAAAACACGGCATAGTTGCTAATGAACTGAGCCTCAAAATGTTTTTTGAGAACGACGAAGCATTTACCAAGTGCGGTGGGGTTGAATATCTTGCAAAGCTCGCAGCAAAGGCGAGTATTGCGCTTGATATCTACAGCTTGACTAGAATAATTCGTGATACTTATTTGAGGAGATGCTTAATCAAGCTCGGGCAGGAGATAGTTGATGATAGTTACAGCTATGACATCGAAAACCCTGCACAGGCGCAAATTGAACAAGCAATGACCAAGTTGTTCAATTTAGCAGTAAAAAAACAAGGCGAGAAGACGTATATAAAGCTTGCAAGCTCAGTTAAAGATGTAGTTGAAAAAATCAGCACGCTGAAAAATAATCCAGAAGCGCTGGGCATTACAACCGGACTCCAAGACCTAAATCAGCTTCTCGGTGGTCTGCAGAAATCTGACCTATTAATTCTAGCTGCAAGGCCTTCTATGGGTAAAACGGCACTGGCGCTAAACATTGCCCTTAATGCTTGTAAGGTCTTGCAAAAAAGAGCAGATAAACAACACTACGTAGCGTTTTTCTCACTTGAAATGTCAGCGGAACAATTAACTGCAAGATTGATCACTATAGATTCGGGAATTAGTTATTATAAGGCACTGACCGGAAGAATTAGTGATTTTGAATTGCATGAATTCATTAATGCTAGTACAGAATTGTCTGAGCTGCCTTTCATCATAGATGACACTCCCGCACTGTCAATTAGCGCACTTCGCACCAGAATACGTCTGCTGTATCAATTATATAATGTAGAAGTGGTATTTATCGATTATCTGCAGTTAATTAGAGGAACAACAAAAAGGAGTAATGAAAATAGAGTGCAAGAAATCTCGGAAGTGACGCAGGGTTTGAAAGCAATTGCAAAAGAGCTAAATATTCCCATTGTTGCACTATCGCAGCTCTCCCGTTCTGTTGAGCAAAGAGACGACAAAAAACCACAACTTGCTGATTTGCGCGATTCAGGAAGCATAGAGCAAGATGCAGATATAGTAATGTTCCTCTACAGAGAAGAATATTATGAGCTAAGAAAGCAGCCAAGTGAAGGAAGCAATAAACATCGAGAATGGCAAGAGAAGATGGAAAAAATTAGAAATATTGCAGAACTCATTATCGCAAAACAAAGGAACGGACCAATCGGCAGTGTAAAGCTATATTTTGACTCCAGCAGAGGCGCATTCAAAGATTACACGGAGAGGCACAGTTCATAGCCCTCAGCAATCTTTTATCAATACCTATCCTCGCTATAGTTTACTAATTTATTAACAAACTTGACATATCTCTTCACCCGTGCTACAATTTTAATAATAAATTAATTCTAGTGAGGTATATAATGAAAAATATATTTAATAAAACTAATGCGCCTTATCTTGCGAGTGGTGCTTTGGCTATCGGAACTCTATTGGCATCAGGAATATTTGCTGTAGCCCCTTATATTGGTTTCCTAGCTCCAGTTGCAGCTCTAAGCCTTGGCCTTCCATTTGTTATTGGCGGTGCTGTATTTTCTGCTGCAGCTATTGCACTTTCAGCTGTGGTGATTAATAAGAACAAAACTATTTCTGAGAAAGATGCTGTAGTGCAAGCTCAAGAGCAAGAAATTTCTGAACAAAAGGCTCGACTTGCTAAAAACAATACTAAGCTTTTTGATAAGCAAGAGCAGTTACCTAAAGAAGAGGTTAAGTTGGATAACTTAGATCTTGCTGCTTCTAGCAAACAAGGGAAACAAGCTAATAGTTTGGATTATTTAAACATTGATAATGTTTCTAAGCAATTTGATCTTTCAAGTATTGATGCTGCTAAAAAGCATTTAATGAGTCTTGTTGAAAAAGATATCAATGAAGATATATTTTTTGATGCAGAACCTGGTGAGGAAAAAAATACTGAAAACCCTAGCCCAGAAAATCAGCCAGTTAAAGATGCTGCACCATGTATTCCTACGCTACTTAATGGAGCTAAACCATCACCTTTTACCAATAGTACTATGCACCTTTCTTAGTAGATATAATCCCACCCAGGAGAAATAGCTAAAAACTATTTCTCCTCTTTAACCATCAACCCTCAAAAAAACCGGTGTAGGTTTAGGTAGTGTAATACCTAAGCTTACGCACGCGTTGCACAGAGATTTTAAATCTCGCTGCTCTTTTGGAATTTGCAATTGATCTAGTATCATTTCTGCTGACCTTGGGATAATTGGCTGCAGCAGAATGCCAATTATCCTGATATATTCAAGTAATTTATGGGTTACTAAATTCATGCGCTCTCTGCTGGTTTTACTCAATATCCAGGGTGCACTTTTATCTATATAAGCGTTGGCTTCAGAGGAGATGCTGATAATTAAAAGTATAATCTGGTTAAACTCGTACTTTGATAGATGATCCATCGCTTTATCGAGTATAGCTTTGCAATTTGGGAGGCTTTCCTCGCCTTTAAGTAGGCTTTGGTCAACTGTTGGTACAACTCCCGAGCATTGTTTGTGTAAAAATGAAATTGTTCTTTGCACTAAATTGCCTATATTGTTTGCCAGTTCTGAATTTATTCGGCTGATCATGTTTTTTTTGCTGAAATTGCCATCTTGGCCAAAACTTGCTTCCCGAAGGAGAAAATAGCGTAGTTGATCAACGCCAAACTCTTGCGCTAAGCCAATTGGATCTATGACATTGCCAAGAGACTTGGATATTTTTTCCCCCTCGCTGAGCCACCAACCGTGAACCGCAATTTGTTTTGGCAGTGGCAAATCCGCTGCAAGGAGAATCGCCGGCCAATATACGGCGTGAAAGCGCAATATGTCTTTACCGATTACGTGAACGTTGAAGGAGTTATCAGCTGATGTCATTCCAGCGCGTGACGCTGGAATCTGTGTTTCCTTCTGGATCCCAGTGTCAAGCACTGGGATGACAGACTGTGGTTCTGCCCAAAATTGTTTATATTCATTATCTTCTGTATCTGGAAAGCCTACTGACGTGAGGTAATTAGTGAGTGCATCAATCCAGACGTAGATTACGTGTTTGTCATTGCCTGGCACTTTTATTCCCCAATTAAAACTAGTGCGAGAGATTGAAAGGTCAGTGAGTCCTGATCTTACAAACGATACCACTTCATTTTTTCTACTCTCAGGAAAGATAAAATTTGGCTGATTTTCATATAACTCCAGTAATTTGTTCTGCCAATTCGACAAACGAAAAAAGTAGCTTTCTTCTTTTATCCACTGAACTTCCGCGCCTGTTGGTGCTTTGCCATCTATTAGCTCCGATTCCTGATAAAACGCTTCATCACGGACTGAATACCAACCTGAATAAGAATCCAGATATATTTGTCCTCTCTCTTCAAGCCTATTCCACAAAGCTATTACTGCTTTTTCGTGGCGTTCTTCCGTGGTGCGGATAAAGTCGTCATATTGAAAATTCATGGACCCAGCTAATTCCCTAAATGAAATGCTTACTTCATCTGTAAATTCCTTTGGCTGCATTCCCCGTGCTTTGGCTGCTTTCTCGATTTTTTGCCCGTGCTCGTCTGTACCAGTAGTAAATTTGACATTTTTTCCAGCAAGTCTCATAAACCTTGCCACTACATCGCACAAAAGGGAGGTGTATGCGTGACCAATGTGAGGTTTGTCGTTTACGTAATATATTGGCGTGGTGATGTAAAAGTTTCCAAATTGCTCCATTATTCAGTGCTTAAAGCTTTATCGTATCTGCACTAGTTGTAAAAATCAATAGCTACCGGTACATAGTTCAATAATAATAGTAGACAACAGTGGAAAAGCTACCTAATAGAAACAAAAAAACTACTTGACAACCTTCGTCAATCCCCCTATCATAGTAATGAAGCTATTCATTTAGCTTCAATCTGTGCAGATTAAACGACGAAAGTATCACGGTTGGCGTCTTATGTTTAAATTTTTGCACTATGTGCACCTCATGTCTTTATTAATTTCACCTAGACTTCTAGGTTTTTGCCTATACAAGCTGAAACGCGCTTATAAGTCGTTTAAGACAGTATAGTACGCCAATTTGCAGGATTAGA
>JAISAR010000038.1 GCA_031266615.1 Rickettsiales bacterium
CAGGATTAGAGAGTGAGCAACTTCTACCACGGGATTTCTTTTGCCTTTTTTTCTGCTTAGTAAATTTCTTAACGTTTAAGTCAAGGTTAGTTGTAGTTTAAAAGCAGCTAAATTGCAGCGTTTAAGGCTAAAAAGATGCCAATGTTTTAAAAGAAATATTGACCAGGGCTTCTTTTGCCTTTTTTTTTCGCTTGGTAAATTTTTTAAATACTTTCTTAAGTTTTATAGCTAACCAGTGTCAAGCACTGGGATGACACCATTTGTTGTAAACTCACTTTTGCTCCATAATTACCTTCTTAGCGCATCTTGTCTATCTCATTTTACCATTCCGCTGAACAGATACATACCCAATTTATGGTAAGAAATTTTCAGGAGAAACGTTTGGAAGTTACATGACAAAGTAAAAACACAGGTGCTACATGTGTGGTGTGCCCGGTAGGATTCGAACCTACGACCCACAGCTTAGAAGGCTGTTGCTCTATCCAGCTGAGCTACGGGCACCAACGTATATAAAATGCTTCTTAACGCGTATGAAGTCAAGGTATTTCATGTAAATACGATACTTATAGTAATTCTTGCAAGACCTTATCATTCCAGCATAGATGCAACTTTTTCTGTGTTTTGTGGTCAAGGTGACAGAGTTTAAAAAATAAGTTATTTTTATCTTTTAGTAAGAAGACAGCCCATGGGTATTAAAATTGCACCTTCTATACTTTCAGCAGACTTTGCAAAATTAGGGGAAGAAGTAAAAAAAATTAGCGATTTAGGTGTAGATTATATACACATAGACGTTATGGATGGGAACTTCGTTCCGAATATTACAATTGGTCCGGGTGTTGTTTCTGCAATACGTAAGTATAGCAATCTTCCTTTTGATGTACACTTAATGGTTAAATCTCCTGGTAACCATATTGAAAGCTTTATAAATGCTGGTGCTGATATTATCACTATACACGCGGAAGCAGAGATATACCTTGAGAGGCTGGTAAGAAAAATAAAGTCATACAAAAACGTAAACGATACAAGAAAAACAATTCAAGTTGGAGTTTCGATTGTTCCTTCAACTTCTCCAAGTGTGCTTGAGTATATAATACATGAACTAGATATTGTGCTGATTATGACAGTCAACCCTGGATTTGGGGGACAGGAGTTTATCCATTCGCAGCTACACAAGATATCTGTTGTGAAGAAAATGATACAAGAGCGTAATCTTAAAACGCAAATTTCAGTGGATGGTGGAGTGAGCGCCCTAAACGCAGCCGATATAACAAAAGCAGGTGCAGATATCTTGGTCGCTGGGTCAGCAATATTTAGAGCTGAAAATATGAAGAAAGCTGTGAACGATCTTAAAAACCCGTTGCTATAGCTGCCTGAACCTCTAGTTGAGAGACAAATCAACAACCGATATCATCCTAGTACCTGGGTACTAGGATGAAGGAGGTAATTTCTACGTCAAAACTTGCTTCCGCTCCTCAAATACTACAAGTATTCTGCGGTTGCGTTTCTCCTAAAAATTCCTTACCATAAATTGGTAATACAAGAAATCTACTCTCAATAAAAGCTCGATGATGAATCATCACTACCAAATTGTGGTCTGTTACTCCTGTTACTGAAGCCAGAACGAGGGCGAGTAGGTCTCTTACGATGCCCAGGTTTTCTATTGTATGAACTACTATAATAATCCCTATCACTTGAACCATCTTTCTTTTCTTCATTATAAAGCTCGCCTTCAAAAAATTCGCCTGTTCCTTGATCAACGCGACGCCTTGACAATTTCGGACATCCACCTTTTTCAAAATCAATTACCAACGCTTTGAAAACATCGCCCTGTTTAAGTATATCCTCAATAGATTCTATATGCTGATTAGCCACTTCACTTATGTGCATTTTTCCTTTTCTTCCATTGAGAAGTTCAAGCTCTACAATAGACTTATCTATTTTGACAACCTTGGCATCAACTATTGCACCTTGCTCTAGTTCTGTTATTGAATCAATCAACATATTTTTTGCAATTTCAGCTTCAGTGCTACTCATGGCAAACACGGAAACTTTGCCGTCATCCCCTATCTCAATTTTTGCATTACTTCTTTCACACACACTGCGTATATTTTTTCCTTTAGCACCAATAGCCGCAGAAATTTTATCTTTATCTATGTAAAATGATACCATTCTTGGTGCGTGACTTTTCACGTCATCGCTATGTTCTGAAATCACTGCATTCATTTTTTCTAAGATATGCAACCTTCCAGCTTTTGCTTGTTCCAAAGATTTTTCAACAACTTCAAAACTTATACCAGAAATTTTCATATCCATTTGCAGTGCCGTAATTCCTTCACTAGTTCCTGCTACTTTAAAGTCCATATCGCCAAGGTAATCTTCATCACCCAGGATATCGGAAAGTATTGTATACTCATCTTTATCTTTGATGAGGCCCATAGCAATTCCAGCAACGGGAGCCCTTATTGGCACGCCTGTATCCATTAAGGCAAGGGAAGTTCCGCAAACTGTTGCCATAGAAGAAGAACCATCTGATTCCATAATTTCGGATACTACTCTTATTGTGTAAGGAAATTCGGATTTATCAGGTAAAACAGGATGAATTGCTTTCCAAGCAAGTTTACCATGACCTATTTCCCTTCTTCCTGGTGCACGTATAGCAGAAGCCTCTCCAACAGCAAATGAAGGAAAATTGTAATGCAACATGAAATGCTCACGTCTGTCACCTTCAATGTCATCTACAATTTGCTCGTCTTGTGTAGTACCAAGAGCAGTAATAACCAGCGCCTGAGTACTACCTCTTGTAAATAATGCAGAACCATGGGTTCTAGATAAGATGTCAACTTCAACCTCTATCTGACGTATTTCATCGTGCTTACGACCGTCTATCCTCATACCTTTCTTTTTAATTATCTCGCGCACTAAGGATCTTTCGAAGCTTTTTATTGCATATGTAATTAATTTCTCATCTTTTTCAGCTTCCTTAAAAGTGTTTAATATATCACCTCTGAGCGCCTCTAAAGTTTGAGCTCGCTGTTGTTTTACTGTTTGTGAGTACGCATTTTCAAAATCTTTACTGTATTTTTCAAGATCCTGCATTATGTCTGACATATCAATAGGAGCGAAGCTCTCAGGTTTCTTGCCAATTGTGTCAGCAAACTCTTTTATAAGCTTAATGACGGGTTGAAGGTGTTCATGACCAAATTTTATTGCGCTTAGAACATTTTCTTCAGAAAGCTCCTTTACCTCTGATTCAACCATCGAAATTGAGTGCTCATCACCAGATAAAAACAGATCTAAGCTGCTTGTTTTTATCTCTTGGACAGGAGGGTTGAGTACATAGTTGTTATTTTCATCACATCCAACCAAAACTCCAGCTATAGTGGAGTAAAAAGGAACACCAGAAATTGCAAGGGCTGCAACAGTACCAATCAATGCTGGTACTTCAGGAGGGTTGACCGTATCATAAGTTAATAAATTGCACACCACGCTGACTTCATCGCGAAAACCTTCTGGGAATAGAGGTCTTATACTTCTGTCTATTACTCTTGAGATTAAAGTTTCTCTGTCAGACGGTTTGCCTTCTCTTTTAAAAAAGCCACCGGGAATCCTACCCATGGCATAGCTTTTTGCAATAAATTGTACATTTAGAGGCAGGAAATCAACATTTTCTTCCTTCTTTTTACGTACAACAGTTACTAAAATGGAAGTATCCCCGTAATTTACAACCACTGAACCATCAGCTTGACGTGCTATTTTTCCAGTTTCTAAAGATAAGGTACGACCACCCCAGTCTATAGATTTTTTTATAATTTCAAACATACAAAATTCCTCGATTATTTTCTAATGCCTAACTTTTCTATTAATTCCTGATAGGCCTGATTACCAAACTTACGCTTTATATAATTTAAGTGTTTGCGCCTTCTACCTATTAATATAAGTAAACCACGCTTAGAGTGATGGTCATGCTTGTGCACTTTAAAGTGCTCAGTTAAGTTACTGATCCTTTCAGTTAAAATTGCACATTGTACAAAAGATGAACCTGTGTCATTTTCTTTAATTGCGTATACATTTATTAAATTCTTTTTCTTTTCTGATGTTATTGACATCTAAACCTCATTTCAAACATTAAAAACACGAATAGGTTTTACACAACCATAGGTAAAACTGCAGATTGCAACGGGTACACTACCCACCATCGTACAAAAAATATCATAATTCTTTAAATTACGCAAGTTATTTAATACGATTTCCTGACCTTTTCTGATTTTCTCCGCTTCCTCTGCGGAAATTTCAACCTTGAACATCGATTTTAAAGCTGATGCAATGGGGATAATTTTATCTTTTTTTGTAAGCTGTTCAACTGTCACTGATTCGGTTTCTCTAAAACTGCCTACCATGGTCCTTCTTAATTGTGCAATATGTCCGAAGCAATTTAATGTGATTCCAAGATCTCTCGCAATTGACCTCACATACACGCCACTACCGCACAGCATAGAAAAATCAGCACTGTTATTTATGGTATTAGCAGAGATCAATTTCAGTTCATATATTCGCACTAAGCGGGGCTTTATATTCGCTTTTTGCCCACTTCTTGCTAATTTATATGCCCTTGTCCCATTGATTTTTATTGCTGAGAATTGAGGAGGAGTTTGTGCTATCTCACCAACAAAGCTCTTGATCGCACAGTTTATTTGGTTATACTCAGGTTTTATGTTGCTAGCTTTAATAGTATCACCATCTAAATCGTCTATGGTTTTTTGCTCTCCCCATTTTATCGTGAAATTGTATGCCTTTGAATCACAAGATAAGTACGGTATAGTTTTTGTCGCTTCACCAAGGGCAATTGGCAACACACCTGAAGCTAAGGGGTCAAGGGTTCCCAAATGACCAGCCTTTTTAATTCCAAAAATCTTTTTAACTTGGGCTACAGCTTGTGCAGAACTAATTCCTATTGTTTTGTCGAGATTCAGCCAACCATGTATCATATATCAACTGTACATGATTAATAGCAATTTAGGAAGCAACTCAGAATATACTTATTTTATTAAATTATTATAAAAAAAGACTTGACTAACGTATGTTATTAATATATACTTAAGTCTTTATTAGTCTTATTTTAAGAGGTTATTATGACTGTACAAACACAAAATCAAAACTCACCAAGCATATGGGAGTGGAAAAATACTGCACATATCGCAAAAGCAGGTCTACAAGCTTCTTTTGCAATTGCAGCTATAGCAATAGCGGCAACTACTATTTATGCTGCTGCAAAAGGGATAGCACTTTCTTCAGTACTCCCAGCATTTCTTGCTAACCCTTGGGTAATAGCAACAATAGCTGTTGTTGCTGCCGCATACCTTATTGCAACAGCTATTTCTTCATATCAGCAAATGTATTCAATGGAAGGAGCTAAGGGTCAAGATGGTACGCCTGGTGTAAATGGTAATAATGCAGACTTCTCTGCTCTTCTTGGTGATGCTGTAAAGGGTGGTGACATTTTTGTAAAAGATAATGCATTATTCCTGAAGCTTTCAAAGGAGGATTATAATACATTGACACAAGGTAAAAACGCTGATGACGAAGTAATTTTGTATGTGTTATCAATAAAAGATGGAGCACCAGAAGCAGTTCTAGTTAAATTCAGCTACGTTAAAGATGCTAACGATGGGAATAACTATAAAGTGGAGCTGACTTCCACTACTGATAAAAAAGCTTTTAGGATGGCTGACAATGCTACTTCATTAGAGGTTGCAGTAAGTAATGAAAACCCTGAAGCTTTAAAAAACAAAGTATCAGCTAAATTAGCAGATGTTGCAGTAGATGCAGCTATAACAAAAGTTACTGGTAAGTAAGCAGCTTAAAGCTAACAAATAAGAGGTAGAGTAATTTCTGCCTCTGCCTTTCACTTAGGCTTGTAAGGGCTAGCATAGCCTGTCTCAAGCCTTCAATTATGTCCTCATCAAAATCTACTATCTCTGTTTTTTGAAAGATGTCATCCAAGGCGCAAAATCAGAAAGCAGGTTATGCAAGAGATCTTTAAATATGTGACTTTAGCTCTTCAGCGTATAAGCTCTCCAACCCTACCTTATAGTTAGGATAAACTAGAGAGATGCCAAGATCCCTTTTAACTTTAACATTGCTTACTTTTTTTGATCCTAAATAAAAACTTTGCGCACAGTTAGGCAAGGAAGAAACCTCCACTGGCTCTGGAGCACTAACATTCAGGAGTTTGGCCGCGTATACTACCACTTCAGATTGTGTAGCGGGCAAGTCGTCCGCACAATTGTATATTTCACCGGGTTTTATGCTTTGCATAGAAGAAAATAGAATATTCGATATATCTTCAACATGAATACGAGAAAAAAAATGCCCTTCTTTTTGTACATTTCTTGCTTTACTGAGTTGTAAATCAACTAATACGTTTCTACCGGAACCGTATATTCCAGCCAAACGAAAAACATGAACAGGTAATTTGCTATTTAGCCATTTCTTTCAGATCTAAGGCGATTCTCTCCTCTGTGTTCTGCAGGTTTTGTTTCAGATTCTTCTGTAACCCAATTACCAGCGTGGTCGCCATAGACACTAGTTGCAGATAGATAACCAAGCCATTTGACATTTTGAAAGTAATGGCCATATCTCTCCAGCACATCATCACCATCTGGCGGGATGGAAATTAAAACATGTGTTACGTCTTGAAACGTATCTTTGCTCACTTCATTGTAATTGAAGAAATCAACGTCCTGTACGTCTTGATTTCTTGAAGTGCCGCTAACTTTCCAACCTAAATTCAGTAACTTTTTCGATAGAAACCTAGCTACATATCCATAACCGAAGCAAAACAAGTGCATGAAAGTTAGTTTTTGAAATTTTTCTTAATAAATTCTACACCCAATTTTATTCCTTCTTCATTGATAATGTGGCCCAATGCATGAATTGGGTGTCCCTCAACATTTATTCCATTTTCCTTCAGAACTTTAACTGCTAAGTCAAGAGAAGAAAAAGGTACTACATCATCAGCATCACCGTGGATAATGCACATGTTGGGCTTCGATTTGATCTCTGGCGCAACTTTTGAAGGTGAAAGAAACCTACCAGAATATGCAACAACCGATGCACAAGATTGAGAGCGGGTAAGAGCTGTGTATATTGCAAGCATTGCCCCTTGGGAAAACCCAATCAAAGAAAGCTGTGCATCATTTAAGCTAAGCTCTTTTAACTTCGTATCAATAAAATGATTTACTATCGATGCAGCACTCTTTACTCCATTATATAGCACCTCTTCACTGCAATCCTCTAAGCTGAACCATTGATAACCGTCACCTATTTCCCTTTCAAATGGAGCACTTGGTGCTATAAAACATGAATCAGATAAAGATTTGCCCATAACTTTAGCAAGATGAACAAAGTTATCACCGCTTGATCCCCAGCCGTGTAAACAAATAATTAAATTTTTCTTATTTCCACTCGCACAAATTTCTGGACCTTTAAGTTCAATCATTTTTTTTCTTTTTGTGTTTATACCTTTATTTAACACTGATTTTTGAATTTGTAAAAACTATATTGTTCCATTATAAAGAGAAAAGGAACCCACGTTAATTGTTTGTGCAAGGATTTATTTAGATATATATTTTAGTTTATTTAGCAAAAGCTATGAGCATTGATGATAGAGTAGTTTTTAAGATTTACAAACCAACAAGAACTGCAACACAATCTGGCTTAGGTAATACACACTTTTGGCACCTAAGAACTGAACCTGATCCTTACTATATCGAACCTCTGATGGGATGGGTTGGCTCAAAAAACCCCAAAAAACAGATTGTATTGAAGTTTGACTCCCTTGAAAAAGCAGTATTCTACGCGAAAAGACGCAATGCTAAATATATAATTGAAATGCCAAAAGACATTAAGAGGCGCCCAAAATCTTACGCGAGTAATTTCATACCTAAGTAAGTTCTGCTGTAGAACATAGGCTTCACAGATGCTCCTACTATACGAAAACTGTGTCATCCAAGTAGTTCATAGAAACAAAAAATTTACTTGACAAATTTCCCCAGTCCCCTTATTATGATAGTGGAGCTATTCATTTAGCTTCAATCTGTGCAGATTAAACGACGAAAGTATCACGGTTGGCGTCTTATGTTTAATTTTTTGCACTATGTGCACCTCATGTCTTTATTAATTTCACC
>JAISAR010000064.1 GCA_031266615.1 Rickettsiales bacterium
GAGTTTCTTAAACGTTTATGGCTAAGGTTAAGTTGCATTAAAAAGCAGCTAAGTCGCACTTATTAAGCGTTTAGGATAAAAAAACGCCAACATTTCGACACAAAAGTAAATAACTAGCCGCCACGGGGCTTCTTTTGCCTTTTTTTCGTTTAGTAAATTTCTTAAGCATAAAGGTTATACCAACTTTCGTTATCAAACAAGATACATAATAAATTGCTAAACCTCTAATCGTAGGGAAACTTTTTAATCTGTCCTATATTGGTATTAGACAATAAACCTTGTAACCTGTGCGAACTTTTTAATGTAGTAATTTAATATAACGCAAAATTAGCTATATTAGCTTACTTCTACCACGTTTAGGTACGAACCTATTTGCCTAACTTTGTTGCAACAGTTTTACGTTCCTGTTTTCACAACCTTATTTTTACCCGGCTTGTTCTCACAAATATAGGTACTTTTTTGCGGTTTTTGTAAAGAGTAAATAATTGGATTTTGTGTGATGCTAATTCGTAGCATGTTTATTTATTAATCAAGCTATAGTAAACTAAAATGATTACTAATAATTTTACGTAAAATATAAAAATGATAAATCTTGACTTTCTTATTAGAGTATGCGATAATTAAACTATATGATTATTTTTTAATAGGAGAAGGTAGTTATGACTTTAACATCGGAAGAGTGGAATGAAATACTAAGTACAGTAAAACCCGGTAACTCAATTGGTATACTTGAACAAATCAAGACAAAATTACAAGAAAAAGACGAAAATGCATATCAAGGTTGGGAAGATGAGAACTGCCTATTCGATGTGCTGTTTACCATAAATAATATTCAATATAATAGAAAACTTACATTGTTTCATATAGCTGCTTTCAATGGCCACTTAGACACAGTTAAATACTTTGTAAACGCAAAAAATGTTGATGTTAATATAGCGGATAATCACGGCAACACTGCTTTACATTTGGCTGCTTTAAATGGAAAATTAGATACTGTTCAATACTTTGTAGGCGAAAAAGACGTTGATATCAATAAAACAAATAATCACGGCAGCACTGCTTTACATTTGGCTGCTTTAAATGGAAAATTAGATACTGTTCAATACTTTGTAGGCGAAAAAGACGTTGATATCAATAAAACAGATAATAAAAGCGACACTGCTTTACATTTGGCTGCTGAACATGGCCATACAAAGATAGTAAAGGCCCTATTAGACGCAAGAGCGGATCCTTCATTAAAAAATAAAGAAGGTAAAACTCCAAGAGACCTAGCTACAGACGAAAATGTGAAACAGCTTTTAGAGGAGGCAGAAAACAAAAGAGTTGCAGATAGAGAAAACGTTCATTCTATACCAAATGAACCTAATAATAAGCCTTGTGCTGATGAGGCGAATATTCCACACAGTATAAAAGGAAATAAGCTGCCTATTATAACTGCTTCCGCTGGCTTATTGTTGGGCCTGAGCATAGCATATCTTGCAGGTGCTGCTACTTTAACTCCTGTTGGTGCTGTTGTTGCGGTATTTCTTGCGGCTGCAGTAGGTGGTGCATTAGTAGGGTATGGTGTCGGAAAGTTTTGTGAGAAAGTTAGTAGTAAACTCTCTGATGCATCCACTAAACATCCTGAGACCAATTCCATTACATAGGATAACAATAAGGAAAAGGCCCATACTGAAGCAAGTAGATTTGGTATCATACTGCCACAAATGTATAGATCTTTTGCCTTATCGTTGTTATAATTAATACCTTGCTAAAAATTGAACATTAATAAATGAATGAATTAAGAAAGCTGAGCATTACAGAGATGCACGATGGACTTAAACGGAAAGATTTTTCTGCTGTTGAACTTGTTGAGGCGCATATCAACGCAGTTGAAAGTGAGAAATTAAATGCATTTGTGACGAAAACTCCAGAAATAGCAATAGAAGCAGCTAAAGCCGCAGATGAGCATTTTTCAAAACAAAAAAGTGATATGCCGCTTATGGGTATACCAGTTGGTGTTAAAGATTTATTTTGCACAAAGGGAATAAAAACAACAGCATGCTCAAAAATGCTAGAAAACTTCGTTCCGACTTACGAATCTACAGTATCTGACTTGCTTTTAAAAAGTGGGGCAGCCATACTCGGCAAGCTTAACATGGATGAATTTGCCATGGGTTCTGCAAACACAAATAGCTATTTCGGTCCTGTTGAAAATGTGTGGGCTAGAAAAAGTGATGGGGAAAAAGTTGTACCTGGTGGGTCATCTGGTGGATCCGCAGCATCGGTTGCTGGATTTTTATGCGCTGGAGCGCTCGGAAGTGACACCGGTGGATCTGTACGCCAGCCAGCAGCTTATTGTGGAGTAGTTGGAGCAAAGCCAACTTATGGAAGATGCTCGCGTTTTGGTATGATCGCATTTGCGAGTTCCCTGGACCAAGCAGGAGTCATTACTCGTTCCGTTTCTGACTCAGCATTAATGCTGGAAACAATTTGTGGCTATGATAGCAAAGATTCAACATCGAGTAAAAGGCCAGTGCCTAAATTTTCTAATTTTATAAACGGTGATATCAAGGGTAAGCGCATTGGTATACCAAAAGAATATAGAATGGATGGAATTTCAGAAGAAATCGTCCATCATTGGGAAAAAGTTTCTTCCAATTTGAAAGAAAACGGAGCTGAAGTTGTTGATATTACCTTGCCACACACTAAATATGCAATACCAGTCTATTATTTAATTTGTTCTGCTGAAGTTTCATCTAATCTTGCTCGTTATGATGGTGTGCGTTATGGATTCAGAGCTGATGCTGATACCCTCGAAGAAATGTATTCACTAACAAGAGCAGAAGGTTTTGGAAAAGAGGTAAAAAGAAGAATCTTAATTGGTGCTTATGCACTTTCTTCAGGTTACTATAATGAATATTACGAAAAAGCACAATGTATTAGAGCATTAATCAGAAATGATTTTATAAAAGCATTTGAAAAAATAGATTACATACTTGTTCCATCTGCTCCAACAGAAGCTTTTGGCTTGAATGAAAAGCCAGATTCGCTAATTATGTGTATCAATGATGTCTTTACCGTACCAGCAAGTTTAGCTGGACTACCTGCTATCTCCGTTCCTGTTGGACTTTCCAATGAAGGTTTACCACTTGCTCTGCAAGTAATTGGAAACTATTACGATGAAGCTGGAATATTGAATGTAGCAAATGTGATAGAGCAAAATTGTGGCAGAGTAATTGAACTGCATAGCTAGTCGTTAGTATGCCTGCTCAAAGAGGAACAAGTTTGGCAAAAAATAATGATATTATTAGCGGAACGTAAAATAGTCCTACTGCAGTACTGATGAGAAGCAGCAAAGTAGCTCTATCTGGTTGATAATTTAAGATATTAGCAAGTATTACACTGGATCCAGAAACTGGAATAATAGCTAGCAACATCAGCGCTTTATATATACTCTCATCGTATACACCTACAATGTGTTTGTCTATCAGGACAATTCCCAAAACAAATAATGGCCAGAACACGTACTTTGCTGTAATAGTGGTCAAAGCGAGCTTCCAATCTATTTTAAAATTTGTAATTTGTGCAATACTCACTCCAAGTAGCACCATTCCTAATGTAATAAATGTACTTCTAATATTCATCATAACATCTGTCAGAAAAGCAGGTATTTGTATATCGCATACACTCAAAAAGAAGCCCAGAATCATCGCATAGGACGAAGGAAGTCTGAACAACCTGAACATGCATTCTTTTGCGGTATATATACCATTTGCAGCTATATAAAACCCTAAGCTATTTTCAAACAGTGCCATTCCTATATAACAGACAACATATACAGACACTGAATCTTCATCAAATAAAGTCATAGCAATTGGCAAGCCAAAATAACCCATGCTTGTACTGCCTGAGCTAAATGCCAATATGTTTTTCGTGTTGTCCTTAAATAAAAAAGAAGAAAGATAATACACCGATAAGGACATAGTACTACCTATAAACCATATCAAAATCGGCAAAGAAATTACTTTTAAATTGACCTCTGTATGAGATACTCCATACAGAATCACTATTGGGTTAGCTATATAAAAGAGTATTTGAGATATAGTGTTTCTATCAATCTTAAGGCATTTTCCTGCTAAATAACCAATAAGTATTGTAATATAAATAGGTAATATTTTGAGAAAAAGGGTAAAGAACATACTAGCCTAATTATAATCCTTCTTGATACTTCCAACTGATAAATTGACATTAGATCTTAAGACATTGTAAAAGTAAATAAAATTTATTTTCCAATTTACCCAACTCATAGTTATTTAAAAAGACCCATTTAGTGCTAATACCAACTCTCATAAATAACTAGACAAATAATTAACAGAGCAAATGGTTTTGATCGAACTTTCCGTAATATCTCGAATAAATTCAGATACAGCATTTTCGAGTAATTTAATAGAG
>JAISAR010000093.1 GCA_031266615.1 Rickettsiales bacterium
ACATAGTGCGAAAAATTAAACAATAGTACGCCAAATACAAGTTTTCTTGTCATTTTAACCTGCACAGATTGGGAAGTTAAACAAATAGCTTCATTACTATGATAAGGGAACTGAAGGAGGTTGTCAAGTAGTTTTTTTGTTTCTATTGGGTAACATTTGCTTTCTGTGTATAACAGCTTAGGTTTTTCAAGATGATGAAAGGTGATGCAAGAAATTTAATCATAGGAGAAAATTAGGGCTTTTCAGTTTGATCTTTTGTTATAATAATTAAGGCTTATGTTCTTAACTAAAAACGATGCTTAGAGGCTTTCTCTTGATTTTTATATTCACAGTAGTGTTCATGCCGCTGTCAAACGCTGATGCGAGGAAATATATCAGAATTGTTGGGTCTTCAACTGTTTTTCCTTTTATCTCATTTATAGCTGAGGATTTCAACCGTGTATTTTCTTTTAAAACTCCAGTTGTGGAATCAATAGGAAGTGGGCCAGGGTTCAAAATGTTTTGTTCAGGGAGAGGGGAAGACACGCCAGATATTGCTGCTTCGTCTCGTTCTATAAAAAATGCGGAAAGGGAGCTATGTAAAAGGAATAAAGTTGATGAAATGATAGAGATCATTATTGGCTATGATGGAGTTGTAATCGCAAATTCTAATCAAAGCCATAGATTTGACTTCTCAAAAAAGGATTTATTTGAAACTTTATCTGCATATTCTCAAGAGAATGGTAAGCTGGTAAAAAATAATAAGAAGCTTTGGTCTGATGTAAGCCAGGCCTTACCAAAAACAGAAATTGAAATTTATGGTCCACATCAAAATACAGGTACGTACGAAACTTTGATTAATTCTATTATGCTCGATCAATACTCATGCATGAATTCAAGAATTTTCAAAGAGAATTATGAAGACCAGGAGGAAAGAAAGAAAGCTTGTAGTAGTATAAGGGACGATGGAAGGTATAAGGAAGTTGGGATTAATGAAAACATAATAATACAAAAATTGAAAAGCAACAAGAATGCTTTGGGAATATTTAGTTTTAGTTTTTTGATGAGGAACCAGGATAAAATACAAGGAAGCACAATTGCAGGAATTGAGCCAACTTATGAAAATATATCATCGGGAAAATATATATTGGCAAGGCCTCTGTATCTTTATATAAAGAAAGAACACTTGAATACCGTTGATGGATTAAGAGAGTTCATTAGAGAAGTTATCGATTCTATCAGTACTGAAGATGGGTACCTATCTAAGCTCGGTCTGATTCCACTTTCAAGTGAAGACATAAAGAAAGTTTCAGCAAAAGTTCATGATATAGTGTAATGTCTTTTTGCTCTGGAAAGTAACCCTATGGAAAATCATCAGCACTTGCAAACGTTGCGTTCAATTGCATTTATTGTTGGAGTATTTCTATTGGTGTTTAGCTTAACAATGGTCGTTCCTGCTATTACTAATAAGTATCTGGGCTACGAATGGAAAAATTTTCTAGCTGGGTTTGTGATTACTTGCACATCTGGCGCAATTTTTGTTTTATTAGGTAAATTAAGCAGATTACATGGAATGCCAGTGGTTTTCGCGATTACCAGTTGTGCTTGGATTGCTTTATCCCTATTTGCAGCTATTCCATTCTATCTTGATAGTCTGAACTATGTTGATGCATTATTTGAAACGATATCTGGCTTTACCACAACAGGGGCAACTGTATTCAGTGATGTTGAAAAGCTATCACCAGGGATATTGCTGTGGAGAGCAATGCTGCATGGTATAGGTGGCTTTGGTATAATTACTATAGGAATTGCAGTTTTTCCCATGCTGAGGGTTCTGAGTCTAAGTAATTTACTCTATTCTGAATGTTCAGATGTTACAAAAAGAAGGTTACCAAACACGCGAAGTGTAGTGATTCATGCTACAGCAATATATTATGGCCTAATTTTGTTGTGCATATTTTCCTATTATCTAGCTGGTATGCCATTATTTGATGCAATATGCCACGGAATGTCCGCTGTATCAACTGGTGGATTTGCTAACTATAACGATTCCATAGGGCACTATAATGATCCTTTACTAGAAGTCATAACAATCATTTTTATGATCTTGGGTTCTCTGCCTTTTCTTAGCTACTTAAAGATCATAAGACAGTTAGATATTTACCACGATGAACAGGTCTCTTACTTTACTGGGATAGTCATTGTCTCATCTTTATTTGCTTGTTTTTGGTCGTACAAAAATGTTGATTTAGGAATATTATTGTCATTTAGATATAGTACATTTACCATCATCTCTTTTATTACGTCAACTGGCTATGTGGTGTGCAATTACGTGGATTGGGGCTTTATCTCAGTCTTAGCTTTTTTTCTAACCTTTATTGGTGGATGTGGAGGTTCTGCAAGTGGTGGAATCAAAATCTTCCGTTTGATTGTTTTTTTAAGGTCTATAGGAAATCGCTTTCGCCTTTTATTAAACCCTGATGCAGGTGATAGGGTGAAATTTAATGGTAAAATTTTAGAAGATGATGAAGTTCACTCTATATTTACGTTTTTTGCAATTTACATACTAACGTTCACTATATCATCAATAGTGATGTCTTACTTAGGCAATACAGACTTTATAACTAGCATTAGCGCAGTCTCTGCGACGCTTACAAACTCTGGTCCAGGGTTCAGTAACTTAATCGGGCCTTCGGGTAATTATTCCTCCTTCAGCAGTGGAGTAAAACTATTTCTGTCGTTTTTAATGCTGCTTGGCAGGCTTGAAATACTGCCAATCTATTTTTGTATAGGCAACTTGCTCTTATTTAACAGAAGAGAATAGTTTAGCTGCCTAAAAGGTTGGGGAATGGTTTTCTTAGCATTGAAAATTACATAATATACATTATGGAAAATATGAGAAACACAGCTCCCAGATTAATGCTCAAAAATGCTTAAGTGACAAAAACTTATGTATTCCACCGAGTTATCAACAGGGTTATTCACAATGTCGTGAATAACCCCATAAGAAAATTAGTACCTCGGTGATAGGTAAGGAAGAAAACTTTAACTTGCCTTGACCGTAATGCTTTATACTTTCTGAGAAAAAGGATCCTGTCCTTGTGTGTTAGTTTCCTCTAGTTTACTTGACACCGCATATGTAATACCACCAGCAACAAGTCCAACTAACACGGCAGCAGCTACAACTATGCTAGCTATAGCCAACATTGGTAATGCAACACCGGTAGCAAAACATCCAACACTAACTGCCAATGCAGCTATAACACCACAAACACTACCAATTATTATTGGTTTATTAGCTGACATGCTATCTTCAACCTGATGAACTGTGTTGCTGTCTTGACCAGGTTTTGTTACTGAAGACTTAGTTGTGTCTTGAGTTTTTAGGTCTTCAATCAGTTTTTGAAGCTCCGCTTTTGTATCTTTACGATGAATTAGGTCTATTGGAGTTTTACCATGCTCATCTTTTAATAAATGATTAGCCCCTGCTTTTAGTAGAGCTTTCATTGTCTCTATACGGTCATTTTGAGCAGCCAAATATAAAGGAGTATGCCCTACAACTTTTCGTGCATCAACATCGATTCCTTTCACTTCTAATAGAGCTTCATTGGTTTGTTTATTAACATGGGCACCTTTATTTAATAGGGCTTGAACTATCTCTAAATGATCATCTCTAGCAGCAATATATAAAGCAGTGTAGCCATCATTACTGGTTTGTATATCAACATTGGCACCTTTATTTAATAGAGCTTGAACTATCTTTAATCTACCATTTCTAGCAGCAATACATAAAGCAGTGTAACCACTATTGGTTTGTATATCAACATTAGCACCTTTATTTAATAGAGCTTGAACTGTATCAAAGCAACCACTTCTAGCAGCAACACATAAAAGAGTGAAACCCATTTTGTCTGTTTGATTAATATCAGCACCTTTATTTAATAGATCTTGGACTTTCTCTAAGTTCAACGTATTAGCTTCCGCTTGAGGCTGTGGCGCATCTTCATCTTTAACTGGTATGCTATCTAAAACTTTACTAACTTCATCTATTATACTACTGTTTTGTAAAATAGTTTGAATTTTTTCATGATCATCCTTTTCTAAAGAAGTAAGAACTTCGTTTAATATACCTTGCTTTATAGCTGCCTCTAAAATAGCTTCAATGTTTTTCTGATTGCTGTCATGTATAACCGAGCCAAGCAGTGTTAGAGTATAACCTTTACATTCTTCAACCGTTTCATAATCCTTACTTGCATCAGTAAGAACTACCTTTAAATCATCTTTCGAAACTCTTTCGAGAAGATCAGCGACGTTACCACGATTGGTTATTGCGTTCTGTAACTCATTATATAATTTCCATTGTTCATCTGTTAAACTAAACATATAACTTCTCCATAAATACTCAGTCTAAGTATGACATATCTCGGCAGGGAAGTCAAGAAATTAATAAGATATTACAGATCACACACTTAAACAAGGAAAAGGTGCTCGTGCTCAAGCAAACACAATCAAATTGCACAATTAATAGAGCCATAAATTCATTGACCAGCGGTTGATGGCGAGTAGTTTCTAAGTCTGAAGTATAAGTTAATGGATTATTATAATTTTTACTGAAATACTAATATAGTTAAGCTTTAATAGTGAGGTATTAAAATGAGGAAATGTAATAACGCACGGTTCAATAAGCATGATTGTGCAAACGATGGCACTTGCGGTCAATCTATACAAAGTTATAAGGTTGGTAATTCTAATATTTCTTTCCATGACAGCGATGGAAGAGCGATTGCACAGATACCTAAGTTGCCTAACGGAAACTCTATTACTTACTACAATAATTTATACGAAACTGCGGAATCAAAAATTTTGCTGGTAGGTCAGCAGAATATATAGGAATTCAGGATGTATTGCCTAATAAATTTAATTTTAAATATGGAAAGTTAGATTGCGTGATACATTACGACAATGTATCGCAAGAGGAGCAAGAGCAAATAAAGCTTGATATTCAAAACGCTTATGAGGCATACAAAGCGAAATTTTGTATTGCCGGTACCCAAGGTACTGTGCACACCTATATTTTTAATAATGAAAATGACTATAAGAAATACGGCACTAAGGTTCCTGGGTTTTCAAAGTATCAAGATATGGTTGATAAGTCTGCTGGAATGACAGATGGAAGAAGCGTATCGCTCTATAAAAATGCTTATATGGATAACGTTTTAGCTCATGAGCTGGGTCACGTATTCCAGTTTAGGTTTTCCATGGTAGAAGTAGAAGCATTAGACCGTGTAAATTCTCAGTTAATGGCAAATGCCATTGGGCTAGAAGTAGAAGAAAAAAATTATAAAGCTATTTGTGAACAAAAAGACATAAATGAATACAAAAAGTTTAATGACAAAATTTTTGAGTTTGAGTACAAAGGCACCCTGTATCAAGTATGGAGTAAGGCACGTCAAAATCTTTCAGGAGAGGAGAAAGTTCAATTTATTAAAGACATTAAGAGCTCTCATGAATCGCTTACTAGTGAGTGTTATAGATTAGGTGGTGAAAGTGCAACTTTAAAAGTTCACATTTATGTTGGTGAAAATAAAGACATAGATAAAGTGTTTTTTTATAACCCCGACAAGAACTTATCTAAATGGTTAGATAAGACGCTTATAAATAGAGGTAAGCCTGAAGAAGAGGTAAATGAAGTAGAACATACAGGCTCAAAGGAAGAACAAAGTAATGTAGAAGAGAGCCAACAAGGCACTCAGCAACCCAGTGATTCGTCACCTAATGTTATTTTTCAAGCGCTTGACTACATTATTGGTTCCATTTCATCATTCTTTTCATGGTTATTTGGCTCTAAAGAGAAAGAACAGCCAGCTCAACAATCCGACGGTAGCCTTTCTTTATTTGAGTTTGATGCGAGCGAGTTAGATCAC
This sequence comes from Rickettsiales bacterium, assembly GCA_031266615.1. Lineage (GTDB taxonomy): Bacteria > Pseudomonadota > Alphaproteobacteria > Rickettsiales > Anaplasmataceae > Wolbachia. Next base: position 5,904 of record JAISAR010000093.1, read on the forward strand.
GATGTTGGAGATCACGTGTCAAACAATCATTATCACTCATCTGATGAGCTAATATAGCAACTCCCCTACCCTTTTTAGTTATGTCTGTAGCTTTTCAAATATGGGGAGGTAGTTATTTAAACAATTAGATGAAAAATCAAGTAAATCATCCTGAAATTCCTGCTTTTTTGTTACGCAAAGAAATGACTTTTATTTCATTAAATCTCTTGCATTATGGTTTAGGAGAAACGCAGATGAGCACACTTGAAGTATTGTAATTTGGTTATGTAGTAAACGATGTCATCCAAGTAGCCGATATTTGGATGACACCCTTCCTGGTGGAGACTGCTCTTAAATCATAATGTTCGTATAGCTGCGACCCTGGAGGCTCATCCACTGTAGATATTGTACGGTGCTGTCGACTTGGTCATTGTGATGTGCTTCTGGAAACATTAAAATCTCATACTCAAAATCATTGAGCCATATCGCCTGGTGCGGCAGAAAAACTTTTCCAGACTCTATAATTGGGGTGGAATCGAGCGAGTTTGTCATCATGTGGTACTATTTCAATAACGGGTAAATCACTGTTTGCCTTTAGCTCTTGCACCAATTGCTGACCACTTGTTTTGGCTTCGATTAAAATTGCGTGTGGTGCCCATCTTGCAGCCAGTGACAGAACTTGTTCTTTAAGTTTTGGGTACTCGAGTTTTGCACGATATACATCAAGTAAATAAAACTTATTGCCCACTTTTGCCCAAGTGGTGCAGACGCTGAAGTTGCTAGAGTTACTCGTTGAAACCGCAGTGTCCCAGCTCTGGGTTACATGCGAGAGATCATCAGGAAAATTTCTATAGCGCTTCAGCCACTCTAGTTTGATTATACCACTTGAAAGCGGCAGAGGGTTCTGCTGATATTGCGCAGCAAAAGCGTAACTCCCAAGTTCAGCCTTTATCATCTCAACTTCTTCCCTTCCTCCATCTAGGGGATATAGCAACTTATCTTCTTCTCTTGAGTATATCCTTGCAGGTGGTGTTATGTAAGTAGCTGACCCTGGAACCCAGCGTTTATTGCTGGTGTGCCCATTTTTAGTTACTTGGATGACCGGAACAAAAAAAGTAGGCGCTGTCTTTTTGACTGAATAGATAACCTCCTTATTTTCAGATATCATTGGTAAACGAATATGGTGCCATATGATTTTCGGTTTGGAGAGAAGGTGGCCGGTCAAATCTTCCAGGTGGAGTCTGTGCATCACAAGAACAATTACTCCTTTTTTTCTATTGTTGAGCCTGCTCACTAAAGTCTGGTCAAACCAGTTTGTGGCACGCTTTCTAAACGTTTCACTCAGAGCTTGAGTGGAGCTCAGTGGATCATCCACAATGATGAAATCTCCACCTTCGCCGGTTAGTGTCCCTCCAACAGATGTTGCGATTCTATATCCTCTCTGCACTGTTTGAAACTTGTATTTAGTGTTTTGTTCTGTGGATAGCTCTACCTCTGGAAACAGCTCTCTATACCAATCCGATTGCATCACGCACCTTGTATCGAGCGAGTGTTTTTCGCTCAGCCGCTGAGAATAGCTTGCAACTATTATTCTCGCAGTTGGTTGATTTCCAAGTATCCACGCAGGCCATGCAACACTCACACACATGGACTTCATCGAGCGCGGAGGCATATTGAATATTATGCGCCTCACTTCACTGGCATTTGCCGCTTCCAGCCTGTCTGCTATGACTTTTATATACTGATAATTGTTATACTTATACCCCGGCATCACCGTTTGAAAGCATGACTCAATGAATTTTAGAAAGTTTATGTTTTCCATATTAGTCTCCTGTCATTCCAGTTCTGTTATCCAAGCAGCCCTACGATGTCATCCAAGT
>JAISAR010000117.1 GCA_031266615.1 Rickettsiales bacterium
TAATAAAGACATGAGGTGCACATAGTGCAAAAAATTAAACATAAGACGCCAACCGTGATACTTTCGTCGTTTAATCTGCACAGATTGAAGCTAAATGAATAGCTCCAATAACATGATAAGGGTAACGGCGAAGGTTGTCAAGTAGTTTTTTTGTTTCTATTGGATAACATAGATAAGCCTAAATGCCATCATGTCTTTAGGAGAGTTTACATGAAGGCTCTTAAGTTGGTGCCATTGCTTAAAGATACGTTACTGCTTATGAAATTTGCACTCCTTGCCTTGCAGAAGATTTGCAATATTTTTGTGGTGCTTTAAAAAAACTAATATTGCCACGATCAATAGAGTAAAAAATAAGTCTTTTTGAAAAAAAAGAGATATCGCAACAGCTGCTGCAGTGGCCGTTAAGGAAGCAAGAGAGGAGTATCGAAAGATAGAAAATACTGCTAACCAAACAAATATAAACATTAATGCCATATGAATACTAAGTGCTATCAAAATCCCCAAAGTTGTTGCAACTCCCTTTCCTCCACTGAATTTTAACCATACAGGAAACATATGTCCTAGGACTGCTAGCATTGCAGATGCGCATATGTAAAAACTACCACTACCAAAAAATTGTTGCGCTATATAAACCGCGATGAACCCTTTCAAGGAGTCCAGAAGTAATGCAAGAGCAGCAAGTCCTTTATTCCCTGTTCTTGCAACATTTGTAGCACCGATGTTTCCAGAACCTACTTCTCTTAAATTTATTCCTTTTATCCTTGTAATGATTAAGCTAAACGGTATTGAACCCAACATGTAGGATAATATAAGAACTACATAATTCTCCATCGTAACGAAAATCTAGCTAATCTTGTTATTTTTCAGCTTTCTCAGGTAGCACTGAACTTCATCATTAATCTGATTACTAAACAGTATAAGTGCTATCATGTTGATGAGGGCTAAACAAGAGAATAAAGTTCCACCGATATTGGCAATAGCCATTATATCTTTAGAAAGACCAGAGAAAAACGCCACAATTATTACCGCTATGCGATATATTACTATACTCTTTGCGCCAAACAAATATAGCCATCCCATTTCACAGCAATACACAAACGAAATTACCGAAGAAAACGCAAATAAAGGTGCAGCTATTGTCAAAAGTATAGGAAACCAGGAAGAAACTGTTTCAAATGCCTTTTGAGTAATCAATATCCCTTCGCCAACGCCAGTCTGATACGCACCTGTTATAACTATTGTTATTCCTGTCAAACAACAAATTAACATTGTATCAAAGCATGGTTCTATCATTGCAACTAATCCAGTTCTAACCGGCTCTTCATCTTTAGCTACTGCATGTGTAATTGAAGCAGAACCAACACCCGCTTCGCTGGCAAAAATTGCTCTTTGAATTCCAGCAACAAATGCCCCAACTACTCCTCCACCAACAGCATTGAAATCTATCATATTGGAAAACAATATTTTAAATGCATTGCTAAAGTTGTGAATATTAAATGCAATTATAATGACACAACTAAAAATATATATGAGTGACATAATAGGCACCAGCGCGGAAGATACTCTGGCTATTCTCTTAATTCCACCTATGATTACCAGAGCAAGTAATGCGGAAATTATAGAAGAAAGAAACCAAGGATGACTATCCACCCAATTTGAATAACCAGATAATATTAAAACCATTTGGTTAGTTTGAAACGCTACACTTCCACCAAGACCTGATAACACAAAAAACACTGCATATACTGCAGCCAACACAATACCAAGTTTCTTAAATCCGAATTCCTCCAGCCCATTTCTTATGTATTGAAAGGGACCACTAAATAATTGCTCCTGGCCTTCTGTTCTGTGCCTGAACGCTAAAGTCACTTCAGCGAATTTTGCCGACATACCAAAAAAGCCTGTAATCATCATCCAAGGCACTGCTCCTGGTCCTCCCATTGAAATTGCAATTGCAACACCAGCAACAGTTCCAAGGCCGACCGTGCTTGAAAGTGCAGTCACAAATGCCTGAAAATGCGTAATGTGGCCATCGTGATGATTTGTGTCATATTTTCCACACAAAATAGCAAACGCATGCTTAAACATCCTTATGTTGAGAAATTTAAAACGCAACGTTAGAAATACATAACCGAACGCTAGCAAAAGAAGTATAAATGGAACATAGAAGATCTTGAAAAACAGCACCTCATTCATGAAATTGTTTATTCCACTTATCAAAGTGCCATAGCTTTCGTGAAAACCCGAAGCAGCGTACACATTATTAAACAATAGGCAAAATAATACCGTACAAAGCAATCTATAAATCATGTTTAATACCTTTTAGAATTGTAATAATAATCTATTGTATTCGAGACTTCCCTTCTCAGTAGATATATCGTAGCAGCATTTGGAATCATAAGACACATAAACAGACTGTCACCTAAATAGGATATAAATTCTATATTTTTTGACATACAACTGATATACACCGAACCCACTATAAGAACTTGGAACAATATCAGTACTTTTTTGCTACCAAATAAGTACAGCAAGGCAACTTCACAGTAGTAACAATAAGCTATTATCGTGGAAAATGCAAAGGAAAACATTATCAGTGGGAAAACTAACTTACTAAACAAAGGTAAAGCTGTCGAAAATGCCGAGCTAACCAATGTAATATCACCTACGTTGTTAGTGCTATGCATACCAGTGATAATTATCACGATGCCAGTCAAAAATGAAACTAATATTGTGTCTACAAATGGTGCAATCATTGCAACACTTCCAACCTTAATGGGGTCTTCCTCTTTCACAGCTGAATGCGCTATGGCTGCTGTTCCGGTACCTGCTTCGTTAGCAAACACTGATCTTCTAACTCCAGCTATTAATCCACTCAGCACCCCACCTCCTATGGCTGATCTGTTAAAGATATCTTGGAATATTGTAGATACAGCATTCAGCAGGTTATTTCCGTTTACACAGATTAAATACACACACATGCCTATATACAATATTATCATAATTGGTGCTAAACCCGTTGAAACGAAAGCAATTCGTTTTATTCCTCCCAATATTACAATCAAGACAAGCAGCGATATAACAACAGACGCGTTATATTCAAAGAGGTTGTTTGACAATGCTGCAATTTGATTTGCTTGAAATGGTATGCCACCCAAAATCATCGCAATAAGTAACATAATTGCATAAGTGAATGCAAGAAATTTACCAGTCCTGACAAATCCAATCTTAGCAAGTCCGTACTTCATGTAATAAAAAGCTCCGCCAGTTGAGTTTTCAGAGCGATAATTGAATGCGAGCACTACTTCGGCAAATTTTATTGACATACCAAGTATTCCGGTAATTATCATCCAAAAAATTGCACTCGGGCCCCCTATTGTGATAGCTATAGCAACTCCTGATATTGTTCCAAGACCAACCGTTCCTGAAATTACTGTTGCAAACGCTTGAATATGAGTGATTATACCGTCGTTATGATTACTTTTTAGGTTGAATAGCGTTTGTATTCCATGCTTGAACAACCTAAAGTTAGTAAATTTGAACTGAACCGTACAAAACACTCCAGTTGCAATTACCCAAATAATTATAAATGGAATGTTAAATATCTTTACATACAGAAATGAATTTAATAGTTCACTTATTTTTATAACCATGCTGCTCACTACTTTTTATATAGCTAACGAGCTTTATACGTGTAATATATATAGAGCCCGATGCTTACTGGAATAGTCAGTGTATATATTACACCTAAAATTGGTAGAGTAATCCAAGGCTTACTGACAAAGAATACGATAAATACTCCAAAGAGTGACACAAATATATAAGATAGGCTCCTGGGAATATAAATGTATTTTGCAGAGAAAGTTGGAATATGGCTGACCGAAAAAAATGAAATAGCTAAAAAGTAACAAGCCGTATTTCTTATGTTAAAAAATTGCTCCATAAAAAGTAAGTATTCACTTTCATGAGATTGAAAGGTAATGATTATTGGCAACAAGGAAAGTAAAGCACATATCGGCGCTGGAACACCAGAAAAGAAGAATTTTTCCCAGTCAAGTTGTTCTGCATTCAACGATACATTAAACCTTGCAAGCCTTATCGAAATGCAGATGACATATATCATTACCAATATCCACCCTATAACTTTGATTTCCTTTAACTTCCAAAAATATAAAAGAAATGCAGGCGCCGCACCAAAATTTAGAAAATCTGAAAAAGAATCAAGCTGCGCTCCAAAATCACTAGTTGATTTTAGAATTCTGGCTATTCTGCCATCCATTCCATCTATAATTGCTGCAATGATAATAAAAATTACTGCAAACTCCCACTGTTCATTAAATGTAAATTTAAGCGAAGTAAGACCAGAGCATAAACCCAATAAAGTTATAAAATTTGGGAATAACTTGGTAACAGGTAAAGACCTACTGTTACTGCCATTACTGCTCATATGACATCAAAAGTAAGCTTTTCTTGAGCACTTTCCTTATTCAAATTTGCTATAATTGTTTCACCGCCAACAACAGTTTGCCCTTCTGAGACTCTTATTTCTATATCAGTAGGAACGTAAATATTCACCCTACTGCCAAACCTTATAATCCCAAACCTCTCACCTGCTTTCACGTTTTGAGACACTCTTAAATTACAAACGATACGACGTGCAATTAATCCGGCTATTTGCTCTACAATAATCTCCTTTCCCTTTTCATACTCAACCACAATAACCTGCTTTTCGTTTTCGTTACTAGACCTATTGCTCATTGCAGACACAAACTTGCCTTTCTTATAGTGCATTTCCTTTACTGTACCAGATATTGGTATACGATTCACATGCACGTCCAAAACACTCAAGAATATGCTAACAAGCGTGAATTTCTTCCCTTCTTCGTCTTCTGCTGACAAAGGGTAACTCACTTCTTCAATTTTTGAAATCACACCATCTGCAGGGCTTAGTACAAGGTCTTTATTGCCTGGAACAACCCTTGCTGGATCGCGAAAGAAATAAGTGCACAATAACGTTGGAAACAAGCATGTAACGCCAAAACCCCAAGATATAGGGAATGCTATACATGTTACTATAAAAGAGACCACTATAAACAAATAACCTTCCTTGTTTATATTAGGTAAACTAAAACACATAATCTTAATAACAATAATCTGTTATTAACAACTTATCATTTATCACCCCTCATGGGAAGTTTTTTTTAACTGCTTCAAAAAGCTTTTTGATACGAGGTAATATTGTAAATTGTTACATTATAGCCAAAGCAGCTTAGGTTCATCGACGATTTGATATCCTGCTCTTCATTAGCAGAATCTATGCGAAGATACTGCGGCGGTACGACTATTGCGTCCAACACAAACTTCAGCTAAATTAGAAAACTGATTCTTCTAAAAGCTGCTCGCTTTCTTCTTCCATCGCAATAGAGTTACCATGATTTCTAAATAAGTCTCTGATTTTGGTTTCTATTTCATTTGCAACTTCTTTGTTTGTCTTGAGGTAATTTTTTACATTCTCCCTTCCTTGCCCAAGGCGTGTGTTATTGTATGAATAATAAGCACCTGCTTTTTCAAGCACACCAAGTTTTGCTCCTATATCTATTATCTCTCCAAGTTTTGATATGCCTTCATTGTACATTATATCAAACTTTGCTTCTCTAAATGGAGGAGCGACTTTATTTTTTACAACTTTAACTCTCGTTTCATTGCCCGTGATATTCTCTTTATCCTTTATTGCACCAATTTTTCTTATATCAAGCCTTATAGAAGTATAAAATTTCAACGCATTCCCGCCGGTGGTAGTTTCAGGGTTTCCATACACTACTCCTATCTTCATACGGATTTGATTAATAAATACTAATATGCAATTCGCTTTTGAAACTGCGGAAGTTAGTTTCCTGAGCCCATGACTTAGAAGTCTCGCTTGCAATCCCATGTGCTGATCACCCATATCTCCTTCAATTTCAGCTCTTGGAGTTAATGCTGCAACAGAGTCAACAACTATCACATCAACTGCACCAGAACACACTAAATACTCAACGATATGTAACGCTTGCTCTCCAGTATCTGGCTGCGAGATTACCAAATCATCAGTATTTACTCCAAGTTTACGGGCATATATGACATCTAATGCATGCTCTGCATCGATAAATGCACATAATCCCCCTTTCTTCTGAGCTTCAGCAATTACATGCAAAGCAAGAGTGGTTTTACCAGAACTCTCAGGACCAAATATCTCGATTATACGTCCTTTTGGCAATCCTCCAACACCTAGGGCTGAATCAAGCGCAATTGACCCTGTGGATATTGTATCTATCTTTTCTACAGGATTCTGCTTTAGCTTCATTATAGCGCCTTTACCGAATGCTTTTTCAATCTGGCTTATTGCGTTATCTAGCGCTCTTTGCTTATCATTATTTCTTTCTTCTGGGTTGCTTGCCATAGGTCATTTATTAATTTATATAAATTCCATGATAATCGAACATGAACAACCTGCCAAGGGTTTTTTAATAACGAAGAACGTTGACGCTTTAGAAACGAAAAAACTACTTGACAAACTCTGCCAACCCTTTTATCATAGTAGTGGAGCTATTCATTTAGCTTCAATCTGTGCAGATTAAACGACGAAAGTATCACGGTTGGCGTCTTATGTTTAATTTTTTGCACTATGTGCACCTCATGTCTTTATTAATTTCACC
>JAISAR010000118.1 GCA_031266615.1 Rickettsiales bacterium
GGTGAAATTAATAAAGACATGAGGTGCACATAGTGCAAAAAATTAAACATAAGACGCCAACCGTGATACTTTCGTCGTTTAATCTGCACAGATTGAAGCTAAATGAATAGCTCCACTACCATGGTAATGGAGTTGACGGGGGTTGTCAAGTAGTTTTTTTGACTCTGTTTCTATGGCTAGAAAAATCTGAATCCAGCCGGTACTGCAATTATTTTTCTTTCATCAAGCTTGACATGAAATGGTTAGCCTCAGTTTACTGTTGACAATCAAGATTAAATATGTTTATTCCTGAAGTTTTTGCAGCAACGGTAATATCAGGGTTGTGGGTCTTTTCATTTAAATAATGGTTATACGTGATGAATAATTCTTTAAATTCGAAAACAATTTTAAACATTGACGGAAAGTCATATAGCTACTTTAGCCTTAGCGCTGCTGGTAGATTTTTAGGAATAGATCTAACTAAATTACCCTGTTCGCTCAAGGTATTGCTTGAGAACTTATTGCGCAACGAAGATGGAGTGAACGTAAAGTTGGATGATATAAAAACACTAGCAAGTTGCGTTGAGAAACACGTTGATCACGAAATTAGCTACAAACCAGCAAGGGTATTGATGCAGGATTTTACAGGAGTTCCCGCTATTGTCGATTTAGCTTCAATGCGTAGTTATATGAAAAAAAGCGGAGGTAATCCAAGCAAAATAAATCCGTCTGTACCGGTTGATCTTGTAATAGACCATTCTGTTCAAGTAGATAGTTATGCAAGTGCTTCTGCATTTGGTAAAAACGTTGAACTGGAGGTAAAAAGAAATTTGGAGAGATATCAATTCTTGAAATGGGGCGAATCATCCTTCACAAGTTTTAGGGTAGTGCCGCCTGGCACGGGAATTTGCCACCAAGTAAACATTGAGTATTTAGCTCGAGTTGTATGTGACGAAAATGGGGTTGTATATCCTGATACCTTAGTTGGCACAGACAGCCACACTACTATGGTCAACAGCTTATCAGTTCTTGGCTGGGGCGTTGGGGGAATAGAAGCTGAGTCTGTGATGCTTGATCAGCCAATTAGTATGGTGATTCCAGAGGTAGTAGGATTTAAATTAATTGGAAAACTTCCAGAAGGAGTAACTGCAACTGATCTAGTGCTAACAGTCACAAATATCTTAAGGACAAAAGGTGTTGTTGGTAAATTCGTGGAGTTTTATGGTGATGGTTTGGATTATTTATCTGTGGCAGATAGGGCAACCATAGCCAACATGGCTCCAGAGTATGGTGCAACTTGTGGATTTTTTCCTATTGATCAGAAAACACTAGATTATTTAGGCTTAACCGGAAGGCCAGAGGAGCTGATTAAGTTGGTTGAAGTCTATGCAAAAGAGCAAGGACTGTGGCGAAGCAGTGACGAGTTGGCGTTTTTTGACGTACTAGAGCTTGATTTATCAAGCGTGGAGCCAGTAATGGCTGGTCCAAAAAGACCACAAGATAAGGTTTTTCTTTCACAAGTGGCAGAGTCTTTGTCTGCATCATTTTCAGTTAATGAGTCAAAGGAAAGTGATAAACTCCAGGATGGAAGTGTAGTTATCGCAGCAATAACAAGCTGTACCAACACCTCAAATCCAAGTGTGATGGTTGCTGCTGGCCTTATAGCTCGTAATGCGATCAAACTCGGAATAAAACCAAAGCCTTGGGTTAAAACTTCTCTTGCCCCAGGATCACAAGTTGTAACAGAATATTTAGAAAAATCAGGATTACAGAGAGATCTAAATGCTTTAGGCTTTAATTTGGTTGGATACGGCTGCACAACCTGCATTGGAAATTCCGGTCCACTTGATGAAGATATAGAGAATGATATAAAAAGCAAAAACTTAACCGTCGCCGCGGTTTTATCTGGTAATCGCAATTTTGAAGGAAGAATCCATCCTTTAGTCAAAGCCAATTATTTAGCATCCCCACCGCTTATTGTTGTGTATGCGCTTGCAGGTACTGTGCAGATTGACTTAACAAAAGATCCTATATGCAAAGATAAGGATGGAAATGACGTTTACCTCAAAGATATATGGCCAACGAACAGTGAAATCGAAGATTGTGTTAAAAATGTGGTAACATGTGAGATGTTCATACGAAAATATGAGAATGTTTTCTCTGGTGATGAACATTGGCAAAAGATAAAGTGCGAGAAAAGCGAAATCTACAACTGGGACACGAAAAGCACCTATATACAAAATCCTCCTTATTTTGATGATTTATCAACGAAGAATGATAAAAATAACGTGGTCGACATAAAGGGTGCGCGAATACTGGCAATGTTTGGCGACAGTGTAACTACTGACCACATTTCTCCTGCTGGAAATATTGCCTCAAATAGTCCTGCAGGTATGTATTTAAAAGATCTTGGAATTGAACCACAGGATTTCAACTCATATGGATCCCGTCGTGGTAACCACAACGTAATGATGCGTGGAACCTTTGCTAATATCAGAATAAGAAACGAAATGGTGAGCAATGAAGGTGGTTATACAAAACACATTCCCTCTCAAGAGACTATGTCAATTTTTGATGCAGCAATGCGGTATAAAGAAGAAGCTGTTCCATTAGTTGTCGTTGCAGGAAAAGAATATGGTACAGGTTCAAGCAGAGACTGGGCAGCAAAGGGTACTGCGCTACTAGGAATTAAAGCTGTGATTGCAGAAAGCTTTGAACGTATACACAGATCCAACTTAGTTGGTATGGGTGTTCTTCCGCTTGCATTTCAAGATGGAGTAACCAGAAAGATATTTGATGGTAGTGAGATAATGAGAATAAAAGGTGAAATAGTGCCAAATGGAAATCTAGAATGTATCATCAAAAGAAAGGATAATTCAGAGCAATCCATTCAACTCAAGTGCTGTATACAAACTGCAACTGAGATGAAATACTTAATAAGTGGTGGAGTGTTAAGCTATATACTTCTCTTGGCTTAGTGAAGCTATTGCAGTAAGTACTAGGCTTATCAGCATTATAGCAATGTCAGTGAATTTGCTGTCCATTTAATAGTAAGTTTTAGTAAACATGCAGTTCCATGTAGATCATTTTTCAGTTGTCATTTTTCAATTGTCATTTTTTATTTGAAATCCTTCTTGCTATCAAGCCATAAATCTACTGGCTTGATCTCTGTGCAAATAAATGTAAAAAAACTAACCAACTATTCGTTGGTTAGTTTTTTTGTTTTTATACTTATAACCAAAACTATTATAGCACCTAAGCAGGCACAGATTGGAATGGCACTAAGGGCATACCGATAAGCATATAGATCGTACAACTTAACCCCATTCTTGTCTAAAGCTCCAGGCCAAGATAAGTCTAGGATTTTGCCTATCACAGTGTGAAAAAACGAACCACCTAACATATTTATACTGTTTAAAAATGCTATAGCGATTCCTAAATTCTTTTTTGCTACTAACTCGCTACCTACAGCAAATACTACGAGTTGATAACAACACACAATCCCTACAAAGAAAAAGAGACAGGACAGTGCAAGTGCATTATATGTTTTGCTCATTAATAGTAATATAAAAGCTAGTATCATACCAAATCCACACATTATAATAATGACATAGTTGCCCAATTTTTTGCTGAGCCAAGCTAATAATGGGCCACCAAAAAGCATACCGAAAAATACAAACGATATAACACCAGCTGCAACACCTTTATTTAAGTTATAGATGGTCATTAGATATTGCACTCCCCAAACATCAGCAAATCCTTCTAATGAACCTACCATTAGAAAATTAGAAAAGGCCAAACACCAAATCAATCGAGAAGTAAGAACAGATTTCAAATTACCCATTCTAAATTGCTCGTTTGAAGCTATAACCTTTTGTGGTGAACGCAAAGCAAGGTATGCTGTAAAACCAATTATTATTGATATTACTCCAAGTGTTAAGGCAACATTTTACCACTCATAACTTTCTATTAATAAACCTACAGGCTTGCCTCCATAAATTGCGCCCGTAAGTCCCAAGGTGAACGAAAAACCTATCATTCTTGTGTACTGATCTCTAGGAAACCATTTTGAAACTACTTTAGAGACACCTAATACCAACTCTCATAAATAACTAGACAAATAATTAACAGAGCAAATGGTTTTGATCGAACTTTCCGTAATATCTCGAATAAATTCAGATACAGCATTTTCGAGTAATTTAATAGAG
>JAISAR010000009.1 GCA_031266615.1 Rickettsiales bacterium
TTTTAAAAAGACATGCAGTGCACATAGTGCGAAAAATTAAACAATAGTACGCCAAATACAAGTTTTCTTGTCATTTTAACCTGCACAGATTGGGAAGTTAAACAAATAGCTTCAGTACTATGATAAGGGTAACGGCGAAATTTGTCAAGTAGTTTTTTTTGTTTTTAGATATCCATTAAAACTTTAAAGTTATTTAATGTTGACGCTGTACACTTAAGTGCTAAAATAAAATAAGAAGTTTTTAGGAGTTCATATGGCAGCAGGCGGAAAAGCGAAAACAGCTAGTAAAAATAACCCTACTCAGCGTCAGAAAGCTAAGCAGAAAATGTACAAAGATAAACCGGTAAAACCAGTTAGATATATAGATCGCGACTCACGTATGAATTATATGTCCGCTGAATATGGGGATGGTAGTCTCGTTCAAGACGAGAGTGGTAATCCTATAAAGTGGGAAGCTGTATAGTGGGTTTAAATTTGTGGTTAAGATTACCATTAACTCTAAGGAATGTGAAGTAGAGGCTGGGTTCACTATAATCCAAGCCTGTGAAGCCGTGGGCGTTGAAATTCCACGCTTTTGTTATCATGAGCGCTTAGCAATCGCCGGTAACTGCAGAATGTGTTTGGTTGAAGTGGAAGGCGGACCTCCAAAACCAGTAGCCTCTTGCGCAATACCAGTTGCAGAGGGTATGATTATTCACACTGATACCCCAAAAGTCAAAAAGGCACGTGAAGGAGTGCTCGAGTTTTTGCTAATTAACCATCCGCTTGATTGCCCAATTTGTGATCAAGGTGGTGAGTGTGATTTACAAGATATAACAATGGCCTATGGAAAGGGAACTAGCAGACTTGATGAACATAAAAGGGCTGTACCAAAAAAGCATTTTGGGCCACTTATTGAAACTGCAATGAATAGATGCATCCATTGCACTCGATGCGTTAGGTTCTTGTCTGATATTGCAGGGACAAACGAACTTGGAGGAATTGGTAGAGGAGAAGATGTAGAGATCAGCACTTACATAAAAAGGCATATTAGCTCTGAATTATCTGGAAATATCATAGACCTCTGCCCTGTAGGAGCTTTAACTTCAAAACCTTACTCATTTAAGGCGCGCCCATGGGAACTATCACATTGCGAAACTATAGATGTGCTCGATGCTGTGGGAAGTGCAATCAGAGTCGATTACCGCGGTCCGGAAGTTATGCGAATATTGCCAAGACTCAATGAAGAAGTGAATGAGGAATGGATATCAGACAAAACTCGTTTTGCTTACGATGGACTAAAAGTGCAACGCCTTGACCAACCTTATATAAAAAAAGATGGTAAATTAATTCCGGTTGATTGGAATGAAGCACTAACTGTTGCTGCAAAAAAACTAAGAAGTACAAAGCCAAACAAAATAGCTGCAATTGCAGGTGATCTAGCGGATTGTGAGTCTATGCTTCTACTAAAAGAAATGATGCATAAGCTTGGCTCAGCAAATATAGATTGTAGGCAGGATGGAGCAAGACTTATACAAAATAATCGCGGATCATATGTGTTCAACACCACTGCTCAGGGTATAGAGAATGCAGATTTATGCCTGCTTATAAACACAAATCCTAAAGTAGAGGCGCCAATTATTAATGCACGTATAAGAAAAAGATATTTACAAGGCAATTTTCCTATTGCAAGCATTGGTCCTGACATTGAATATTTATATCATGTTGAAAAGCTAGGCGATAATCCTGGCATTTTAAATGAAATAGCGAGAGGGAATCACAAATTTTGCAAGCCGCTAAGCGCTGCTAAAAACCCTATGCTCATTATCGGTCAAGATGCATTAACAAGAGATGATTCAGAATCAATTTTAGCCCTAGCCGGCACAATTGCAGAAAAATTTAACATGGTCAGAGATGACTGGAATGGTTTTAATGTGCTGCACAAAGCCGCAGCACGAGTTGGTGGATTAGATATTGGATTTGTTCCCAAAAAAGGTGGAAAAGACACTAACCAAATACTAAAGCAAGCAGAAAGTGGCGATATAGAAGCTGTTTATCTTCTCGGTGCAGATGAAATTGACACATCAAAGTTAGAAAATACATTTGTAATTTATCAAGGTCATCATGGCGATAAAGGTGCACACATGGCGGATGTTATTCTACCTGGAGCTACATACACAGAAAAATATGCAACTTATGTGAATACTGAAGGGCGAGTGCAGAGAACAAATTTAGCTGTATTTCCTCCTGGTGAAGCAAAGGAAGACTGGTTAATTATTAAAAATTTGTCGCAATATCTGGGCCTCTCCTTCCCATATGATAGTTTATTTGACGTGAAAAAAAAATTAGATACTATAGGTCCACAGTTTAGAAACGCTGACCAGATGGTAAAAAACAAATGGGCACCAATTACCTGCGACGAGATAAAACTAAGTAGCGTGCCTTTCGCCCTAAAAGAATGTAATTTTTATATGACAGATTCCATAAGTCGCGCTTCAAAAATAATGGCAGATTGTACTAAAGCTTTCTATGAACACGCTAATTAACATTTTATTTGTTTTGGTGCCGTTACTGCTTTCAGTAGCATACTTGGTGTACTTCGAGCGCAAGTTTATTGGTGCAATTCAGCTAAGACATGGCCCAAGCGTAGTTGGACCTTTTGGACTATTACAGCCATTTGCAGATGCAATTAAATTACTGATTAAAGAGCCGATAATACCATTTAGGGCAAATACCATATTGTTCATCATAGCTCCGATGCTCACCTTTATTTTAGCATTAATCGCCTGGGCAGTTATACCATTTGGTGCTGAAGTAGTTATAGAAAACGGGCAGCAAACAGTAATTCCTAAGGTGATAGCGAATATTAATGTTGGGGTACTTTATGTGCTAGCTGTATCCTCTTTAGAGGTATATGGCATTATTATTGCAGGCTGGGCAAGTAATTCCAATTACGCGTTTCTTGGCGCTATAAGGTCAGCTGCTCAGATGATCTCATACGAAGTTTCAATAGGCTTAATAGTTGCCACAGTTGTTGTTACAACTGGCACGCTAAATCTCGGAGAAATGGTAGTAACAAAGCACAATATGCCATTTTGGGTTGATCTACTACTCATACCTATGGCAATAGTGTTCTTTATCTCTCTTCTTGCAGAAACCAACCGTCATCCGTTTGATTTACCAGAAGCTGAAGCAGAGCTCGTCTCTGGGTATAATGTTGAATATTCATCAATGCCTTTTGCCCTCTTTTTCTTGGGAGAATATGCAAACATGATCTTAGCAAGCGCTATGATGACAATATTTTTCTTAGGAGGATGGTATCCTCCTCTAGAGCTTAGTTTTTTGTATAAAATTCCAGGTTTAATTTGGTTTGTCTTGAAAATAGCTTTATTGTTGTCCATATTTATTTGGATTAGGGCGACAATACCTCGATATCGATATGATCAGCTAATGCGTCTCGGTTGGAAAGTGTTTCTACCAATATCAGTGCTTTGGCTAATACTCATCTCAGGAGTGCTACTCTTTACTGGGAATTTACCAGGTTTAGAGTTGTAAATATGCATGCTGATCACAATATTAAAATTTCTTTGATAAATTTTGCACTAAGGTTTCAAGACTTTTGTGCTATGGCTTTTTCTAATACCAATTCCCACCACGCAGAAAGCAGACAGACGAAAGTAGAAAAAAGCTACCCAATAGAAACAAAAAAACTACTTGACAACCTTTGCCAGTTCCCTTATCATAGTATTGGAGCTATTCATTTAGCTTCAATCTGTGCAGATTAAACGACGAAAGTATCACGGTTGGCGTCTTATGTTTAATTTTTTGCACTATGTGCACCTCATGTCTTTATTAATTTCACCTAGACTT
>JAISAR010000057.1 GCA_031266615.1 Rickettsiales bacterium
TACAGCTCTTCTCCTATTGCTTTACTTTTTCCTGCCATAAAATTCATGTTTATTCTTTCTAGCCTCAATTATTTATAGTTTTTACTATTTGTCTATCTATTAGTGGAGATTGGTATGAGCTCGTTCGAGCTCACGTTGTAAATCATTCCTCTGCTTGTTTAACTCTTTAATTTCTTGCTGAGTTGCAATTGGTTGGAAGTCAGTTTCCATCTGAGTCTCAGCGTGTTGTGTAGTAACTTCTGTCTGAGTTTCAGTATGCTGTAAACCAACTTTCGTTTGAGTTGCAATTGGTCTAGAATCAATTCCCATCTGGGTTGCAACCTGCCGTGAATCAACCTCTGTTTGAGTTGATGCATCGCTATTAGTAGGAGAAATAGGACTATTGTCAGCATCATGTCCAGGATGTACCTCTTGTTTCTCTATTTCCTTGTCTTGGTTGCTCCTTGTAGGTTCACTATTTCGTGAGTCATTATCAGCAGTGGGTACAACATCAGGCAATGGTGCAGTCTTATTCTTTTCCGATAATGCTTTCACGGCATCATATAAGGAGAGGCCTTGAATGTATAATTCCTTATTTAGCCTTATTAATTCCCAAAACTCCTTCGATGGTGATTCAAAATCTCTACCATCAAATTTTAGTATTTCAGTGATGCCATCACTACTTACGTTCATGACCATGGTACACATAAAAGTTTTCCCAGATTTATCTGTCGCAGGCCAAGTGCTTGTCATTTCGTAATACGCACCCTCTTTAAATTCATAATATCTTTTTTTGTTTTCTTGATAAGCGTATATATCGTGCTTTTTATCGCAATATACATTCAATTCACTAATATTTTTTTCTTGCTGTAAAATATCACTGATTCTTATTGGTTCATTTCCATCATGGTTAGTAAGGTTAATGTTTAAAATTCTGTCAGCGTCATTAGTTTCTGTATAATAAGCCTGAAGCTCTATGTCTTTCCTTTCAAAATATTTACTTACAGCTTTTTTTGCCTGGTTTGCTAGTTCTATGTAGTGATCCAAATTTTTCTTACAGCTTTCGCTGAAAGATTTATCTATACACGCTTGCTTAAAATCCTCATCATTTATTAAGTCTCTTAACAGATCGTAAAATTCCCATTCATCCTGATAATATTTTCTTAGGGCAGTGAAGCTGTTTTTCTCTTTCATCTTCGCCAAAAACAGCTCTTTTTTCTGCATGAAAACATCCACTTGCATAATATACCTCCTTTACTATCTTACCCTAACAATATACCTGCTTTAAGAACAGCCAGGTTATTGAACCCTTTTTCTACGCTAACTTGTGGTTGAGCTTAATTGCATTAAAAATGACTACCAGCGTGAGACTCAAACTTAGATGTCTTGCTTTCTTGTTATAAATCCCTCACATACTCATACCATAATACTACTTTAATAATAGCATTATACCTTAAGTTATGCAAGAATTTTGATTGGATATAAGCACTGATAAGGGTGCTGTGGAGGCACCCTTCAAAAAATTTGGATATCTATTGAGAACAGTTAAGATTTTTCATTCATTCTCAGATATCTAGCCACTTTTCAAATCACTTTTCCTTATTTTTTATATTTGAATTTCTAAAAAATAGAAGAGTGTACATTTTGTAGCGCTCTGCTTCTCTCTTTGAAAGTATTGATCCTTTTCTTACTATATCTAGTTTTCAGTGCACTTGGTCTTTTAAAGGTTTTTTTACTACTACGTTTTTTGAATTGCACGTTGGAGTCAAAATTTAACTCCCCTTTTTTGTCTGCAAGTGCAGGTAGCCTTCTCTTATCTTGAGGTGTAACGAAAGATAATGCGTATCCTTCAGCTCCAGCGCGTGCAGTCCTACCTATGCGGTGAATGTAGTCAGCTTGCGATTGCGGCACATCATAATTGATAACGTGTTGAATGTGGGGAATATCAAGACCACGAGAGGCAACATCTGTTGCAACCATGATTTGATTGCGACCACGACGAAAGGAATTGATTACTCTTTCGCGCTTGTGCTGTCTTAAATCACCATGAATTGCCAAAGCGCTATAGCTATCTTCGCGCAATTTGTTAGCCAGCTGATCTGCTCCTTGCTTTGTTTTGACAAAAATAATGATTGATCCTTCACGTTGACATAGTTGTGTAACAAGTTTGCCATATTTTTCTGATTCTGATGCATAAATAACTTCTTGCTTGATTTTCGTAGAAGTTGTAGCTTCATGCTCAACAGAAACACGTTCTGGCTGACTGAGATACTTTTCAGCAAGTTTAACTATATCACCAGGAAGAGTTGCAGAGAACATAAGGGTTTGCCGTATTTTTGGCAGATATTTCATAATCTCTTCAATTTGAATTCCAAAACCCATATCGAACATACGGTCTGTTTCATCAAGCACAAGAGTGTTGATATTGTGAGTAATCAAAGTTTTACGTGCAATATGGTCTATAATACGACCAGGGGTGCCTATTACAATTCGCGGTTTTTTTCTTAACTGATTTAGCTGCTTGAAGATAGGCTCACCACCAATTAGTAAGGCAATCTTTAACACGGAATTTTGAAACAAGAGTTTTCTTATCTCATTCGTTACCTGCTGTGCTAGCTCTCGGGTTGGTACTATAACCAAGGCTGAACTAGCATTAGATTCATCTAACAACTTGGCAACCAACGGAATAGCAAACGCCAAAGTTTTTCCAGTTCCTGTTTGAGCAGACCCGAGAATGTCTTTACCCTGCAGAGCTAAAGGAATTGCCTGTATTTGAATCGGAGTTGGAACAGAAAGATTATGTTTGTCTAGAGCTCGCCTAAGTAAAACTGGAAGATTCATCTCCTGAAAGCTGCTCACAAAAACTTTTACCATCAAAATACGATTAGTCTTCTAGCAACTTTAAATTTATTGCAGATTTTTTCTCCTCTCCATTTCTACCTCGCTCCTCTTTGAGCTCATAGCTTACTCTTTCTCCTTTTATTCCCTTCTCCTTATTTTCTCCTCTAAGTGAATCAGGTCTTATTCCTGAACGCTCTAACGTACTGATATGTACGAAAATATCACTTCCTTTAGCCTCTGGCTTAATAAAACCATAACCTTTTTCGGCATTAAACCACTTTATATTACCAAATTCCATTTAAACAACTCCTAAAACTATTAACTAACATTACTAATGTGATGAAAAACTTTGAAATTATAATTGGGAATGCCCAAAGCTTAGCCATTGAAACTAAACTTCTATACTCCATAGTCTATCCTAACATTACACATTCATAGTACACAATTATTGTACCTGATGCAACTAAATTTTCTAATTGTTAAGCGAGCCTGCAACTGTCATTTCACTAACTTTAATCGTTGGTGAATTAAATTGCCCACAAAAAGTTAAATCGCTTGCAACAACTAAGTTGCTAAACATATCTTTTAAATTGCTGGCAACAGTAATCTCGTGTATTGGATAGGTTATTTTTCCATTCTCTATAAAAAATCCTGATGCGCCTTGACTGTAATCACCATTGATCAGATTAACACCGAAACCAAATAAATCAGTTATGTATATCCCCTCTTTCACTTCCTCAATTAATTCCTCAAATGATATATTGCTATTTTCGATATAAAGGTTACTAGCTGTAGGAGCAATTGCGGCATTACCTGCACGAGTTGCATTTCCAGTTGTTTTCAAGTTTAATTTTTTAGCCGAATATAGATCTAAAATCCAATTTTGTAGTACTCCATTCTTTATAAGCGTATTTTTCCTGCTGGTTATTCCTTCTCCATCAAATGGTCTTGATTCTATACCCCTTGGCAATAATGGGTCATCAATAATGTTGATTCTATCGTTGAAAATCTGAGTATTTAAATTATTTCTCAAAAAAGAGCTATTACTTACTATGTTACTGCCATTTATAGCGGAAGCAAAACTTTTCACTAACTCTTTTGCTGCTCTTTTTTCAAAAATAACCGGAAATTTACCAGTTTTGATTGTGCGTGAATTCAATTGATCAATTGCTCTTTTTGCTGCCTCTTTTCCTATTAATTCTGGTGACTTTAAATCGCCGAAATTGCACGCTACATCGTAGTCATAGCCAACCTTCATTCCACTTTCTTCTCCAGCAACAACGGAAACTTGATTAACAAAGGTTGATTTGCTAAATGAGCCAATAAAACCAGAAACGGTAGATAATGCTGTGTTTACCAAGGTATGTGAAGAAGAGGCCCCTTCGGAGTTAATGATATTTTTATGCGCAAGAGCTGAATTTTCTGCGGCTTCAGCAATCCCTTTTAAATTATCAATAGTTACAACATTATTGTCTAAGATACCTAAGTCTGCAGAAGAGGTATAATTATCTCCACCTATGGCAAAATTAATGTAAGGATCTTCTGGTGCGTTCTTTGCCATTTCTACTACTTGATTGACCGTATCATCAAGGTTGTTTAAATCATTCGTAGAAATATATGCAACTTTGGTCTTGCCTGCTATAGCTCTAATTCCTATCGTGCAATTCTTAGATTGTGATATTTGTTCAATTTTTGATAGCCGTTGAGAAACCGAGATTTTGTTGGTTTCATATATTGTAACTTCTGCATCTTGGTTCTGCTTTTTTATTAGTTTGATGATATCTGCTGCAATATTTAGTATATTCATTTCTTACCCCTTAGGTTTCTATAAAGATTCTGCACCACCTATGACTTCGATCAAGTCAGTTGTAATTGCCGCTTGACGAGAGCGATTATAAAGCAGTGCTAGCTTATTCAGCATCTCTTTAGTGTTTCTATTTGCTGATTCCATTGCAACCATTCTAGCACTATTCTCACTTGCTGCACTCTCAAGTAAAGCAGAGTAAAGGGCAGCTGTAACGTAACTTTGAATCAAAGATCGTAAAATAAATTCAGTATTTTGTGGCTCATATTCGTAGCTGTAATCTGTTGTTGGATCAGCCAGAGAGTTATCAATCAAAGATGAGTCTTTACTCCATGGTTTTATTGTTTCCAACATTGGTTTTTGTGTGAAAGTATTATAAAACTTGTTATAGAAAACCTCAATTTTATTGTACTTATTGAGATCCATACTATCAATCAAGGATTCTATATGCCTTAGCGTAATTCCCTTGCTATTTTCAATTTTTAAAATACTTTTAGAGTCAAACCTATTTTTACCTATATCAAAAGCTTTTTTACCCCAAAATATAATATCTACCCTTTTGCCATTTGTGATTAATTTACTTACATGCTCTTGACTAAATTTGACAATGGAAGAATTAAAGTTGCCGCATAAGCCGCGATCAGATGCAATAATAAATACTAGGTGAGGATCATCATCACTAGTGTTTAAAACTTTTGCCAGTAATTCTTGATCAACCGCTAACACTAATGAAGAAACAATGCTATGCAGCTTAGATATATACAATTTTGAATTTGATAACTTTTTTTGGCTCTGTAATAACTTCGCTGCAGAAACCATTTGCATTATTTTTGTAGTTTTCTGTACAGACCTAATATTCTTAATTCTTAAGGATAATTCCTTTAAGCTCTTCATTCTATATACAACTCTGATTTATTAAAATATACAATTGTTCGTGTCAAAAAACAAGTTTTTTTGATATGAAGAAGATATAATACCAACCTTTGTTATTGGGGGAGGCAAATAAAATATATCACAAATTCACTCAAACCTGCCAACTGTGGGCAAAAAGAGCGCTTACAGAGTTCTTTCCTTCTCCATCTAATGCCTAAGCTTAAAACATTAGATGCTTTTGACAAGATACAAGACAACAGTGGAAAAAAGCCATAGCGTCATCCAACAGAAACAAAAAAACTACTTGACAACCTTCGCCGTCACCCTTATCATAGTATTGAAGCTATTTGTTTAACTTCCCAATCTGTGCAGGTTAAAATGACAAGAAAACTTGTATTTGGCGTAC
>JAISAR010000058.1 GCA_031266615.1 Rickettsiales bacterium
AAAATTCCCATAATACTTTGTTATCGCCGCTGTCAATGTCGTCTTCCCATGATCCACATGCCCTATTGTCCCCACATTCATATGCGGCTTGCCAAATGCTTCTACTACTTGTGTCATAATCGTTACCCTTAATTATACCTTAACTCATCAACCACATACTGTGGCACTTGTTCATAACAAGAAAAATGCATACTATATTGAGCCCTTCCTTGAGATATAGAACGCAAAACATTTATATAACCAAACATATTTGCAAGAGGCACTAAAGCAAGAATTATAGCGCTATTATTATGCGTTTCCATACTTGAAACTTGTCCTCTTCTACTATTTACATCACCCATAATATCACCCATATACTCTTCAGGTGTAATAATTTCAACCTTCATTATAGGTTCTAACATCTTTGGACCAGCTTTATTTGCCATTTCCTTAAAAGCACCTTTGGCAGCTAGCTCAAAAGCTAAAGGACTTGAATCAACTTCATGAAAGGCACCATCAATAAGAGTAGCCTTAAAATCAATAGCTGGGAAGCCAGAGATCATTCCTCCCTCTTTTATCAACTCCAAACCATTTTGCACACCAGGAATGTATTCTTTTGGAATTGCACCACCCACGATTTTACTTTCAAATTGAAACCCAGAGCCAGGCTCAAGAGGTTCAAATAAGATCTTTACTCTAGCAAATTGACCAGCACCACCTGATTGTTTTTTGTGAGTGTAATCAATTTCAACAGATTTAGTAATAGTTTCACGATATGCAACCTGAGGCGCACCAATATTAACATCAACGTTAAACTCACGCTTTACTCTATCTGTAATAATTTCAAGATGCAATTCACCCATGCCTTTTAATATAGTCTGACCACTTTCTGCATTTACCGACATTCTTAAAGAAGGATCCTCTGCAACTAATCTATTTAAAGCAATACCTAACTTTTCCTGATCTGAAGTAGTCTTAGGCTCCACAGCAATTTCAATAACAGGCTCAGGAAATTCCATACGCTCTAATAATATAGGAAAATCATGCGAACATAAAGTATCACCAGTAATTGTTTTTTTCAATCCAACTAAAGCAACTATATCCCCAACTTTAGCTTCGTTTATATCTTCCCTGTTGTTCGCATGCATAAGCAGCATTCTACCAATTCCTTCAGTCTCATTTTTTACCGCATTCAACACAGTAGATTTAGACTTCAACTTACCAGAATAAACACGAATAAACGTTAAGCTACCCACAAATTTATCTGTCATCACTTTAAATGCAAGAGCGACAAATTTTTCTTGTTCTGAAGGTTTAATCGCAATTTTCTTTTCTGAATCCTTAGGATTAGTTCCAACAATTTCATCAACATCAATAGGGGAAGGTAGAAAATCAACTATACCGTCTAAAAGCGGCTGTACTCCTTTATTTTTAAAAGCCGATCCACATAATACAGGAACAAACGCTCCTTTAATAGCTCCACTTCTCACACATTTCTTCAGCAAATCTATTGGCAGGTCATTAGATTCAAAATAAGTGTTCATCGCTTCATCATCCATCCCAGCAGCGGTATCTAATAAAAGATTTCGATACTCTTGAGCTTTATCAAGCAAATCAGAAGGAATATCTTCATAGAAAAATTTAGCACCTAACGTTTCTTCTTCCCATATAATAGCCTTCATAGAGATAAGATCTACTATGCCCTTAAAATCCTTCTCACTCCCTATCGGTAGCTGAATGACTAGAGGCACTGCTCCAAGCTTGCTCTTAATCATATCAACACATCGATAAAAATTGGCCCCTATTCTATCCATTTTGTTGACAAAACAGATACGAGGGACATTATACTTATCAGCTTGACGCCAAACAGTCTCAGATTGAGGCTCAACTCCCGCAACTCCATCAAACACAGCAACTGCACCATCTAAAACTCTCAAAGATCTTTCAACTTCGATAGTAAAGTCAACGTGTCCGGGAGTATCTATTATATTGATTCTATGATTATTCCAGAAACAAGTTGTTGCAGCAGATGTGATTGTAATACCACGCTCTTTCTCCTGCTCCATCCAATCCATAGAAGCTGCACCATCATGCACTTCACCAATTCTATTTTGTTTACCAGTATAAAATAAAATACGCTCTGTTGTGGTAGTCTTACCAGCATCTATATGAGCCATTATACCTATATTCCTGTATTTAGATATATTAATTTCCATATTACCATTAATTAGCTAACATCAAAAACGAAGATGAGAAAAGGCCTTATTAGCTTCAGCCATTTTATATTTTTCCTCATACATCTTAAACGCACCACCGCGCTTATTATAAGCATCTATTATTTCAGATCGCAGACAATCAGCAGAAGTTTTGCCACTCTTCTTTCTAGCAACAGAAGCAGCTTTAGCAATCCATCTCAATGCTAAAGAAATTGCTCTATCTTTCCTAACTTCACAAGGTACTTGATAAGTTGCACCGCCAATACGACGAGAACGTACTTCTACAGAAGGTGTAACATTTTCTACCGCTGTTTCAAAAATTAATATCCCGCTTTCATTTATTTTCTTTTCAGCTGAAGATAAAGCACCATAGACAATTTTTTCTGCAATGGATTTTTTACCACATTTCATAATTACATTAATGAAACGCATCAACAAAACACTACCATAACACGAATCAGGAACTATCTCTCTCTTTCTTGCTTTATTACGACGAGCCATAAACTTTAACCAGATTTCTTTACACCATATTTTGAACGAGCTTTCTTCCGATTTTGTACACCACGCAAATCAAGAGCACCTCTTATTATATGATAACGTACACCTGGTAAATCTTTCACTCTCCCACCACGTATCAAAACAACAGAGTGCTCTTGTAAATTATGGCCCTCACCAGGTATATAAGCTGTCACTTCACCATATCCAACAATCCTTACTCTAGCTACCTTACGTAATGCTGAGTTAGGTTTCCTAGGAGTTGTAGTATACACCTTAGTGCAAACACCTCTCCTCTGAGGGTTATTTTTTCCCAAGGCTGGTCCCTTTTTCTTACGTGATAATTTCAATCTACCCTTGCGTACTAACTGATTTATCGTAGGCATATATTAAAAACCCAAGCTCATAAAATAACTTAAGCCCCAGTTATAAAATAATAAACCTCAATAGTCAATATAAAAATAAACGTTACTATTCTAATAATTTTAGCTCAACCTCTACGACCGCTGCCCAATAATAGCACTTGCTCGATGGAAGCATGAAAAAGCCCCAGCCTCATAGTTTAAGCACCTCTTATTCTTGTTCTTGAGCTTAGAATTTGCTGTACTGATTTTACTACTATATAATATTATACGGTCAATATACTCCCAATGAGATGGAAAGATGAAGGCATCGTTATAGCCATTAAAAAGTACGGTGATAGAAACTTAGTTCTTTCTCTGTTTACAAAAAATCACGGAAAGCGCAGGGGATTAACCAGGCTAACAAACGACAGTAACTACAAGTTTCAAATAAGTAATCTATTACATGTAGAATGGAGTGCTAAACTACCTGAAAATCTGGGATTTTTTAAGTGCGAACTGATCGAATCTCCATCCCATCATTTCTTTCAGGACAGATTAAAAAGCATCACTATTGTTTCTTTTTCTTCTATTTTGGAGAAAGTGCTTCCAGAAAGTGAGCCTTATGCTGTACTGTATGATAATTTTCAATACTTCATCGATGTAATCAAGCACAATAATGAGTCCTGGCAAGGCCATTACCTCAACTTAGAGCTTTTGCTTCTTACACAGCTCGGATTTAAGCTAGATCTATCCAAATGCGCTGTGACAGGTGCTCAGGAAGATTTACAATTTATTTCTCCAAAAACCGGCAGAGCGGTGTCAAAACAAGCAGGAGATTATTATGCAGATAAACTGCTACCTTTTCCGCAAATGTTGCATGATGTATATAATAATAACCTACAAAACAGCTACTCATATCAAGAATTTCAATTAGGGCTAAAAGTCACAGGATATTTTTTAAATAAGTACCTATTTTCGCAGCTTAACATGAGATTTCCAGAGTCAAGAGACCTCATGCTTTCGCTTTAGTAGAACTCTCGCACAACAAACTTCTGGCAGCGCGTTGGATGAAACAAAAAACTACTTGACAAATTCTTTCAATCCCCTTATCATAGTATTGAAGCTATTTGTTTAACTTCCCAATCTGCGCAGGTTAAAATGACAAGAAAACTTGTATTTGGCGTACTATTGTTTAATTTTTCGCACTATGTGCACTGCATGTCTTTTTAAAAACTTCGGGTTTTTACCCATACAAGCTGAAACGCGCTTATAAGTCGTTTAAGACAGCACCCAACGCCGGATTTTAAAATAGAGAGTGGAATAACTAGCTACCTCGGGGTTTTATTGTCTTTTTTTCCTGCCTGGTAAATTTCTTAAATATTATAGCTTATACCAATCTCCACTAATAGATAGACAAATAGTAAAAACTATAAATAATTGAGGCTAGAAAGAATAAACATGAATTTTATGGCAGGAAAAAGTAAAGCAATAGGAGAAGAGCTGTA
>JAISAR010000059.1 GCA_031266615.1 Rickettsiales bacterium
GTGAGTTGTTTACTGTTCTCTCAAAAACTTGGCGTCCGGTTCTCTCTTACACCGCTTAATAAGTGAGGTCCAGCTAATGTAGACAAAAAATTATAAAGACATGCAGTGTCCATGCTGCAAAAATTAAACATAACACGCCTTGTTTTATACTGTGCTTTTGTCACTTAATACAAGATTAAAGATAAACTTTAGGCCTAAAACACCCACAACTCTATTGTAAGAGGACTTGCGCAAGTTGTCAAGTAGTTTTTTCGCACATGCTAAAACTAGTTTGTTATACGAGAGACCTAATGTGCTCTGATGCACCTATGTGATATTTGATAACTCCCAAACTTCATGTCACACAATATAGAGATTGTGTGAAAAGTTTGTTCTTGGTATCATGTTATATCTATAGAATTCTAGCACCGTATGAACTTTAAATCGGTTGTTTTATGTATATTAGATGGTTGGGGAAATGGAGTAGAGAATAGTGAATATAATGCTATTAGCAATGCAAATCCACCCTGTTGGCAGTATATTAGCTCTAATTACCCAAAATGCAGTTTATCTGCCTGTGGAACTGATGTTGGGTTACCAAATGGTCAAATAGGCAATTCAGAAGTTGGCCATATGAATATTGGCAGTGGCAGAGTAGTGATGCAAAGCCTACAGCGCATTAATCAAGAAATTGAAACAATAGAAAGCAATGCAAATCTACAAAACTTTATTGGCAATTTAAAAAGTAAGCATGGCGTATGCCATATAATGGGATTAGTGTCAGATGGCGGTGTTCATTCGCATCAAAAACATATTTCAACTCTAGCAAATAAAATATCGCAACACGGAATTAAAGTGGTGATACATGCATTTTTAGATGGCAGAGACACATTGCCAAATTCAGGGAAAAAATGCATTCAAGAATTTGAAAAGAGTATAAAGGGCAATGACATAAGAATTGCTACTGTCTCTGGACGTTATTACGCTATGGATCGTGATAACAGGTGGGAAAGAACAATTGAAGCTTACGAAGCTATCGCATTTGCAAAGGCACCTTGTCACGATAGTGTGATGTCGTTGATTGATAGTAACTACCAAAGCAATATAACTGATGAGTTTATCAGACCTGCAGTAATAGGTGACTATCAAGGTATAAAGCCAGAAGATGGAGTGTTACTGGCTAACTTTCGTGCCGATCGAATGATACAATTGGCAAGTATTTTGCTTGGTAAAACAGGCTTCTTGGATGCCACTCCAGCACGTGACACTGGAATCTGTGGTCAAACTGCTCAGATGACAGAAGGCTATGAGCAAAAACCATTTTCTTCGATTCTAAGTATGATGCAATACAAAGCGGACCTAAAAATTCCCTGTCTTTTTCCTCCTACATCTTTCACTAACACTCTAGGACAGGCAATAGCGGATAATAAATTACGACAGTTGCGTATTGCTGAAACTGAAAAATACGCTCATGTAACTTTCTTTTTCAGTTGCGGCAAAGAAGAACCTTTCCCCGGTGAAGAAAGAATTCTCACTCCTTCACCAAAAGTTAAAACTTATGATTTGCAGCCTGAAATGTCAGCCTTTGAGCTCACAGAAAAGCTTGTAGAAAAAATTTATTCCCAAGAATTTGCACTGATAGTTGTAAATTACGCTAATCCTGATATGGTAGGTCATACAGGTAACATGAAAGCAGCTCAGAAGGCTGTGCTAGCTATAGATAATTGCCTTATGAAAGTACTCAATGCTGTTAAAGAAATAGGTAACACTGCGCTCATTGTTACGGCAGATCACGGCAATGTTGAGTGCATGTTCGATGAAGAAAACAACACACCCCATACAGCACATACTTTGAATACAGTTCCATTCATCGTATGCTTTGATTCTTGTAACAATCTGAAGCTGAGAAATGGAAGGTTATCTGATATTGCTCCCACTATTTTACAGTTACTTGGAATTAAAAAACCAGACGAAATAACAGGTAGTTCATTGATTGTATAAGCAGCTAGTACGCTTTATGTTATTATAATTCTACTGTCGGAGATTGATTTGCATTTGGAAATAAAACACTGTGTAAAGCAGATAGCATATCTATTTGCTGCTCTAAATGACCATGCTCTGCTTCCACATTAGAGTACCGAATATTGTTTTTTCCAGCATATACAGATAAAGAACCATCGTCTTCAACCGCTTTGTTGTTTTGCAATATTATATTAAAAACTTCCTTCTGTTTTAAAGCCTCAAACCAATCTTCAACTGTCATGTAGAAAAACTCACCCGTTCCACTTTCTGGACATACTTCTGGATAAATCTTCAGTACATCACGGGAAAGTGGTGGAGAAAAATAGCTTTTGAATGAGTAGCTAGGAGAGTTGTAGTCATTATGCAGAGCGATGACATGGTCTTGACCAGGAAGCAAGAAATCTAAAATTTTTTCTGCAAAATTTCTAACTGCTTTCAAAGCACCTTCTGAAAAATTGCCAAATTCTTTTAAACTAGCCTCTGCACCCACGTCGTCAAATATACGATTGGGATCAAACTCATACTTTTCACCATTTAAATTAAATTCTACATTACGTGAAGTACCATCGCCA
>JAISAR010000101.1 GCA_031266615.1 Rickettsiales bacterium
GCGTGGATACTGGGCAATCAGCCAACTGCAAGGATAATAGTTGCAAGCTATTCTCAGCGACTTAGCGAAAAACACTCGCTCGATACAAGATGTATAATGCAGTCCAGTTGGTACAGAGAGTTATTTCCAGAGGTAGAATTGTCCAAAGAACAAAACACCAAATACAAATTTCTAACAGTGCAGAGAGGATATAGAATTGCAACGTCCGTTGGAGGAACATTGACCGGCGAAGGTGGTGATTTCATTATCGTGGATGATCCACTGAGTTCAGTCCAAGCTTTGAGTGAAACGCTTAGAAAACGTGCTACAAACTGGTTCGACCAGACTTTAGTAAGTAGGCTCAACAATAGAAAAAAAGGAGTCATCGTTCTTGTGATGCACAGACTCCGCTTGGAAGACTTAACCGGGCACCTTCTCTCCAAACCGAAAATCATATGGCACCATATTAGTTTACCAATGATATCTGAAAATAAGGAGATTATTTATTCAATCAAAAAACCAGCGCCTACTTTTCTTGTTCCGGTAATCCAAGTAACTAAAGATGGGCACACCAGCAATAAACCAGTATCAGCTACTTACATGACACCACCTGCAAGGATATACTCAAGAGAAGAAGGTCAGCCACTATACCCCCTAGATGGAGGAAGAGAGGAAGTTGAGATGATAAAGGCTGAACTTGGGAGCTATGCTTTTGCTGCGCAATATCAGCAGAACCCTTTGCCGCTTTCAAGTGGTATAATTAAACAAGAGTGGCTGAAGCGCTATAGAAATTTTCCTGATGATCTCTCGCATGTAACCCAGAGCTGGGACACTGCGGTTTCAACGAGCAACGCTAGCAACTTCAGCGTCTGCACCACTTGGGCAAAAGTGGGCAATAAGTTTTATTTACTTGATGTGTATCGTGCAAAGCTTGAGTATCCAAAGCTTAAAGAGCAAGTTCTGTCGCTAGCTGCAAGATGGACACCACACGCAATTTTGATCGAAGCCAAAACGAGTGGTCAACAATTGGTGCAAGAGCTAAAAGCAAGCAGTGATTTACCCGTTATTGAAATAGTACCACATGATGATAAGCTCGCTCGATTCCACCAGATTGTTCCAACTATAGAGTCTGGAAAAGTTTTTCTGCCGCACCAGGCGATATGGCTAAATGATTTTGAGTATGAGATTTTAATGTTCCCAGAAGCACATCATAATGACCAAGTCGACAGCACCGTGCAATATCTGCAGTGGATGAGAGAAAGTACCTCCAGGGTCGCAGCTATACGAACATTGTGATTTAAGAGCAATCTCCACCAGGAAGGGTGTCATCCAAATATCGGCTACTTGGATGACAGGAGGATGGGTTACCTTCATGACACCGTCATAAGGGAACCAGTGCCAGGGAGATACCCTCCTTACAGAAAAACTCTATAGTCAGCGAATTTTCAATCAATAACAGCTAAAGATCTCTCTGCAACGTTAATTTCTTTTATATCTGTAACTCTATCATCCTGATCGAACGAGATTTGCAGAGACTTGCTGCTATACTTCCTTTTTCCTAAGAAATTAGATTGTTTAATTTTATATGAGATATAATACCAAATATTTTCATCAAATTTAGATACTAATGTTGGCGACCCTAAAGTGTGAACCACTTTTTCTTTATTATCACCTACTTTTATCTTGTCCCATAATTCAACGCTAATGCCAGGAGCCCCGTGATTGTGAATAGTGTGTGTACAGCTTACTAGAGATAGTAAAACAAGAAATATTAATGCTCGCATTTTTATTGATAAATCGTTGTGAAATTACTATACACTAATAAACTACCTGTAGTCAAATTTTGCAAAAGTTAAATTGACTGATTTTTGATATCGCTTAATATAATATTTACTTCAGGAAACAATTAGGTGCTCTATGTCATTATTAAAAGCAGATCCAATATATAAACCCTTCAACTACCCTTGGGCATACGATGCATGGCTACAGCAACAAAGAATACATTGGATACCGGAAGAAGTTCCGCTTGCTGACGATGTAAAAGATTGGAAAACGAAACTCTCGAATGTGGAGAAAAATCTACTAACTCAGATTTTTAGGTTCTTCACTCAAGCGGACATTGAAGTAAATAACTGCTATATGAGGCATTATTCAAATATATTTAAGCCAACAGAAATATGCATGATGCTTGCCAGCTTTTCTAACATGGAAACCATACACATTGCAGCCTACTCATACCTTCTAGATACAATTGGCATGCCAGAAAGTGAGTATCAAGCATTCTTGAAGTATGATGCTATGAGAAAAAAGTATGAATACATGTTAGAATTCGAGGAAAGTAAAAAACACGATAAAAAACATGTAGCTAAAACTCTAGCAGTATTTGGTGCATTTACTGAAGGATTGCAGTTATTTGCATCATTTGCAATTTTGCTTAATTTTCAACGTTTTGGGAAAATGAAAGGCATGGGGCAAATAATTGCTTGGTCAGCACGTGATGAAACTTTGCACACCAACTCGATTATCAATTTATTCAACACGTTTATTAAAGAGAATGATGAAATTTGGAATGACGAGTTCAAAGAGGAATTATATTCTGCATGTCGCACTATCGTTGGACTTGAAGACGAATTTATAAAGCTTGCCTTTGATTTAGGGGACGTTGAAGGACTATCTGCAGAAGAAGTGCGCAATTATATACGTTACATAGCAAATAGACGGTTAACACAATTGGGTCTGAAACCCATATATGATATTAATGACAACCCTCTTCCGTGGCTTGACGAAATACTAAATGGTGTGGAACACACGAATTTCTTTGAAAATAGAGTAACAGAATATAGCCGTGCAGCAACCCAAGGCACATGGGAAGAAGCTTTCGCTGAAAATGATACTGATGACAAAGAGCGCTAATTAGTCTCTTTGCGTTACCTGCATTATCCAAGACTTGACATTGGAACCTATGTAAATGGCACTAGGCTGAGAACAACCAGTCCTGTAAAATAAATTAATTGACATGCTATTTATAGCATATAAAATACTTATATAAATTTTAGGATGCAAGATAAACCTAAAAAAAACTGTAAGTATAAAAAGGAGCAAAGTGTTTGGTTTAAATTATTTAATGATGGTGGGGATAGCTGCAATAATAGGGGCTATAGTAAGCATTTTAGTAGGTCTTGTACTGAGTACCTTGACCAGTTTTTCACCTCTGATAATAGGTGGAATCGTTGGCGGCATCTCTGTAGTACCATTAATTGCAGCTCTCATCACAACTCCTCCATCCACAGGTCCACATAATCGTAATATGAGTGATTCACTAAAAGCAATTATGTGCCTAGGTGGCTTATTTACTGGGAGCATTATAACTGGAATTGGTCTTGTTGCATATGGCGTTACTCCAATAATCAAGGTAGATTCTTTATTGTCTTTATCAACTACAGCAAATTCTTTGTTATCTATAGGAGTTATAGCACTATTATTTCCAATTGTAGCTGCAATTGGAGTAGGTATTGCAATTAAGCTTGCCGGGGTAGTGAAAAAGTATATATCTAATAAACAAACAAAACCGCCAGAGGAAGAACCTAGGCCTCCTCAACAAATAAAACCAGAGCGTTTACCGGATAGCGAGTTAAGTGAGGTCAATGTAGATGAGCACACACGGACCTCAGCTACTAATTCACCACAGTAACCGCACCGTGGCAGTGTTTGTATTTCTTTCCAGAGTTACAAGGGCATTTGTCATTTCTTGAGACTTTGGGGAAACTATCCTTTTTAGTAGGGTGCAACCTATTACCTATTTCTTGGTTATCTGCTAGCTTAAAATGTGCTAGGCGATGAATGGTAAGCTCCTTCCACTTTTCAAGCATCGACTCAAACATCAAGAAAGCCTCGCGTTTAAATTCATTCAGTGGGTCCTTCTGCCCCATAGCGCGTAAATTTATGCTTTGTCTTAGGCTTTCCAGAATTGAGAGGTGCTCTCTCCATAAATGATCAAGCGTCATAATCATCACTTGCTTGACTACCGTATTCCACAAATCTGTGGTTTGCTGACTATTGAAATATCTTTCCTTTTCAGTGAAGAATTCTTGCACTTTATTGTTTATGTAATCTAAAGCTTCTTGTTTGTTTAAAAACTTCGCTAAGTCTCCTTCATCAAGTGTTATTCCATATTTCGTATGGAACTCCTTAGCTATATCTTCGATATAATCTTCGTAATAACCGCTTCGTACTATACCTTCTATCAAATCCCCATTTACTTCACTATACACTTCAAACAAATCATTGATTTCATTGCCTAAAATATGATTTCTCTGCTTAAAAATAACTCTGCGTTGGTTGTTGATTACGTCATCAAACTTAAGCAGAGATTTCCGCACGTCATAGTTTCGGGCTTCAACTTTCTTCTGCGCCTTCTCAAGAGCTTTATTGATCCATGGATGATGAATAGCTTCGTTGTTCTTTAGTCCCACCCTTTGTAAAAAACTTCTCATTCTATCAGAGCCAAATATTCTCATCAAATCATCTTCAAGTGACAAAAAGAACTTAGAAAGTCCAGGATCACCCTGGCGACCAGAGCGACCACGTAATTGATCATCTATCCTCCTGCTTTCATGCCTTTCGGTTCCAACCACACATAAACCTCCAGCTTTTATAGCAATTTCCTTATCTTTTTTTACTCTTTCGACTATTTCTTGATATTTTTTTTCTCTTTCATCAGCATTTTTTATCTTATTTAGCTCCACTTTTGCTATCATTTCAGCATTGCCACCAAGCTGAATATCGGTTCCACGTCCTGCCATGTTGGTTGCTATAGTAATGCTGCCTGGCACTCCAGCTTGCGCTATTATATACGCCTCTTGTTCGTGATAACGAGCGTTTAGTACTGAGTGCTTGAGAGAATGGCCTCGCAAAAGCGCAG
The DNA here is from genome assembly GCA_031266615.1 of Rickettsiales bacterium. Classification (GTDB taxonomy): domain Bacteria; phylum Pseudomonadota; class Alphaproteobacteria; order Rickettsiales; family Anaplasmataceae; genus Wolbachia. The sequence continues at coordinate 4,901 of JAISAR010000101.1, forward strand.
AAAGTTTTTCAGAGTTTTCAATACTAACCGTGCCAACAAGGACCGGTTGAAGGCGTTTGTGGCATTCTTCTATGAACTTCAACACAGCATTAAACTTTTCTTTCCCTGTGCCATAAATTTCATCATCAACGTCTATTCTCTTTACAGACACGTTAGTTGGAATTTTTACTACATTCAGTTTATATATATCACGAAATTCTTCTGCTTCTGTTGCTGCTGTTCCCGTCATACCAGAAAGTTTGTTGTACATACGAAAGTAATTCTGAAATGTAACCGACGCCAAAGTTTGGTTCTCGTGCTGAATTTCAAGATTCTCCTTCGCTTCAAGTGCCTGGTGAAGACCATCGGAATATCTCCTGCCTTCCATCATACGCCCAGTAAACTCATCGATAATCACTACCTTGCCATCCTTTACTATATAATCTTTATCAGCAATAAACAGTTTATGCGCACGCAGTGCTTGATCTATATAGTGAGTCATTATCATGTTGCCAGTATCATAGAGCGAGGAATTTTCAGGAATGAGATTATATGACCTAAGTAATTCCTCCACTCGCGAAATGCCATCTTCAGTGAGGAACACTGCCCTACTTTTTTCGTCTACTTCATAATCAGAATCAACCAATTTGGTTACTATTTTGTTTATATGCTTATATATTTGATTGTTTTCCTCAACCGGACCGGAAATAATGAGTGGAGTCCGCGCTTCGTCAATGAGTATGGAGTCTACTTCGTCTACTATCGCGTAATTGAAGCCTCTTTGCACCATATCCTCTTGAGAAAATTTCATATTGTCCCGCAGGTAATCAAAGGCAAGCTCGTTGTTTGTTGAATACACGATATCTGCACTATAAGCCTCTTTTCTCTCTTCATCTGTCAAATTATTCGTGATAAATGCAACAGAGACCCCAAGAGAATTATATAATTTGCTCATCCATTCTGTATCTCGTTTTGCAAGGTAGTCGTTAACAGTAACGACGTGCACGCCTTTGCCTTCTAAGGAATTTAGGTATGCAGCTAAAGTTGCAACGAGTGTTTTTCCCTCACCTGTTTTCATCTCCGATATCATGCCATTATGGAGCACCATTCCACCGATCAGCTGAACGTCAAAGTGTCTCATACCAAGAAATCTTCGCGATGCTTCGCGCACAACCGCAAATGCAGGTACGAGAAGGTCATTTAATGTTTTTCCATCTTTCAACTCTCGTTTGAATTCCTCAGTTTTACCAGCAAGCTCCTCATCAGATAAGCTCTGCATTTCCGGCTCTAGTGCATTAATCTGCTGAACAATTTTTCTGAAGGACTTTATTATCTTCTTATTCGTTGACCCAAATATCTTCCTTATAAAAAGAAACGACAATGTAAAAATGAAGAATATAAGAACAACTGTTAAAACTAACGTAGAATCTGACATAAACTTAAGTAACGTCTATTTAATATGAGATTATATTACTAAATACAGCCTGCAGCAATTACATATTAGATTTAGAAAATCTTTGGAAAGTCTTTTTTAAATCAAGAATTAAGAGTTTGCTAAGCAATTCCTATTTTTGAAGGCCTTCTATCAACATGTAAAGACTCTATTGCATTATTTTAGGTGTTTGGTAATCTTTAATTCTAGATCAAATAAATTTATAGCAGCCTGTATGAGGTAACTAGTTATGCACGGTAATATCTACCAGCTAAAGGTATTGATGCTATTTTTGCATCGCGGAGTGCTCTATCAGCGCTCTTTTCGCTTAGGTACAGAAATAGAAGAGGCCAGAAAGTTCGATGATTTAGTATTTGAATACACTCAAGGTAGTAAGAAAGTATACCGCTTTTTGCAGGCTAAACACACACAAGATGAAGATAACAAGAAAATTGGAGTAGGGAACTTACTTACAAAAGATAAAAGTGGTGAATTTGGATTAGCAAAGTATTTCATTTCTTACCTCAAGATCAAAAATAATCAAGATTTTGCAGATGGTAACCTGAAAGATTTTATTATCTGCACTAATATCGATTTTGATCTGGATCAAAACACAGCACAAAACACAGTTAAGAAGTTGAAAGTAAAAACTTCAGGACCAAACAATGAAATAGAAATTTTAGTTGAAGCAATCGACACTAGTGATGTCTTTTTTAAAGACGGCGGCACGAGGTACAAGTTCTTTTGTACTAACGACAACATGATTTCAATAGTGCAACCAACATTTAATGGTACTGTAGAAGAAGCGGTAGAAGAATTAGAAGAGGAGATAAAAAAACTTCAAAACAAGTCAGATAAAGACTCAAAAAGGAAATTGGAAAGAAATCAGACGTGGCGATGTGAGTTTGGGCGAATGCTGAATGAAGGTAGGTTGGAAGACAATATAAAAGAATTTTTTGATAAGTTAGTGTTTGCAGTAAATCAGCCTAATAAAATAAAACTAGCGGAGATCATCAAGAATGAGCTGGGCGAACAATTTAATGATATTGACAGAAAGAATGTTTACGCCCGTTTTCAGGAGGAAATGCTAGATTGGCTAAAAGAAAAAGGGGAACGTTTTCTTACACATGAAGATGGAAAAGAATTCTTTCGCAAGATGAAAGAAGAAATCTTAGGAGGCTTTCGATTCGAGGTGAGAAATCCAGTAGGATCGTTTACTGGAAGAAAAACAGGACTAGAAAAACTGCATGAGTCAATACAAGAAAATCAAGGTGTAGCCACAGTAATATCGCAACTGGTTTCTATCTGTGGTTTGGGAGGAATAGGTAAGACTGAGCTGGCCAGAAAATATATTGAAAAACACAGTAAAGATTATGACAACAATATTATATGGATCAATGCTGCAACCTATGAAACCATGGTTCAGTCTTTTCTAAGGTTAGCTAAAGGTCTTTTAGGCATTCCTACAGAAGATAGGGATATTGAATCTATTGTAAGAGATATATATGCTTTTTTTGCCCAGAGAAAAAGTCTCTTTGTTTTCGATAATGCAGAAAAATATAGAAGTGAAGGTCAAGATGCTGGTATTAGTCAATTTTTACCGTCCCACTTTTTATCATCTGATGATAATAAACCTAGTGTTTTGATTACCTCTCGTAATCAAAAATGGGGAGATATAAAGGCATTACCATTGGGTACATTTACTGAAACAGAGTCAATAGACTTCATTAGAAAAGCACTGGATATGAAGGATGGATCACAAGAAAATGAAATAAAGAATTTAGCAGAGACATTACAGCATTTTCCTTTAGCTCTGCAGCAGGCAGTTGCATACATAAAAGAAAGGGATACAGCATTAAAGAATGTAGGCTTGAGGTTTGAAATCAGTGATTATTTAAAGAGGTATAAAGAGGAAGCAGAAAAATTACTTGATTTTGAATTTCCTGAAGACAGCAATGATAGTTACACCGAGACAACTTTTATAACCTGGAGAATTACTATTAATAAAATCAAAGACAACGCAGAGTATGGCCAGCAAGCCAAAGAAATTTTAGATATTATCGCCTATATTGCCTCTGACAATATTCCTGTAGAAATGTTTTTAGGGTTAGAACGCAATAGAGAAAGGTTAGGTGATGCTATCCAACTACTTAAACAGTATTCAATGATTGACTCAGGAGAAGAGCAAAGCTCAGTCAATATTCACAGGTTAGTGCAGCAAGTAACAAGGATAGAGTTAGAAAAACAAGGTAAAGACAAGGTTGTGAAAAAGACTTTTGAATTGCTGGCAGAAAGCTTTCCTTATGGCAGTGATAAATTAGAAGATTACGCTAAAAAACGACAACTATTGCCGCATTTAGAAGCGTTCTTATCACATATAGATAACTGGCTAGAAAAAGAGCCTTTAGAAAAACAAACAATAGAGAAGTATTATCTTGCGGATTTGTTAATATTGATGAGTCATGGATACTTTAGCTTAGGTAACCCTAGAAAACAACAGAAGTCGCTTGAACGGATTTTAGCAATCAAGGAAGAGCATTATGGCTCTGATCATCTCGAGGTTGCTAGAATACTAGTAAACCTAGGTAACGCTCATTATGCCTTAGGTGATCCTCAGAAAACAAAAGAGTTGCTTGAACGGAGAGCTTTACCTATTTTTGAGAAACATTATGGATCTGATCACTTGACAGTTGCTATAATACTAGAAAACCTTAGTACTGTTTATGGTGCTTTGGGTGACTATGAGAAGCAAAAGGAATTGCTTGAGCAGGCTTTACCAATTTTTGAGAAACATTACGGCCCTGACCATCCTGAAGTTGCTAAACTACTGGCAGAACTGGATGATATTTAGGTTTTTAGCAATACTAGACTGGCAACAACTCACCCGAGCTATACTTCCAAAACTAATCTGTTTGGGTCTTCTATGTAATTTTTTATTTTAACGAGGAAAGTTACTGCTCCTTTGCCGTCGACTATTCTGTGGTCGTAGGAGAGGGCAATGTACATCATAGGTCTAATTTCAATTGAGTTGCCTACAGCAACTGGTCTGTTTTGTATTGAATGCATGCCAAGTATTCCAGATTGCGGAGGGTTTATGATCGGGGTGGAAAGGAGCGAACCGTATACTCCGCCGTTTGAAATGGTAAATGTTGCACCTTCCATTTCTGAAACTTGCAGCTTACCTTCTCGAGCTTTTTTGCCAAGAGCAGCTAAAGTCAATTCGATTTCGGCGAATGACATCTGGTCGGCACTCCGAATAACCGGTACAACAAGGCCTTTATCGGTGCCAACAGCAACACCTATGTCATAGTAATGTTTATATACGATTTCATCGCCTGAGATTTCAGCGTTAATTTCAGGAATCTCTCTCAGCGCTTGCACTGCTGCCTTTATAAAGAACGACATGAAACCCAGTTTTATCCCATATTTTTTTTCGAAAGTTTCTTTATATTTCGCTCTCAGATCCATTACATTCTTCATGTCGATCTCATTGAATGTGGTCAATATCGCAGCAGTGTTTTGCGATGCCTTCAAACGAGCAGCGATCACTTGCCTTATTTTGCTCATCTTTACTCGTTCTTCTCTTCGCTCCCCACTTACTACACTTTTTGGCAATTCGACCGCAGGCTGCTCAGCGCCTGTACTTTTGCTTATATGGCCTATTACATCCGCTTTGGTTATCCTGCCTCCCATGCCAGTTCCTTTGACATCTTCTGCACTGATTGCACTTTCCTCCATAATTTTGCGAGCTGACGGAGCATCTTTTTTAGCAGGGCTTTCGCTTTTGTCTTCTTTTACTTCGTCTTTCACCTCGCCCACGGAAAGCCTTGCTAATAGCTGATCTGGGCTTATTACATCATCCTCTTTTACAAGAAATTCAGTTATTTGCCCTGAAGCTTCTGCGGTTAATTCGAGCGCTGTTTTGTCAGTTTCAATTTCAAAGATTAAATCATCTATTTTGACTGCTTCGCCAATATTTTTCTTTATTTTGACTATACCTTCCGTGACCGATTCACCACCTAGAGTTTTTGGTGCTCTAATTTCTATAATTTTGCTCATAAAACAACCTTTCGTACAAACTTGCTATAATTTTATACATGAAAAGAACCGTATAATAAACTAATAAATTTTTTTATCATTTAGAAGTGAAAAACGGATAACATACCCCTAAATGCCATTCCAGCGCCCAGGTTTTTTACCCATAAAAACGGGACTAAAAACTACTTGACAACCTTCGCCAACCCCCTTACAATAGAATTGTGGGTGTTTTAGGCCTAAAATTTATCTTTAATCTTGTATTAAGTGACAAAAGCACAGTATAAAACAAGGCGTGTTATGTTTAATTTTTGCAGCATGGACACTGCATGTCTTTATA
>JAISAR010000106.1 GCA_031266615.1 Rickettsiales bacterium
TGGAATATGAAACAAGGAAAAGTAAACCAGATAGCAGAAGTTAAAAACGCTGTGAATGCTACACTGAAGAGCCGTATGCGGGAAAGTCGCAAGTACGGTTCTGTTGGGGGGATCATAGCAGTGAAACCGAATAAGAGGATTTAAAAGTTATGATCTCTACCAGACTGGTGAGTATAAAAATAGCTATTTTATGTTAAAATACGACGTTTTTGATGATTATGGAAAGGCTGGATCCCAGTGTCGAAGCACTGGGATGACACTGTCTGTTACGCAAATTACCTGCTAATTGCAATGTTCGTACAGTTATGTGTCAAGCACTGGAATGACAAAAAAAGGCTTGTATCTTGTAAAAAGCATCTAATGTTTTAAGCTTAAGCATTAGATGGAGAAGGGAAGCACTCTGTAATAGGGCTTAGATATAAAATCTGTCAGGTAGATAAGAGTTCCCTTCTCAAAAGTAGAGGCTGGACGGTATCGTAGAAAGACCTAAATGGTTCTAATTCTGTATTAACAAGGTTAGCCTTACTTTTCATTTTTAATGGTAACGTATGGGGTTATATATGATCAACAACTTTCTGGGCATAGACATTTCAAAAGATCGCTTTGATGTTTGTCTCTCATTTATAAGTAAAAAAGGAAAACGTGAAACTAGGAGAAGGAACTTGAAAAACGATGATAGTGGGTTTCAAGGTTTGCTGAACTTTCTACAAAAACATAACGTAGAACAAGTGAAAGCTTGTATGGAAGCTACTGGTTGTTATAGCGAAGCTTTGGCTGAATTTCTGCACAATGCTGGACATTTTGTTAGTGTTGTAAATCCTTATTGCATTAAATCTTATGCAAGGAGTAAGCTTGCACGACAAAAGAATGATCAGATTGATGCATTGCTGATTATTGCCAAAGACAGGAGCCTACTCGTTGGACACCACCTTCTCCTGAGTTAAAAAAATTAAAACATCTTTATCGTTGCTCGGCTGCGTTAAAAGATGAATTGACGTTAGTAAATAACCACTTAGAAAAAAAAGAGAGACTGCCTAAAGAAGTTGCAAATGCTTGGGAAGACCTTGCAATGAATATAGCTCAAAAAATAGAAACAATTAAAAACTCCGTACGTGAATTATTAAAGCAGCACAAAGAATTGTTGGAAAATTTTCAACTTCTATTGACTATTCCAGGAATAGGAGAAGAATCAGCAGTAGCTGTTTTGGCTGAAGTTCCTAACATAGAAACTTTTAGAAATGCCAGACAATTGGCAGCATATGCAGGGGTTATACCGAGAAATATAACGTCAGGTTCATCTGTATGCGCCAAACCTAGATTAAGTAAGTCCGGTTCGCAAGCATTACGTAAGGCACTTTTCTTTCCGGCCATAGTAGGTAAGAATCACAATCCTATCATTATGAGTTTCTGCCAAAGATTAAAGGAAAAAGGTAAGCATAATATGGCCATTGTTGGTGCTGCAATGCGTAAACTTCTGCATATTATCTTCGGTACTTTAAAATCCAAGAGTGCTTTTAATCCTGACCACATCAAAAACTACAGAGCTAGGAGGTTGACTGAAGATTTAATGATTTAAAATCAAAAGATGCTTCCATTTTATCTTATGTAAAATGTTATCTTACACAAATTTATTGAATGTAGTTGGTTAGTGTATATGTTGATAAGTAAATTGGTTTTATACATATAAGACAGCAGAAATTTACTTATCAACATATACACTAACTGTAATTTGTATGCCGCTACACAGTTGGAAGTATTTTTTGATTTCACAATACAGCTTAAGATCCAATTTTTATAATTTTCTTGTTGACTGGCGAGACGGTATCTACTTGGTGTATTTTCGTATCAGAAAACACCCTATTAGCAGAATTGTGAGTGGAATAAACCATAAAACATAAGTACTAGATTTTACAGGTGGAACAATTATAATTGAATCTCCATAAGAATTTTTTAGCTCTGAAATTATTTGCTCGTCAGTATGTCCATCACTGATCTTTTTACGAATCGTCTTGCGCATATCGTGTGCAATCTTAGATTCGGATTCAGATAATGATTCACCAGAGCATATTGGACACTTTATTATTTCAAATAAATTAGTTGCTCGCTTTTCCATGCTTTTGTCTATGAGTTTATCATCCAAAGTAAAAGCGTTTATACTTAAGTGGAATGTCAATGTAAAAAGTAAGCTAACTACCGCTTTCATTCTTGGTTAGCTCAATGATTTCACTTAGTTGGTTCATAAAATCAGTAGTAGATAACTTTCCAATAAAACTTGACCCTACATCATCGTCGTATTTTATTGAAAATTGAATGCTGTCGTCAGTTGTTTTTTCTGATGAGGAAGATATTAACTTTTCAAATGCATCTGAAGCTTTTGAGTGATTTTTCTCACCAGTTAAAAGCGGGATCAATTCTTTGTAATTTGACACGGCCACGTCGATTTTATCTTTAAATGAAGATGTAACCAGATTGTAATTGTTTATTCCACCGTCTGCAGTAAGAGAAAAATTATTACTCTGAACTAAAAATTTCTCTATGTTGAAATTAATTCTGGAAGCTGAGATGTGGTTTACAAATTCATAATCAAATTTAGTGTCGATATTAAGATAACTTTCGGGACTTGCAGTATTTTTATACCGGTAAGTATAAAAATCAAATCCTAGCTTAACATTTCCATTCAGTTCTTTGTTGAGGTGAATTTGAATGTAATTACTTTTATCATTCACTTCAGTTATAACACTCTGCTGATTTTCTGAATCAGCTGCAACATCACACCTCAGTCCATGATCTTCGTAACGAAGCGTGTCTATATAGTCTATCATGGTGCCATCTCTGTCAAACCTTAGCGAAGATGGTAAATCGTTTAGTTTGACAACAAAGTGATTGTTATTGTTTGTGTGACATTTTATATTCTTTGTCTCGTCGCCATGAACGGTAATATTGACTTCATTGCTTGGTATGTAGATATATACTGATTTATCGAATAATTTATTTTTTATCACTAAAGCTTCTGATGAGATAGTTAATTGCTCACTGGAGAACTTTGGGTTTGTCACGTGGAAGATTAGACTAGAAGGGAATCCGCTAAAATCATGTGAAATATCGAATTTTTCGTCGTTAATGTATAGTATCGTTTCCGCTAAAAGACTTTTTGTCTTACATGCAGAAAAATACCAAAACCCACTATAAGCCGCGGAGATAAATAAAAGTAAAGAAATGATAATATAGATAAAAACCTTACGCACAGCTAATCATTCCCTTGTTTATCAAGCGATATGTTTCTTGTTCCCCTTGGTATGGTTACACACAAGCCATCAATATCTTTTGTAATTTTTATTTGGCACCCAAGCCTTGATGTCTCTGTCAAGCCAAAAGCTAGATCTAACATATCATTTTCCTCATCAGATATAGGATTATACATTTCTACAGCATCATAAAATTTTGGATCAACAATCACATGGCATGTAGAGCAGGCAAGAGAGCCTTCACATGCGCCTTCAAGCAAGTCTGGGTCGTTTCTGTGAGCTAAATTAAGTAGAGTTTCTCCCTCTGTAGCTTCATAACTTTTCTTACTTCCATCAGGTAAAATAAAAGTGACAGATGGCATATTACTTTCCTATTAAAATCCTTACTAATTTTTCTATATTCTACAGGTAATAATTAACATTTGCAAATTCTTTACGTTAAGCCTATTATATAACATCTTCCGAAAACAAGTAATGCAACTGAGCAAATATAAAAATCAAAGTGTTGCGGTTTTTGGTCTTGGTAAAACAGGTTTGTCTGTTATTAATGCTCTAATGAAGAGCGGTGCAAGAACATATGCATGGGATGATAACGAAGAGCAAATAGCAGATGCAAAAATGATGTATCGGGAGTGTAATTTTATTCACCCCAAGGAATATAATTGGCATGAGATAAGAACATTGATTTTAAGCCCTGGAGTGCCAATTTCATATCCAACGCCGCATTGGATAGTGGAACTTGCAAGAAGTGTTGACTGCAAAATAAAATCGGATATTGAGCTATTTCTTGAAACTAAAACTGCAAATCAGAAGGTAATAGGCGTCACAGGAACAAATGGTAAATCAACCACTGTGTCACTAATAGGGCACGTATTAAAATCTGCAGGGAAAAAGGTGGCTATTGGTGGAAATTTAGGTGTTCCTGTTTTGGATCTAGAAAGAGATGCAGAAATTTATGTAATTGAGTTCTCCTCTTTTCAATTGGAGTTGATGAATAAGATTAATGTGGACATTGCGGTATTGCTCAACATTACACCAGACCACATAGATAGACATGGAAGTATGGAGAATTATATAGCAACTAAATTGAAACTGATAAACGGTAGTGAGACTGCCGTGATAGGATGTGATAACAAAATTACCGCTGATGCATTGAACAAATTCACTGGGAACAAAATTCCAATTTCAGGGACATACTTCCCGGTGTCATTCCAGCGCGTGACGTTGGAATCCAGAAAAGAAAAACCATTGTCAGTTACTCAAATGATAGAGGGTGGTACAAGAGGTCTAATATCATTGGTAGGTAATAATTTGCTTGACTATAGTGAACAGATTACTGGTACAGAACAAAATTATCTGGATCCCAGTGTCAGCTACTTGGATGACAAAAAAGGTGCTGCGATCCAGAAAGACTCGATAAAGTTAAAGAATTATAACTTATCAGTAAATGACGTAAAAATAAACTTAACATCCAACGCGGAAAACATAGCAGCCGCATATGCCGTATGTAAGCTGCTTAAAATAGATAACAACACTATTATCGATGGAATCAAATCCTTTTCAGGTTTGAAACACAGAGACGAATTACTTGGCAAAATAGAAAATGTGTTTTTTGTGAACGATAGCAAAGCAACTAATGCCAAATCGAGCGAAAAAGCGATTTTATCTTATCAAAACATATATTGGATTGTTGGCGGAAGAAGTAAAGAAGGTGGCATAGAGTCACTAAGCAAGCATTTTACAAGAATTAGGAAAGCTTTTCTAATTGGAGAATCAACAGAAGCTTTTGCAAATGTCATGGAGAATAAAGTAGATTGTATAAAGTGTTATGATCTAGAAAACGCATTTAAACTGGCTTTCGAAGAGGCCATAAATAGCAAAGAAGAAGTAACGATATTGCTTTCTCCTGCATGTTCTTCTTTTGATCAGTGGAAGAATTTCGAAGAACGCGGTGACACATTTTGCAGAATGTTTGAAAATCTCAGGTACAATTACATGTGCTGTTTAGTATAATGTTGTATGGAACAAGATGAAATAAAGTCAGTAGTAGACGAGCTGATTAGGGTCATTCCATTTGAAAGGATAAGCGATGAAACCTTATTGAAAGTGTGCACGGACCTTAACCTAGCCAATAGCTTTTGCAAATTTCAAAATGGAATATATAGCGCTTTGGAGTATATAGCAGAGGATTTAAATAGTTCAATGGCAACCAAGCTCAGAAACTCCAATTTAGAAGATATGAAGGTACGGGAGCGAGTAAAGTTAGCTGTTCAAATACGCCTCTCAAACTACGCTAAACTACCAAATTATAGAGAATTTTTAAAAAATGTTTTACTATTTTCTGTATTGCCAAAGAATACATACTTTTCTAGTAAACTCTTGTACAGAACTGTTAGTGCAATTTGGTATGGCATCTACGATCAATCAACAGATTTTAATTACTATACAAAACGGGCGATATTAGCTGGGGTATACTTAAGCACGATGCTTTTCTTCATCAATGACTATTCAGAAGGTTTTGCAGATACTCTATCATTTCTTGACAGACGTATCGACAACGTAATGGCATTTCAAAAGTTCAAAACTCGCTTAAAAGGAATTGTGGAAAGTTTTCTATAGGTTTTTTATCATATTAAGCTACGTTTTAAAGCCCTCTAGGCTTTCTTTAGTTTTTATGTTAAAATAGTTGGATGTTTATCAATGAAAAAATGAAAGTTATTTGTTATCCTGACCCTAACATTAAACCAAAACAAAATGCAAAACATATAATAAACTTTTTTGGGATACTGGGGTGTGTTAAGGTTAATGCACTTGATAAAGACGCACTCAAAAAGCAAGAAGGTGAATTTAATACAGTTAAGCATTATTTTGACTATCCTTATTTTTCTAGCATTGTTAATCCAGAATCCTTTCAAGAAGAACTGAATGATGAAGAAAAAAAATTTACTAGAAGGATAGTATCACTATGGTTATGTTTTGCCATATTGTCCACTGCTTCTATTGTGTCATTATATTTGGCGTACCAGAATCAAAAATCAAAAAAAGTGCTTACGGGGTTAGCTTGTGCATCAACAGTATTATTAATTTTGGCTACCATATGTTTTATCGTAGTTTTATCATGGGTGTTTTTTGACTTTATTAAGGGAAAGTTTGTTATACATAGAATTAAAAGCTTTTTGGAAAATGAAGTCAGCCCTGAATGGATAAAACGTTATAAGGAAGAGTTTATAGGTAAGACTTGCGATCAAGGGTTAGAAAAAGATATAGAGGATATTATAGAGTTCCTTTTGGAGAGAAAGAAGATTGTAGCACTGTATAACTTTCTAACAAATGGGGAAGAATTAGTCCAGGCCGGAATGGCAATGGTGAACAAGTTGCTTATAGATGGCATACATCCAAACGACATAGTTTTAGATACTAACTCTCTTGGAGGAGGAGTTGCAGCGGAAGTTCTAAAAAGATTTGAAGATCAGGGTATCCATTTGACACTAATTCACAATAATTCTTTTAGTTCGCTCAAAGATGCAACTAATAACTTTCCTCATGGAGTGGGAGGCTTTTTCACGAGGTGGCTTCCTGCAAAGTTTTTGAATTTTTGGTATAGGCGTTGCGGATTAGATTTTGATCCACAGAAAGTTGTAGAGAATACGAAATGCCCTGTATTAATTGCTGGCAGGAAAGGTGATACTGTGATTCCACCAGCAGCACAACTTGTTGGCAAGCTTAATGATCTATCCGGAGAAAGGTTAAGAAGAAATATAGTGCTTGAACATGATCCCAACGAGCCTTGTGGGAATAAAAACATTCACACCGACCATAAAGAACATTTAGTTTGTTGTGAGGATAATGAAGGTACAACAAAATACACCGGTTACAAAGAAAAAGAAAATGAATTTATTAAAGAGGCACATGGGTATTCAGTTAAACTTAACAAAGGATTTAATCTAGGAAACTACCTTAAGAGTGGTGTTCCCAAAAGTTTGACACAAATAGAATTGAAATTCATAAATGAAGAGTATATGCAAGTTTAAGTTGATAGAGAAAGGAAAATTATTCTTGCTATGCCGTAAGTGCGCTCCAAGACTATACTAAAATTTTTATTGCACTGAAAATCTTCGTTTTTCCTAATCTCTAGAATTATCAATGCATCATCACTTAGCCAGCCTGAGTGAGCTAATCCTTCTAAAGTTGAGTGGACTAGATTACTATTGTAAGGTGGATCTATAAAAACTATGTCGCATTGTGAAATGGGTTTTGGTAATTTGTCAGCGCTGCAGCAAATTAGCGTAACATCGTCCGTAGCTCCAAGACTTTCTGCCGTTTTCTTAGGCAATTGCAAATTGTAGTAGTCTGAATCTACCATGAATGCATGTTTAGCACCGCGGGAAAGTGCTTCAAATGAAAAAGAGCCACTTCCGCAGAATAAATCAAGTACGTTTGAGTTATGAATAGGCTTTTTTGAAAAAAGTGTGCTGAATATTGCTTCCCGGACAACACCCATGGTAGGCCGTGCGGCTAAATGCTTACCTGTGGCTATCTTTCTTCCACGATACTTTCCTGCAATAATACGCAGCATACTAAATAAGCTCCAAATTAGCTAATTATTTAGTAGTACATGATTAGTGTCAATATAACTTTGGCAGTTAATTATGCCAATTCCCACTACACAGAAAGCGGACAGACGAAAGTGAAAAAAAGTTATAACGTCACCCAATAGAAATAAAAAAACTACTTGACAAATTTCGCCGTTACCCTTATCATAGCAGTGAAGCTATTTGTTTAACTTCCCAATCTGTACAGGTTAAAATGACAAGAGAACTTGTATTTGGCGTACTATTGTTTAATTTTTCGCACTATGTGCACTGCATGTCTTTTTAAAACTTCGGGTTCTTACCCATACAAGCTGAAACGCGCTTATAAGTCGTTTAAGACAGCACCCAACGTCAGGTTTTAAAATAGAGAGTGGAATAACTAGCTACCTCGGAGTTTTATTGTCCTTTTTTTCTGCTTGGTAAATTTCTTAAATATTATAGCTTAGACTAGTTGCGCTTGAAAGCAGCTAAATTGCAGCGTTTAAGGCATAAAAACGCCAATACTAAAAATAAATACTGACCGGGGTTTCTTTTGTCTTTTTTTCTGCTTAGTTTAGGTTATGCAAGAGATCTAATCTAAAAGCCTTTAGGAGCAAATTACTCAGTTTATCGTTTAAACCATTTATCACTACTTGATGCGCATACTTTCACGGGTGCTCTTAAGTAATTCCATATCGTAATCTAAGCTACCATCCTTCCTCTATCCCTACCCTAATAAAATTTGTAAATAGAGTCTAGTATGGCAGCTTTTACATACTATCATCAAGTCGGAAAGACCGATATGTTCCTGGCTCAATGTTTACTTCATCAAGCAGAGAATTCTGCTCTTCAGAAAATGGAGCTTCTACTTTATTTTCTACACCAGCTTTTTCAACATCGTAACTATCTTCTCTCTTCTGTTTACGCAAAAACCAGCATCCACCCACAGTAACAGCAGCTACTAATAATACTGGTGCTATAATATAAGCACTCAATGTTGATAATCCTGCTACTGTTGTGCCGGCAATCCCTGATTCATTTGGCAATTGAGGTAATGTTGCATTTGTACTACTCAACTCAGAAAATGCTGGTACGTTTCTTGATGTAAAGTTATTAGAACGAAAAACAACATCCATTATATTTTCAGTCGTAATTCCATGACTAGTATTTAACCTTTTTATTTCTTCCATTACGTGTTTGATCTCTTCAGTTGTTTCATCTGGTGCAAGATCAAGTTTTTGTTGTTTTAAAGGAGCTGGTTCTACAGCGAAATATTTGCTACCTTCTTGCGTCTCATAGTCAACCTCTTCATTAGTAGACTCTTCCAATTGGCTAGAATTAAATAATTCTGTTGTTGCACTATCAGTAGTGCCAACTTTTCCAGTAGCCTGCGTCTCATGCTCAACTCCTTCAGTAGTAGATTCTTCCTGTAAACTAGTTGTTGTGACCTTTTGACTTAAAAGTTCTTTTAGATCTTTTAGATACCTTTCGTCGAATTTTCTGAAATCATACTCTGTTTTGCTTTTTATTCTCCCATTCTTCAGATCTGAAATAATATTGTTAATCATCAATCTACAATGCCCTTCAGGAGTGGGAATCTTTTCTGTCATTCCAGCAACAAAGTATAACCTGTGTGAATTGTCAGATATACTAAAAGCATCAATTGTTAAACCCTCTCCTTTCAATGAAAAGTATATTTTCCTTCCTTTTTCTATGTCTTCCAAGCTAGAAGAAATAGTAACTGTTGCCCTTTTCTCTGATGGTGTCATTTCTTCTCTTTGTGAGGCGTTTCGTGATCTTTTTGTCATACATCTATTCCTAAATTTATTAATATTCACTACATTAGCAGATCGAAGGTTTTAGTCCATGTCTTTTTATTAAAATTTTTATGTAAGTATTACTTTTATTATACTAAATAATGTATATATTAATATCTGGATTGATCAATTGATTTTACTCTCATTACACCTTATTATGCATAGATAATCTCAATAAAAACGATGAAACTAAACGAAATTAGAGAAAGATTTATAAAGTTTTTTGTAAGTAACAACCACAAGCAGGTTTTTTCTTCCCCTTTGATCCCAGAGCATGATCCAACGCTCATGTTTACAAATGCTGGTATGGTGCAGTTTAAAAATATCTTCACCGGTTTACAAAAAACTGAAATGAAACGTGCTGTCTCGAGTCAAAAGTGTCTAAGAGCAGGTGGCAAGCACAACGATCTTGAAAATGTTGGCTATACAACTCGGCATCACACATTTTTTGAAATGCTTGGGAATTTTAGCTTCGGTGATTATTTCAAAGAAACCGCGATAGAGCTTGCGTGGAAGTTTATTACTGAAGAATTGTCTCTTGATAAAAATAGACTATCCATAACTGTCTACCACACTGATGATGAAGCATACAAGATTTGGCGCAAGGTAAGTGGTTTTTCGGATGATAAAATCATCAGAATTGCAACAGATGATAACTTCTGGAGCATGGGCAATACTGGCCCATGTGGTCCATGTTCTGAAATTTTTTATGACCATGCAAAACCTAATTTACAAGATGACGATAGAGTTGTTGAAATCTGGAATTTGGTGTTTATGGAATTCAATAAAGATGAAGAAGGTAATTTGCAAAAACTACCAAAAAAATGCATCGATACTGGAATGGGCCTTGAGAGAATAGCTGCCGTGATGCAAAACGTTCATGATAACTATGATATTGATCTATTTTCTGCTCTGATAAATGAGTCGCAAGAGCTCTGTGGAAATACAGAAAACAAAGTAGCTCATAAGATCATCGCGGATCATCTTCGTGCAGCCGCATTTCTAATTGCAGAAGGGATACTCCCTGGAAATGAAGGCAGGAACTACGTACTGCGCAGATTAATCAGAAGAGCTGCACGTTATATCCATCAGCTTGGATATAGTGATCCCCTACTCTATCGTATTTTTCCAGTGCTGATAGATAGCTCAAGCTCAGCTTATATGGGAGATGTTTATCCTGAACTAATTAGAGCCAAAAGTTCAATAGAGACAACGTTAAAATCAGAGGAAGAGAATTTTAAAGATACTTTGATGAAAGGCATTAATCTCTTGGAAAAATTCACTGCAGATTTAAAACCAGGCGATACTCTGCCAGGAGAATCGGCGTTTAAGCTATATGACACTTATGGGTTTCCTTTGGATATCACACTTGACATTTTAAAAGAGAGGAAAATAAATTTTGACCAAAAAGGTTTTGATGACGCGATGAAAGAGCAGAAAGAGAGAGCACGCGCTAAATGGGCTGGGTCTGGTGAAAAGTCTGTTGAGCAAATATGGTTCGATTTGATCGATGAATTTGGCAAAACAAAATTTGTTGGTTATGAGTTTAGTGAGGTAAAGGATGCAAAAGTGATAGCCATAATTTCTCCTAAAAATGAAGTTATTGATTCCGCAAAAGAAGGAGAGAAGGTAACCATTATACTTGATAAAACACCTTTTTATGGCGAATCAGGTGGACAGGTGGGGGACACTGGAAGTTTTATTGTCATCCAAGTAGCTGACACTGGGATCCAGCCAGCTCCACGCGCTGGAATGACACCAAACCTAGGTGTCATTCCAGTGGAAAACACCAATAAGATTAACGACCTATATTTGCACAGGTGCGTAGTTAAATCCGGCTCAATTTGTAAAGGTGACACAGTTACAGCAACTATTGACAAGGAGAGAAGGCAAGACCTAAGAAGAAACCATTCAGCTACGCATCTTCTGCACTTTGCATTGAGAAAGATCTTGGGTGATCACGTTACTCAAAAGGGATCCTTAGTTGCACCGGATAGACTGAGATTTGACTTCAGCCACAACACTCAAGTTACTCAGGATCAACTGTTTGCAATAGAAGATATGGTAAACTCCCTAATCAGAGAAAATTTTTTCACGTCTACAAAAATTCAGAGTATGAATCAGGCAATAGACGAAGGAGCTATGGCATTGTTCGGCGAAAAGTATAGCGACCAAGTAAGAGTGGTAAGCATTGGAAATTCAAAAGAGCTGTGTGGCGGCACGCACGTGGAGCGCGCTGGAGAAATTGGCCTGTTTAAGATAGTAACAGAATGTTCTATTGCATCTGGAGTAAGAAGGATCGAAGCTTTAACCGGTCAAGAAGCAATTAATTATGTCCGTGATAATGAAATCAACTTGAAAAAAGTCGCAGAATCCGTAAAAGCGCCGATAAGTGAAATAACAAATCGACTCAGTATTTTAAGCCAAGAGCGCAAGGAATCCGAAGCTAAAATAAAAAGCCTTTATAAAAAGCTCGTAAGCACAGAGAACATAAAAAGCACTGAAATAAATGGAATGAATTTCGTAAGCCACACTCTTACTGACATTCCAGCAAGTATAATAAGGGAATTTGTTCTGCAGCAACAAAGACCAAAAACTGTAATAGCTTTCACAGCAACGGAAAAAAACAAAACAGTGCTGATTGTCAAAGTAAGTAAAGACTTAACTGATAAGATCAGTGCAAAAGAGCTGGTATCTACCGTAACTGGAAGGGGTTGCGGTGGAAACGCTGAACTTGCTCAAATGGGCTGTGATAGTAGTGATATTATTACAGCCATTTATAATTACTTAGCAAGGTAGTGTATTATGCCCCTGCTACTAGGCCGCCAATAGAATTATGTTTTTGTATTGTAAATTGACCTAATTCAGTGTTTACTGTTTCTTGATTGATGTTCTTATCCTTGCTGATTAACGTGAATTCGACATCCTTAGAAAATCTATCCCACATTCCAAGCAAATGATTTTTTATCTGAGGCCATATATCCTTTTTAAATGTTTCGCCATCATCAGAAAATACGTTACCTATCAAGCCCCCCACTTCCTTATAACTTGACTCGAAATATTTAAGCAATGTTTCTACTTCCTTATAAGTATCATGCGCCACATTTAACGCTTTTCCTTCTGTACTATTTTTGCCTCCAATAGCTGACCATCCAAGCCTATTATAATTAATAACGGTACAAGCACTTTTATACAAATTTGTCAGATTCCACGCACTACTCTTATTATCCTTTGGTATATGATTTATTATCTTCTCTACCAAATTGCCTATCAAAGGAGACAATAAAGCCTGACAAAAGTGTTTGATATTATTTTTCGTTTCAATCACGGGATATTTGATGCATTTCTCTGCTAAGCAATATTCAAGTTCTGCTTTTTCTAATAACCTCTTGATTGCTGCCTGTCTTATTATTTCCAACGGCTTATCTTTAGAAGTCTCCTTTATTTCTAACAGTTCACTCTTATTAAAAGCTTTTTCTATTATCTTTAACAGTTCGTCTTTACTAGAAGACTTTATTATTTCTAACAGCTTATCTTCTATAATTGCAAATTTTATCTTTTCACGAGACGTTAGTTCTTCTTTGTAATCATATTCTGTTTTTTCATTTATCAATAATCCCTCTTTTTCAGATTCTAAGTCCTCTAATGCTTTTAGAATTTCTTGGTTATTTTTCAAGCATAATTCTATTAACTCCATAGCTAGAGATTCCTTTTCTTCACTATTTTTCTCAATATCCAAATCCTTATTCTGCTTTTCTATTATTTCCTTTACTCTCGCAGGTTGCGTTAAATATTTTCTAATTTCTTCCCGATAAGAAACAATCTTGTTTACTAGACGTTTTTCATCTTCTCGATTGAATAGCATGAATATGCCTGTATTATCTTTTATGTCCTTTATACTCTTTCCTTGCTCTTGAAATAAACTTTGAGTTTTACATTTTGTTATTTCTAAATGCATTTTTTCCAGCAAGAGATTTATTTCGTGATGAGAACACACATCTACATTTAAATCATGGAATTCACCAAGTAAACTTTGCTTTATATCAATTGTTAAATCTGGTTGATTTAACATAACCTGAGCTTTTCTTATTCTCGATTTTATTAATTCTCGATAAACGTATTGATCAGTAGGTTCAAGTTTAAAAAAATCTTCCAATTTCCTTTTTAAGGCACCATCTTTTAGGCCTCCATTCTTTCTATTCTCATACACTTCTTTTAATTTTTCACATATCTTCTTATACCTTTCTTCTCCCATGCTTTTTAACTCTTTTATTATCTCGTCAGCTTTTTCTAAAGCCTCTCTTGTTTCTTCAGGGTATATATCCTTATAGACATCAATCACTTTCTTTTCAGCTATTTTCCCTTCTTTTATAAGCTTTTTCCGCTTTGCTATAAATGAAGGAAGTGCTTTATCATTTAAGTTATTTGATATTCCTAGATCTTTTATTATCATTTCTTTTTCAGTCGGCAATTCCTTACCTTTGCTTCTTAATTCTTGTACTACTAATGCTTCTTTCAGTCTTTCTTCTAATGAAAAATCTTCTCCCCGTTTGTTTTGCCGAAACTTAATTGCCTGTATAAAGAGAACTTGATAAGCATTGTATATTAAGTGACTTGTCAATTTATGGTCTATGCTATTTACTACTTTCAGTCTGAATTCATTCAACAGTTCCTTCAGCTTATCGTATGTGATATCTTTTTTGTCTAGCTTCAACAGCTCTCCCATAGCTTCTGTGAATCCTTGAATCGAAGTTGCAAGCATACCCCTGATCTCATTACGTAAAGGCTTAAGACCATTTTTTAAGCGGATATTAGCTGATAGTTTCAGTATAGTATTGTGCTCTGCATCTTGTGTAACAAATAGCTTATCATTTTTATCTTCACACAAATCTCTAAGTAACTGTTCAAATTGTGGTGGAAACTTAACTTTCATATCCCACCTAATGTCTGACTCACCAGCATCTATCTCGTGAAAATACACCTCAATATTCTGGTGTTCATTCTTATACAACCCACTACCTATTTTAACGGTAGCAATCAAAGAATGAGATAACTTCCTATTCAAAAGATAAAAAGTAGCCAAAGCTAGTGTTGCAGGAATAATTAAGGTGACAAGCACAACTATATTAACAAGAATTGCTATTGCAGCAAGAACACTATATGCCAATCTTTTCGCTGTACTTTCACTTACTTCACTTTTTTTTGTTTTATTTCCCTCCGGACTGGCTTGTATTTTACCGTCTGCTTTAGACCTGTTATATACTACTAATCCCAATGAAACAGAAGCAATATAAGGAAGCATTAAAACTGACAGAGCTAAATTCAACACCCGTTTTTCCGGGCACATTCCCTTTATCTCTTCAAATATTTCTCTTAGTATATTATACCAGGAAGTAAAAAAGTCAGAGTCATAACCTTTATAACGAAATATACTTAGTGGAACGTTAAAACCAGAAGTCATACCACCAAAAAATTTCCCCTCTTTCACCGAACTGGAAACAGCAATAGGTTCTTTTTTACCCAAACCACCATTAGTTAAGCCAATAACTCCACCAGGATCTACAACAGCATTCATACCATAACCTTACCCCAATTACCTAAAATATAGCATAAATACTAACAATTTGCAACTACTAACAATCTAACTTAATACCAACAATTGAATCTTGGTATTTCTTAGAATAGAAGCTGGTTCCAATTTCTACATTAATTTCTAAAGATAAGGCAAGAGTCTGTTCTTTTATATACTCACTCCAAGTATTCACTGCTTCTTTAATTTTCTCATCCTCTGTTTTGATTACTACTCTGATTCTATCGGATATATGAAAATCAGCTTGCTTTCTAGTTTCTTGGATGAGTCTCACGACATCTCTCGCGAGCCCTTCTAGAATTAATTCATCATTTAGTTCAGTGTTTAGGATGACAACCCCTTTGTTGTTATCAAACACAGCAGAATATTCACTATTTGCTTTTAATAATAATTCGTACTCGCCTTTCTCTATAATATAGTTCTCCGATTTGTCTCCCAAAAATATCTGCTCATTCTCAGCTTGCCTCCATTTTCCCTCCTTGACATATTGAACTAGTTTCTTGATCTTGTCTGGAATCTTCTTTCCAAGTAGCGGGAAATTTAGTTTTAGCTCTAGTGATGCAATATCTTCAAGTTTGTTTACCAGCTCTAGTTTTTTTACATTCACCTCATCTTTTATCATCTCCTGGTACTCATTTGAATCTGCAGCACACTGGATCCCAGTGTCAGCTACTTGGATGACAGGAGAGAACTCTGGGATGACAGAAAGCGGTTCACCTTCAAGAAAACTATAGGAAGACTGATGATAAATGGTCATACTGCCAAGCGGCTGTCTGATACGTATATTAAAGGTGTTTCTGATAGAGAGTGCAGCATTGCACACCTCTCTCACCAAATCCATCTTGGCGATTAGTTCATTATCATACCCCTCTAACTGTAGAAAATCAGCCAAATGAACAGATGTTTCTTTATATTTGAGCCCCTGCCATATAGTTTCCGTTATAAGTGGCAATAAAGGAGCTGCAGCCCGAAGTATGTAATAAAAAACCGTATATAGAACATTGTAAGCATCAGTCTTATCCTGATCTAAATCACTTTTCCAAAAACGCTCACGACTGCGACGAATATACCAATTATTTAACACTTCAAAAAAATCTATCAGGATTTTGCAGGCCTCTTGGGAATTGTAGTTGTTCATAGAAGCTTGAATGCTTTCTACAGCTTCAAAACATTTGGAGATCATGTAACGATCAATAGTGCTTTGGTAATCCTTACAAACTTCAGCTTTAATTCCATCTGCATTTGCATACATGGTAAAAAAGTGATAACTGTTCCAAATAGGCTTTATTACGTTTCTCAGCACATCTCGGATTGAGTTTCCCTCTTTATCAAGCAGCAAATTACCACCGCAAACAATAGATCCAGAAAGCATAAGAAAACGCAGCGCATCAGAACCATATTTATCAAACACTTCCATTGGATCCGCATAATTATTCAGACGCTTGGACAATTTCTGCCCTTTTACATCAAGAACTACACCATGGCATATGCAATTCTTAAATGGCTCACTGTCAAATAAAGCAGTCGAAAGCACAAAAAGCGTATAGAACCACCCTCTTGTTTGTGCTATATATTCGGTGATAAAATCTGCAGGAAAATTATTCTCAAACCACTCTTTATTTTCAAATGGATAGTGAACTTGCGCAAATGGCATTGAACCAGATTCAAACCAACAGTCAAACACGTCAGGCACACGGCGCATAACTGATTTTCCTGTTGGGTCATCAGGATTTGGTCTTGTTAAAGTATCGATAAATGGTCTGTGCAAATCATCCACTTTAACATTAAAATCTCGCTCTAGTTCTGCTATCGAACCATACACATCCACTCTTGGATATCTTACATCATCTGATTTCCACACAGGAATAGGTGTACCCCAAAATCGATTGCGTGAAATTGACCAATCATGTGCCCCTTCAAGCCATTTTCCAAATTGACCATCTCTTATATGACTTGGAATCCAATTAACTCTCTTATTTAGCCCTACCATTCTGCTTTTGAATTTTGTCACAGCAACATACCAAGAAGGCATAGTGCGATAGATTAAAGGAGTATCAGTTCTCCAGCAGTGTGGATAATTGTGAATATATTGCTCAGTTTTGAACCAGTTTCCTTGTTCTTTCAATTTCTTTATCACTGTATCATTAGTATCAAAGACGTGAACTCCTGCTAAATCCGAAACTTCAGCAGTAAACTTTCCACCGTTGTCAATTGGACAAATGGCTGGAATATTATGGCTTTGGCAAAGATAAAAATCTTCTTCACCAAATCCAGGAGCAGTGTGCACAACTCCAGTACCATCTTCTGCTGTGACATAATCGGCTATGAAAACGCGGAATGCATTTTTCGTATCTTTAAAGTAATCAAGCAGTGGCTTATAAGCAAGACCTACAAGATCATCTGCTTTGAGTTTTATATTGTAATTTTCATATGGAATGTTGTTTTGCTCACAATGGCTGATAAACTTCTCTAGGTAGCTTTCAGCGAAGATGTAAATTTCATTAGGTTGGTCTGATGCCATTCCAGCACTCTTCTCTGTCATCCCAGTGCTTGACACTGGGATCCAGGTTTCTTTCTCTCTAGATTCCAGCGTCACGCGCTGGAATGACACCAAGGAGTGAACTGACACTGCACAATACTCAATGTCTTTTCCTATTGCCAGCGCCAAGTTGCTTGGCAACGTCCAAGGAGTTGTAGTCCAAGCAAGTAATTTACATTTTTGTTTAAACTGCTGCGGGTTTTCTAAAAGCTCAAATGCAACAGTTACAGCTTTGCTAGTCTTTTCTCTATATGCATTATCAAGCCTTGTTTCAAAATTGGACAATGGAGTTTCACATGCCCAGCTATAGGGAACAACGCGCACTGATTCATACACCAAGCCCTTATCATAAAGCTGCCTAAATACCCACATGACTGACTCCATGAATGACTTATCCATGGTTTTATAGTCGTTGTGAAAATCTACCCACCTTGCCTGCCTATTTACATACTTCTCCCATTCTGATGAAAATTTCATCACAGAAGTACGACAATGATTATTGAATTTTTCAATGCCGAATTTTTCTATCTCAGTTCTGCCGGATATTCCAAGTTCCTTTTCCGCACCCATCTCGGCCGGCAACCCGTGGCAATCCCAACCAAATCTACGTTCAACTCTTTTTTGCAGCATGGTTTGATATCTTGCAAATGCGTCTTTGATGAAACCAGTGAGTAAATGCCCATAATGTGGCAGTCCATTTGCAAATGGAGGTCCATCGTAAAAGACAAAACAATTGTCCTTGGAACGTTCCTCAACTGACTGCTCAAAAATTTTGCTTTCCTGCCAAAATTTTATGATTTCCTTTTCTAACGACGAAAAATCAGGACTACTCGTTGTATCAGGATAATGCTTCATGTTCATTTCAACTGGATAAAGTTAAAGGATATAGGGCTTTCAGGAAAATTACAAATTCAAAAAAAACTATCTCTATAAGTATTAATTTACTAATAGATATTGACATCACTATATAAGATATTAACATATTATATATATTTATATAAATTTAAGGAGCTAATTATGCCTAAAGGTAATAATGATAAAAGTTGGCCTTATCAGGAATTCCATGACGCTAACAAAAGTAGTAGAAGTGATCTTATTTGGGAGTTACGTTCTTATAGATACAATAATTCTGGAGAGATTGAGGATGTATATTATAAATGGGGAAGAGGAACAACTAGTAGCCCTGGAAGCATCCTATATGAAGCTTCATATACTGGTACAAAACAGAATGGCAACTTCTTGAGTTTTAGAAAGTAGGGTTGATACGCTCGAAATAAACTACGCAAAGTGCCTCTGTATAACAACACGGAAGCACTTTTTCTTCATTGAAAAATAGCCCTATTAGGTAGACTTACTCTTACAACTCACACCCAAGCAAACTATTCTGCCGGGCTTTCAATATCTTCACACTTACTATTTTGTCTCTATATTTATCCTCAGGATCATCAATGCAAACTGATTGCATATATGGGCTTTTGCCAATAATTTGGTCTTGGTGTTTGCCTTTTTTATCGCTAAACAGAACAGGAATAGTCTTGCCTACCACACTCTGATTAAATTCGAGTTGTTGTGCACTAATTAGCTTTTGTAAACGAAGAAGGCGCTTTGTTTTAACTTCTTCTGGCACCTGATCTTTTCTTTCCGCTCCCGGTGTTCCTGGTCTTGGGCTATATTTAAAACTATAAGCTTGAGCGTACTTTACTTTTTCCACTAGCTTCATAGTTTCCTCAAAGTCTTTTTCGGTTTCCCCAGGAAAACCAACGATAAAATCAGAAGAAAATTCGATTTCAGGTTTCAATTTGCGCAATCTATCTACTATCTCCAAATACTCCTCTGTAGTGTGTTTTCTGTTCATCACGCGTAATATTTTATTCGAGCCTGACTGCACAGGCAGGTGAATGAACGGCATGAGTTTTGGCTCTTCCGCATGTGCCAAGTAGAGGGATTCATGCATATCTCGTGGATGAGAGGTCGTATAGCGGATTCTCCCTAGCTTTTCAATTTTAGCGATATGACCAATTAATTTTCCTAAATCCCATGTTTCTCCTTCGCATTCCCCGTGGTAAGCATTGACATTTTGACCGAGCAAATTGATTTCCTTTGCCCCATTTGCAACTAATTTCAGCGCTTCACGGAATATTTCATTCACTGGCCGTGAATATTCAGCTCCGCGAGTGTAGGGCACTACACAAA
This sequence comes from Rickettsiales bacterium, assembly GCA_031266615.1. Taxonomy (GTDB): domain Bacteria; phylum Pseudomonadota; class Alphaproteobacteria; order Rickettsiales; family Anaplasmataceae; genus Wolbachia. Next base: position 19,956 of record JAISAR010000106.1, read on the forward strand.
ATGTACAAAACTTGTCACAACCCTCTTGTATGGAGAGAAACGCAGAAGACCCTTGGCTATTGCCGTAACACTCATCTGGTAATTTATCAAACTTTGCAACCTCAGGAAAATCGGTATTTATCACATGACCTTTACTTCTGCTTGCTTTGACTATCAGCTCCGGCAGAGTAGCGATACTCTGCGGACCAACAACAATGTCCACAAATGGAGCTCTTCTGAACACTTCCTCGCCTTCTGCTTGTGCTACACATCCAGCTACCACTATAGTAATTTCCTTATTCTTTCGTGATGAATGAATCTTCCCAAGCTCTGAATAGAGCTTTTCTGCCGCTTTCTCTCTAATGTGGCAGGTATTCAATATCACCAAATCGGCTTTTTCTGCGTCACTGACAACGTTGAACCCCAGAGGCTTAATTATATTCTCCATTAAAACGGAGTCATAAACGTTCATCTGACAGCCGTAAGTCTTGATATATAGGCCTTTCATACTTTTTTAATGAAATTATACGAAAAACTAGATTCCAGTACAACTAAACTATTATACAATCCTAGCCGTCATCTAGGTAGCTCACAGAAACAAAAAAACTACTTGACAACCTTCGCCATTCCTTTTATCATAGTACTGAAGCTATTATTTAACTTCCCAATCTGTGCAGGTTAAAATGACAAGAAAACTTGTATTTGGCGTACTATTGTTTAATTTTTCGCACTATGTGCACT
>JAISAR010000103.1 GCA_031266615.1 Rickettsiales bacterium
ACATAGTGCGAAAAATTAAACAATAGTACGCCAAATACAAGTTTTCTTGTCATTTTAACCTGCACAGATTGGGAAGTTAAACAAATAGCTTCATTACTATGATAAGGGAACTGAAGGAGTTTGTCAAGTAGTTTTTTTGTTTCTGTTGGATGACGTTACAGCTTTTTTCCACTGTTGTCTTGTATCTATCCACTTTCTGTGTAGTGGAAATTGATATCAATAATACCAAAATAAAGGCTAGTGGACTAGTTTTATTTTAAACCAAATTCGGTATTTTAAACTGAACGTTTTCAGTAACACCACCTGGCATAACTGAAACTTTTATGTTCATGTGTGTTTTCAGGTAGTCTATTAGCTCATCAACCAATATATCAGGAGCAGAAGCACCTGCGGTGATTCCTATCTTTTCTATACCCTGCAACCAGCTTTTGTTCACACAGTTGTAATTATCAATTAAATAGGCTCTTTTCCCTCTAGCGATGCATAGATCTAATAAGCGATTTGAATTCGAACTATTTTTACTCCCTACAATTAACACTATGTCTACGATTTCAGCTAGTTTTTTAACAGCATTTTGCCTGTTTTGTGTTGCATAGCATATATCTTTTAAATTAGGACCTGTGATGCTTGGAAACCTAAGCTTTAGGGCAGCAATAATTTCGCTGGTATCATCGACGCTTAGCGTAGTTTGCGTGACGTAAGATAAATTATCTGGATCTGTAACTTTTAAATTGTGTACATCTTCTACGGTTTGCACTAAAGTGATAGGATCATCTACTCTTCCTCTAATTCCCTTAACTTCTGGGTGATTTTCGTGCCCAATCAGAATTAATTCTCTACCACTATCCTCATATCTTTTTGCTTCTTTGTGTACTTTATTGACTAAAGGGCATGTTGCATCAATCACTTGAATACCCTTTCTTTTTGCCTCCTCTTCTATGTTTTTTGACACTCCGTGTGCACTGAAAATCAATATTCCCCCATTGTCTTTAATGTCCTCAGTACTGTTTACAAAAACCACGCCTTGTTTCTTAAAGTCCTCTACTATATATTTGTTGTGAACAATTTCGTGCAGCACATAAACTTGGCGCTTGTTCTTGTATTTTTCTAAAGTGATAGTCAATATGTCCACAGCTCTTTTGACTCCCGCGCAAAAACCGCGTGGTTCAGCTAAGATAATTTCCATTTTTTTCAAGTCAAGTAAATATGCAAGCGTTACTGAGAAATAAGCTCCGCTCACTATATTTTATAGTACCATTGTTTATGTTTTATATAATAATTATTTTCCGTATGTTCTCTTTAACATTTGATCAGCTTGCTGCCTCAGAAGACTTAAAAAAAAGTAATATAGCACATAGGCAGCCTGATATTTTGGATAGAAATGGAGTGGTGATAGCAACAAATGTGCCAACAACATCACTGTATATAGATTCAACCAGAGTAAAGAATCCAGAAAGTATAGCAGAACAGTTGTGCTCTATTTTGGATGATCTTGAATACGAAGATTTATATAAAATACTTACTTCGAAAAAGAAATTTGCTTGGATAAAGCGGCATTTAACTCCAAGAGAGTTATTAGCAATAAAAAACGCTGGCGTGCCAGGAGTAAACTTTTATGATGATGTAAAGCGCATATACCCTCACAACAATTTGTTTGCACACGTGCTTGGCTACACCGACATAGATGGCAAAGGCATTGCCGGAGTTGAGGCATATATAAGTAACCAGCATCACGACAATACCAGTAGATATGTTCAACTATCCTTAGATACACGAGTACAAAGCATAGTACATCAGGAACTCACTAAAGCCGTAAGCAGATATCAGGCGCTTGGTGGAGTGGGAATTGTTTTGAGTGTGAAAGATAGTGAAGTCATTTCGATGGTCAGTCTGCCCGACTTTAATTCCAACTTGCAGAGTAAGGCAAAAGATATACAAAAGTTTAATCGCGCCAGTCTTGGAGTATATGAGATGGGATCGGTGATAAAATTCTTTACAATAGCAGCAGCGCTCGATGCGAATGTTGTGAAAACTGATGATTTATATGACGTGTCAAAACCAATCACTATCGGGAAATATGAAATTCAGGATTTTCATGAGTTTAAAATTCCAAAAGTTACTGTGCGAGATATATTTGTAAAATCGTCTAACGTTGGTGCAGCAAAAATTGCGGCCAAACTAGGTATTGGGAAACAGGTAGGATACTTTAAGACCATGAAGCTATTTTCTCCTTTGAGAATAGAAGTGCCAGAAAAATCCATACCGATAGTTCCGGATAAATGGAGTGAAAGCACTTCAGTAACGGCGTCTTACGGTTATGGAATAGCTATAACTCCTATGCATATTGCACAAACTGCAGCCGCATTAGTCAACGACGGAATATTTCACAACGCAACTTTGATGTTGAATAAAAAAAGTATAGGGGAGCAGATTGTTGCAGAAAGCACTTCCAGAGAGATAAGAAAATTATTACGTGCAGCAGTAACAGATGGAACGGGAAGGAGAGCGAACATAAAAGCATATGCGATAGGGGGTAAAACTGGATCAGCAGAAAAAGTTGTAAATGGTAAATATGACAAAAATGCAAACATAGCGTCGTTTATAGGAGTGCTGACTACACTTGATCCAAGGTATATAGTACTAATTGTTATTGATGAACCTCAGGGCCGGTATCATACCGGAGGAATAATCGCTGCACCTGTGGCCAAGAGCATTATAAGTAAAATAGCACCTATACTGAACGTTATGCCCGAGATGTAGAAACTAATATTTCTTTATCAAGAGTTTTAGCTCATGATCTTGATTGTTTCCATCAATGCAAAGAAGCCCATCTTTTGTTATGTTACAATTTTTAGGAGAGATATCAAAATCGATTTTTTTGCCACTGCTATCTACACTAAGGCGAATTCTCGGCTCGAAGAGATCCGTTACACTAGCCTCAAATTTTTTTGCCTTACCGTCCGGAGAAACCAAATTAAACTTCCAGATATCGCTTGGATCGATATTTCCTGTGTAACTACTACATTCACCGCCTGTGCAGTATGAACTCTCAATTATGTAACCTCCACTGGGAATATCTATAAGAAAACCCCACAAATCATCTGACATACAAAATACCTTAATATTTACTGTTTATAAAGAACTGTAATACTTTTTAAGTATACTAATTATGATACACTTAAAGATATAAAGTTTCAACAGTTAATTGTGTAAAAAGTCTGCTTATACCAATTCCACTACACAGAAAGCGGACAGACGACAGTAGAGGAAAGCTACCCAACAGAAACAAAAAAACTACTTGACAACCTTCGCCATTCCTTTTATCATAATATTGAAGCTATTATTTAACTTCCCAATCTGTGCAGGTTAAAATGACAAGAAAACTTGTATTTGGCGTACTATTGTTTAATTTTTCGCACTATGTGCACTGCATGTCTTTTTAAAACTTCGGGTTTTTGCCCATACAAGCTGAAACGCGCTTATAAGTCGTTTAAGACAGCACCCAACGCCGGATTTTAAAATAGAGAGTGGAATAACTAGCTACCTCGGGGTTTTATTGTCTTTTTCTTCTGCCTGGTAAATTTCTTAAATATTATAGCTTAGACTAGTTGCGTTTAAAAGCAGCTAAATTGCAGCGTTTAAGGCATAAAAACGCCAATACTGAAAATAAATACCGACTAGGGCTTCTTTTGCCTTTTCTTCCCATTTAGTAAATTTCTTAAATATTTATTACTAAAGTGGTATCCTGGATTCCAGTGTCTGGCTACTTGAATGACAAGGGAAGGAAGCACTGGAATAACAGAAAAAAGAGCGCTGGAATGACAGAAGAAGGAGCTACTTATATGACACCACTTTTGCTTCACCACGCCCCTTATATGTTAAGAACAAGCAATTTTCTCATAGCAGCAGTAGAAGCAATCTTATATGTTTTTTTATGTTGATGATATAATAAAGATCATCCTCCGCAAAAAGTAGAAAGGGGAGCTAGAAGACAGCTGACTATAACACTAGAAAGGCATCTAGCTGGCAGGCTCTTAAATAAATCAGTTATTTCCTTATTCTTAGCAAAAGAAAGCGGTTTTTTACCATTATTATCTTTTATATTAGTTTTAGCTTCTGCTTCGAGAAGAAGTTTAACTATACCAGTGTTATTGAAATAAGCAGCATAATGTAATGCAGTCCTTCCTTGACTGTCTTGGGCATTAATGTCTACTCCTGCTTTGAGAAGAAGTTCAACCATACCAGGGTTGTTGAAATAAACGGCATAGTGCAATGCAGTCCTTCCCAGATTGTCTTGGGCAGCAACGTCTACTCCTGCTTTGAGAAGAAGTTTAACCATACTAGGGTTGTTGAAATAAACGGCATAGTGCAACGCAGTCCTTCCCAGATTGTCTTGGGCAGCAATGTCTACTCCTGCTTTGAGGAGAAGCTCAACCGTATCAGTATCATTGAAATAAGCAGCATGGTGCAATTTAGTTCTTCCTTGACTGTCTTGGGCATTGATGTCTGCATGCTCGCCTATTAGACGCTCATAGCCTGCCCAGTTATTCTTATTTTCACGATATCTTTTTAGCATTTCATGCAAATCATGATGCTCTACACTATTTAACATAATTTTACCTCCATATACACTAACGATTGACAAGTATTTTTATAAAGCTCAACATATTGCATTTACAGAAGAGTTGCAAGATATCTTTTAAGCATTTATTTTTTATTCTTAATTAACTCTAAAGCTTTTTTTAAATCTATACTTTCAATATCTGCATTTTTGCCTAAGGCCACATTTGTTTTACCGCATTTTATATAGAATCCATACTTACCGTTGCAGATGAAAACTTCTTTTCCCTTGTCATTAAAACCAAGGGATTTTAGCTCTTTACGTGGGCTTTTTGCAATAATTTGCACAGCTTCATCTAATTGTGTGTCCAATACCTCCTTGGAGCTTTTCTTAAGAGAAAAGTATCTACTATCATAGAAAATATAGTACCCAAATCTTCCAAGGCCTATTTTTACTTCCTTTCCAGTTTCTGGGTGTTCTCCGATCACTTTTGGCAAGGAAAGTAACTGAGTAGCGGTATTCAGATCAATATCATTAACATTTATATCTTTTGGTATGGAAACCGTTTTTTTCTTTTTCGACTCGTTATTGAATTCCAGGTAAAGCCCAAAAGGGCCTTTTTTGATCATTACTTCTTGGCCTGTCACATCGTCTATACCCAAGCTTTTGGGATATTCTGAGTTGTCATTACTGCCCGTAATTTCCTTTGTATGGTTGCATGCAGGGTAGTTAGAACATCCAAGAAACACTCCCGCTTTTCCAAAATTCAATTTCAATATACCATCAGAACAATCAGGACATTTTTTGCCTATTTCTTCCTTTCCTTCTTCTGAACAAAACCAATCGACTACCAAACTGTGAATGCCGCTAAAAATCTCATCATGCGTCATTTGCTTGACGGAGTTTACATGGTTAAAAAATGGTACCCAAAAATAGCCCAGTTCTTTTTTCCAATCTGCACGTCCATTTGAGATTAAATCAAGCTTTTCTTCCATTTGCGCTGTGAAATTATACTCTATACAACGCTGAAAGAAAGTTTCCAAAAATATGGTAACGATCTTACCGCGGCTGCTTGGAATAAATCTTTTATTATCCAGTGTAACGTACTCACGGTCTTGCAATACCGAAATAATTGCTGCATAAGTTGATGGACGGCCTATGCCAATTTCCTCCATTTTTTTAACAATGCTTGCTTCACTGTAACGCGGTGGCGGTTGAGTAAAATGCTGTTTTGGATCAACAGAGATCAGTTTGCACGCTTCACCTTCTTTCATGGCAGGTAGCATACCTTCATCTTCATCATCTGCGTTATCTCTATAAACTTTATAGAAACCATCAAAAAATATGCTCGATCCACTTGCTCGTAGAATTACCTTCTGATCAGTAGAACTAATTTCAACTACCACTTGATCAAAGATTGCTGATTCCATCTGACTTGCAATGGTTCTTTTCCAAATCAGATCATACAATTTAAATTGCTCTGGCGTTAAATAGTCTTTGATACTACCTGGCGTTCTGTTTATATCAGTTGGACGAATCGCTTCATGCGCTTCCTGAGCATTTTTGACCTTTTTTATATATTGACGAGGAGACTTTGGTAAATATTTATCGCCATATAACGACTTAATTGACTCTCTGATTGAGTTTATAGCTTCATCTGCAATATAAAACCCATCTGTACGCATGTAGGTTATCAACCCGACAGTTTCACCACCAATATCGATACCTTCATATAAGTTTTGCGCTATGCGCATAACATTTTTCACATTAAAGTAAAGCTTATTCACTGCATCTTGTTGAAGACTTGAAGTAATAAATGGAGGAAGCGGGTTTCTCTTAACCTGCTTGCGTTCTACTGTGCTTACAGCATATTGCCTTGACTCAATTTCCCCAACTAAGTTCTTTGCTTCCTCTTCATTCTTGATATCAAATTTTTCTAGCTTTTTATTGTCATAGTGGCTGAGCATAGCAAAAAACGTTTCGTCTTTGCTGTTTTGCATCTCTGCCTTTATGCTCCAATACTCCTGTGTTATAAATTTACTAATTTCATCTTCCCGCTCGCATATGAGCTTCAGTGCAACAGATTGCACCCGCCCTGCAGATTTGCTTCCCGACAATTTCGTCCACAGCAGTGGCGACAAATTAAATCCAACCAGGTAATCTAAAGCTCTGCGTGCTTGTTGCGCACGCACTAAGTCCATGTTTATTTCTCGTGGATTTTTTACCGCTTCTTGCACTGCCCTTTTTGTTATCTCATTAAAGACTACTCTATAAATATGACTTTTATCATTGATTGCTTTCCTTTCCTTTAGTGCCTCTACCACATTCCAGGCTATTGCTTCTCCTTCCCTATCTGGGTCTGTTGCAAGGTATATATCTGATGTTTTACTTGCTTCCTTTGCCAGCTCTTTCACATACTTCTCTGCTTTTTCAATAATCTCATACTTTATGGCAAAATCATTATCTGGATCAACAGAACCGTTTTTTACTGGCAGATCTCTCACATGTCCAAAAGACGCAGCTACCTTGAACTCTTTACTTAGATACTTGCCTATCGTTTTTGCCTTCGCAGGCGACTCAACTATCAATAAAGCCATAATTATTAGTATTTAAAGATAATATGTTGAGGAATATATAATGAAATGTAAAAAAATATTTTAATGGGTCCTGTGAATTTTACAAAATGGGTTGTTGAAGGTCTTTAGAAAACCCTTGGCATTAACTATTCCAACTATTATCAGTTAATGCCAAATTTTGCAGTGATACAGCATTGCTTTTTCCTATACCGATGCTTCCTTTCTTGTCATCCAAGTAGTTGAAACTGGAATAACATCATGCGTTCGAGGTAAACTCTGGCTATACATCATCAAGCATAGCGTGATTAACTTCAACCTTATACTTTGATTCTAGATAGCTGATTAATTGCTCTTTTAGCGATATCATCACGCGTTTTCCAGTATCAAATGTGTTTAATTTGCCACTTGATGAATACATCTCTTTTAGAACGCCTATTATAACTTCATTATTATATTGAATGGGGTCTGTTACCGAGTCAGTTGTCTTCATATTAAAAATCTCTTCTATAAAAGAAAAAGGGTAATTTTGTCGGTCTGCTTCATTGCGGTGTATCTGCTGATCTTTAATTAATTCTACACCTTGAGTTTTCTCCAAATCTGCTTTCTCTCTTAGTTGAGCTGCGGTTTCTTGCCCAATCTTAAACATTTGTTCTCTTATAAATCCATCACGCCAAAGGTCTTCTACTGATGCCTTGCCTTCTTCAAAACTTTGTAGTTTAGGCGGGATAATATCGGTGATCTTTACACTGACAACGGCATCTTCAATGCCCTTAAAATAACTTTTCTGGTCTTTTTCTCGAGAAAAGATAAAAGAAACCAAATCATTAGAACTTTCTACACTATTACCACTTTGATCCTTTTCACTTGCATCTACTGGACCAATGGTTTGTATAGGTAAATTGTATTCACTGGATATTTCCTCAATCGTTGCACCATTGTATATCTTATAATTTGCTTGATTTATGAAATCGTTGACTTTTTCAAAAGACTTTCGGTTGATTAAAACTGATTTCACGTCCTTTTTTAAATCAGCTAAGTTTTCACTAGAAATTTGATGCACACTTTCCACTTTTATTATATGCCAACCAAAACTGCTTGCTAAAACTCCACTTACTTCACCTACCTTGAGAGCAAATACCTTTTCTCCCGTACCCTCTGGTAGAAAATCCTTGGTTATATTATTCATTCTGGCTTCCTCAAGTTTTGTTTTACCAAACTCTTCCGCTATCTGCTCAAAGCTTATTTTGTCCTCTTCAAGTGCTTTTCTTGCTGCTTCGGCTTCTTCTTTAGAATGAAATATCAGGTTGAATATATCTCTTTGATCCTTAAGTTTCTGTTGTTCTATTATATCATCAACTTCTTCATCCGAGATCTGAACTTGATCTTCAAAATATTTTTGGTCTAAAGAAATATACTGTGCAGTTCGATATTCAGGATAATAAAAATGGGATTTATTTTTTTCATATAAGTCAAGTAAAGTTTGATTATTTGGCTTGGGAGCATCTGTAACTGCATCTTTAGTTATTTTAACAATGTCGACTACTCTGGTTTGGTGGCGATTTCTGTATATCTGCTCATCAATTTTCTCGCCAAAAGTCACTGGATAATTATCTCTAAACAGTGAAGTTACAAACATCATTGCAGGCAGAATTTTCTCTAGCTTTGCTGTATATTCTCCTTCTGTCATATGCAGGGCGTTTAGCGTCTCATGAAATTTCCCTTTGTCAAACGCCCCTTCATCGTTTTGAAAGTATTTAGTATTTTTAATATGGTCCTTTATAGACTCTTCTCCAATTACCAACCCCAGGTCACTCATCAGGTTAAATAATAGTTTTTGCTCTATGAGTGCATTAAGTAAATCGTATTTCAGTCTTTTCACTTGTTCTTCGCTAACATTAGATCCAAAAATTTGCTTTCCATAATTTTGATATAGCGATTTATACTCATCGAGTGTTATAACTTCCTTTCCAACTCTAGCTACCTCCTCCTTTTTACTGTCATCTGATAGAAGGTTGCCAACTCCCATAAAGATTAATAAACAAGCTAAAATGACAACGATTACTTTAGTGGACAAGTTTTTATTCATAAACGCAAAAGTTGATTATTGGTTAATTATAGAATAGTGATAATTTAGTTCTTGTAAACCTGTTGGTTATAGTATTAGCTTGTGTCTGCAGAGAGAAATATTTTTTTCAGATTATTAGATAGCCTAATATCCTTGACTGAAAAAGCTAACTATACTTTCCTTTACTTCCATGCTGTCTGTCATGTTGTTTACTCTCACACGAAATTCAGATGAGTTTTTAACCCCGCTACTATACCAGCCTATGTGTTTGCGGGCCATTTTTATCCCCGTGTCGTTTCCGTAATATTCAAGAATACTGTCGTAGTGTTCAAGTATGATGTTTAATCTCTCTGAGGCTGTTGGCTCAGAAATTTCACCTCCACTTAGAAAATCCATCGCTTGATTAATCAACCAGGGTTTGCCATAAGCGCCACGACCTATCATCACTCCGTCTGCTCCGGACTCTTTGAGCGCATTTTGAATGTCATTCAAATTTTTAATATCGCCATTTACTATCACTGGAATTTTTACTTGCTCTTTGACATTTCTAACAAATTTCCAGTCTGCTAGACCGTTATAAAGTTGTGCCCTCGTTCTTCCATGCACAGTAATCATTTTTGCTCCAAGATCCTCTGCAATTTTCGCTAAACGTGGAGCATTGCGATTTTCGTCGTTCCATCCAGTGCGCATTTTCACCGTAACTGGCACATTCACTGCCTTGACTACAGCTTCAATTATTTCAGCGGCCTTTTTTTCATCGCGCATTAGCGCTGATCCTGCATAACCGTTTACAACTTTTTTAACTGGGCAACCAAAGTTTATATCTATGATTTTTGCACCCATATCCTCGTTTAATTTTGCAGCCTCTGCCATAACATCTGGCTCGCACCCAGCGAGTTGCACAGCAGTTAACTCGTCAACTTTTGCTTTTTGTATACTCTGGCGAGTTTGCAAAATCATAGCTCTGCTTGCGATCATTTCTGAGACTAACAAACTTGCACCAAGCTTCTTCACAATGCTTCTGAATGGATAATCAGTCACTCCAGACATTGGCGCTAAGATTACTGGAGAGTCAATGGTTAGATTTCCTATTTGGAGGGACATAGGGCTAATGGTAACAACTATATAGTGTTACAAGTCTGAGCATTCTGCACTCCTGAAGTAAAAGATGTTTGTGTTTCTGGCTGGAGATCGAAAAGCCCGCTTTCTAGATTTTCCTTCCATTCTTTATCATTCATGAGTGCTTCTGCAAACTCTCTTCTTTTCTCATTCAAATTAAATTTATATTCTGATAACTCTTTGTCAATTTCATCAAATGACCTGCCTTCGCTGAGCATTTGTGTAATTTTATGAGCATTTTCTAATGCAAATACGCCACAATTGCAGCCATCGTTTTGCTGCTGAGCTTTAGAGCTTCTTATATTACCATTATTCTCTATCTTCAATGTTTCCCCCAGTGCGCTCACAATATTATCAGTATTTATTGGAACGTTAACTAATTCATTTTTCTTGTCCCGACACGTTTGTGCTGTCTTTTGGACATCTTGACCCATTTCTTTTCTTCCTTGTGCATTTAACTCACTGGCTTGGTTAGTAAGAGGTGCAAATAACTTGTCTTTAATTTCATTTGCAAGTTTTATGCTACTACGTTTACTACCAGGACTTGGTAAATCAGCACTAAAAGAATCACAATAATAAGCTTTAAATTGCCTATCTGTCTGGTTGTATGTAACAATTAATGTTACCCAATGATTACCACCTAAATTAATAACTGAAGTAAATATCCTTTCTGAATTCTCTTCTGAATTCTCTTGTTTTGCTTTATTTTTATATTCTCTCAATCTTTCATTCAAGGATTCAAGATTGCCAGGAATACAAAAGAATATATGGTCATCTGAACTCTCTGAATAGTTATGTACAGCTCTTGCAATATGAGCAATATCATGTTGCTGTAGCCAGTAAGCATAATTTCCTCTATTTGTCTGATGCACAAGAGTATCCAAATTTTCATGAAACTCTCCACCCAAGCCACTATCTACTGAAGCATTAGAATTTCTACGGCTACTGCCCTCTGAACCGGGTTCGCTACCAACACCACTATCTTTATCTTGACCTGCTCCTTTTCCACTAACATAGCCTTTGACCAAGTAAAACAAAGGTTCAATAGCTACTTTGTATATAACTGTAAGAACTACTCCCATTACAGCCCAAGCTATAGGATGAGATACTAGCATGGCAAGTGGAAAGGTCAGTAGAGGAGATCCTATTATCAACCCTAAACAGCCGATGGTAAATATAGCTGCCAGATATATACCAAAAGCGTAAATAGCAAACCTTCCACCAGCTTTAAGTTTGGTAAGGTAAGTGCCTTTTTCTGTAGTGCCTAACATGTTATATCTATGAATGCCAAGTTAACTAGATTTTAGCAAATTTTGAGGGTAAAGTCAATCATGATGATCTTATACCAATTCCACTACACAGAAAGCGGATGGACAACAGTGAAAAAAGTTATAACGTCATCCAACAGAAACAAAAAAACTACTTGACAATCTCCGCCAACCCTGTTATTATAAGACTGAAGCTATTATTTATCTTCAGTCTGTGCAGATTAAATGAGAAAAAAACTTAGCATATTTGGCGTCTCATGTTTAATTTTTCGCACTATGTGCACTGCATGTCTTTTTAAAACTT
>JAISAR010000124.1 GCA_031266615.1 Rickettsiales bacterium
AATCTGGGATTCGGCCTTGTTGGTGTTAGTGTCAGCTCGGCTTCACCCTCCCTTATGAGATATTTTAGCTCTAATATCTCATATTATAAAGATACAAGTGTCGGAGCACTGGGATGACAAAAAAAGGAGGCACTGAGATGACACCGTCTGCTACGCAAATTACCTACAAATATCATAATATTTATACAAATGTGCTTCTCAACCTGACTATATGAACATTTATAATTAACTTTTTACAACCTTATTCTGAAAGCATATCAAATTTTAACCTCCTGAAGCTATTTCTACTTCTACTTCCTTTTGTGGTGGCTGAAAAATTTGCATGGAAGTGTATGGAACACACGGTTGCTTAATAACCTCAGTTGACTTTGTAAATATGCTGCTATTTCTCTCGAAACTCTTACCTATGACTTCTGCAACAACTTTTCCTCCTAAAAAACAGCTTGGCCCCAAACTTTTTTTCTCCTCATTTTCTAATTCGTCAAACCTTGCTTTGCTCTCCTCATCAACAAACTCCACTTTTATTTCATTACTATTTTCCTCACTACAATGTAAACAAATATCGATCTTTCCTGCTCTAGTAACAAAAAACATTTCAATGCTACCTGAAATATCTGCATAATTTCTTTTTTCTCCTTCGCCTTTTTCAATTTTTGCTGCACTTTCTCTGATCTGTAATATACAAACTCTTAACTCTGGGTCTTTTATTTCTTGATTATTTATGATTTGTGCAGGTTCAACAATACTATCTTGTGCACATTTAATATAAAAACATCCATTATCTATTATGTTTACTTCCAGTCCATCTTCTTGAGTGTGCTCACTTTTGTTTAAAATACTTTTATGTGCTACATTTTTGAGCTTGTCTTCAACTTCCTTATATTGTGTATTAAGATTGTCCTCAAAGTTACTAGTTGCTTGTATTATCGTACCATTATCACGGTAGAAATCATGTCTTATCTTTCCACCTCGCAACACTAACTTACTAATGATATGTTTTATGGTGTTAAAACTTTTTTCAGATAATTCATTTTCGTCATCACTGCCTTGATCATCAAAAGTGTCAGAAAATCCATATTGTCTACTCGCTGTAGGGCAACAGGATATTACTTTGAGAGCCTCTAATACTTCCAAAAATATGAAATTTGTTACAGTTTTATCCTCGTCTCCACAGCGTAAATTTAACCTCAGTCCTTGTTCTAGGTATTCGTCTACCACGCGTCTAATACCCTCTAGAGTATTATCCATGTCACTACTTTCTTGATTTTTTTGAGCATTCTCTTTTTCTACATTTTTTACCGCTTTACGAAGTTCTTTATCGAATCTTGCGAGAAAGCCTTCAGCAAACTGCTTCTCATTTTCAGTAGGTTGCATCTCTACTGAGGGTGAGCCTTCTTCTAAAAAAGATAAAGGGCCACATGAAACATACTCCTCACCTTCGTTTGTCCAATCAATTTCTGAACATTTTGAATAAAGCTCTTGCCTATTGTGCATTCCATAAGTCATATTGATAACCATTATTTACTTATATCTTCTATGCTGATTGTAGAATATAGGTAAGTCAACGAAAAAGTAGATCTCTTTTATGACCAAATTATGGTAAAAAATTTTGAGGAGAAACGCAGATGAGCACCGCAGAATACTTGGGAGAAGCGCAAGCAAGTTTTGACACAAAGTCAGAAAGCAGGTTATGCAGGAGATCTAATGAGAGTCCCATTTCACGGTGTTTAAATCTACTCCTTCTTGCACCATTTCCCAAAGTGGGCTCATTTCTCTTAGTCGTCCAACATTTTTAGCAACAAGATCTGCTGCGTATAAAATTTCATCTTTAGTCGTAAATCGGCCAAGGCCAAATCTAATTGATGAATGCCCAAGGTCATGGCCATTGTTTAGTGACCGTATGACATAGGAAGGTTCAAGAGATGCAGATGTGCACGCAGAACCGGAACTTACCGCCAAATCCTTGATTGCCATGATGAGGGATTCGCCCTCAACGTAGGGAAAACTTAAGTTTAGGTTGCCAGGAATTCTATTTTCATAATCACCGTTTAAAACAACATCAGGAAATGTTTCTTTTACCTTGCTGTACAAAATATCTCTCAGTTCTTCCAACTTGGTTGCTTCTGTTTCCATTTCTTCTTTAGCAATACGTGCTGCTTCACCAAAACCAACTGCAAGAGGAGTTGGAACTGTTCCGGAGCGCATACCTCTCTCCTGTCCACCACCACTAATCAGTGGTGTCAGCCTAACACGAGGATTCTTTCTCCGGACATATAATGCACCTATTCCCATGGGTCCATAAATTTTGTGGCTAGAAAGGCTCATGAGATCAATGTTCATTTCATTAACATCGATCGGCACTTTTCCAAAGCTTTGAGCAGCGTCTGTGTGGAAAAATATATTATGCTTTCTACATATTGCACCAATTTCCTTGACAGGTTGCATTACTCCGATTTCATTATTTGCCATCATCACTGAAACCAGAATTGTTCTATCAGTGATTGCTTCTTCGAGTTTCGACAAATCTATAATTCCATTTTGCTTAATAGGCAAATATGTAACTTTAAAGCCTTCATTCTCCAGATGCCGACAAGAATCCAAAACGCACTTGTGCTCTGTGCAGACAGTTATTATGTGATCTCCTTTATTTTTATAAAAGTGAGCAACGCCCTTTATTGCCATGTTATTTGACTCGGTTGCACCTGAGGTAAAGATAATTTCTTTGCTATCTGCGTTTACCAGATCGGCAATGTGCCTCCTTGCTTTTTCCACTGCTTCCTCAGCAGCCCAACCAAATGAATGGCTACGAGAGTGTGCATTACTAAACTCACCAAAATAAGGTATCATCACCTCTAAAACACGAGGGTCTACTTTAGTAGTAGACTGATAATCAAGAAATATCGGTAGTTTTATCTTAGCACTGTGTGCTTTCTCATTTTCTACATTCATAGTCAGTATAAAAGTTTGAGCATAGAAGCTACAGTACTTCATAGCACTAAAACTTAATTTTTTCAAGATATAATCTTGCTCAAGTACAAAATCCAGTATACAAACGTTGTCCACAGAGATAACGAGGAAGGAGCACTGGCTATGACGCTGGTTCATTCTATAATGATGTCACCCAAGTAGGTCTGCTACGCAAATTACCCACAAGTCACAATATTCGTACAGATGTGCGTCACGAACTGGAATGACACCATCTATTATGTAAATTGTTTCCAAACTTTAAACATTCTTACAGTTGTAAGTAGTGTAGCTACAAATCATTCACAATTGATACACTCAAATTATCTTCAGTAAATAGATCAATCAGGATATTAGGTATTCTGCCATTAACTATATGAGCAGTTCCAGCACATTCTTCCACCATTTTGGTACACGCTATAAGTTTTGCAATAAGCCTTTCTCCTTTAATTTTACCACAATTAATTGATGCATTTAAACTTTTAACAGATATCTTTCTACCACCAATTTTATCTATTTCTTCATCTGCATCACTAAAGGTCACCATTTTGGATGCAGAAACTGCAATTGCTATCGCACTTGCAGCACTATCGGCATCAACGTGATATGTTTCTTCATTTCCTCCATGACCAATAGGTGCAATAACTGGTATAAAATCTGACTCCTCAACAAAAAATAATATATCAGGATTGATCTCAGTTGGTACACCGATAAACCCCATATCTAATATTTTTTCGATATTGTTTGATCCATTCTCCCTAAACGTAGTGCTTATCTTTTCAGCTTTTATTAGGCTGCCATCTTTTCCACATAACCCAATGGCTGAACCACCAGCAGCATTTATATGCTGAACAATTTTTTTATTAACTGAACCACATAGCGCCATTTCAATGATTTTTACGGTATCTTTGTCTGTAAGTCTGATATCATTTACAAACTTACTATCCATACCTAAGGTTTTTAATACAGAATCAATTTCACACTCTCCATCATGAACTATAACTGGATTTATACCAAGCTGTTTCAACAGGACAACATTATGCACAAAAGCATTAAGCAGCGTTCTGTCTGAGATTGTCATACTGCTGCATTTGATGACAAAAGTTTCGCCGACAAAGTTGGGTATATTAGACAGCACTTCAAGTAACATTTCTGTTTTTTGTTTAAATGGTACTCCGCCACTTGAAAATTCACTGCTCTTCATTTCTTTATCTTGTAAACTTGAAAAACTCATCCCTTACCTTGACTATTTTACACTTAGCACGGGTGCTTATTTGATGAATTGACACATTCTCATTATTAACCCATTTTTGAGTACTTTCTAGAATGGCATCGAGATTTTTTTGACCTACTTTGTCTATTTTTGTTAGCACAACATCAAAGTTAACATTATTATATGTTAACCAATAAATAAAGTCTTTGTCTATTTCTTTTAGCCCTACTTTGCTATCTACCAACACAAATACTCTTTTTAGGCTTCTTCTTTGAGCTAAATAATACTCAATCAGGTCTAAATATTGCATTGTTTCTTCCTTGCTCGCACAAGAATAGCCATACCCTGGCAGATCAACAAGTCTGAACTTGCCATTGTACATAGAGTAAAAATTTATTTGTCTAGTGCACCCAGGTTTAGAAGAAACTCTGGCAGCTTTTTTGCTGTTTATCAGTAAGTTAATTAAACTGGATTTTCCTACATTTGATCTACCGGCAAACGCAATCTCTGGAACCGATTCATCTGGTAATAATTTTATGTCTGAAGCTCCAAACATAAAATTGCTGTTTGATGTCATCCTTCTTGCCATTATATATAGAAATATCTAAGGTAGTATGTATATTATAATGTTATTGCTTGATATAAAAAATTTTTTATTTCAAGCATATATTGTTTACTTAAGTGGTTAAAATATTAGATCTGAGCTTTATGGATATAGAAAACAATTTACAAGATTTGAAGAAAAAATTTAATGATATAGAAAGGAGATTAGAAAATCCTACCAATTTAAGTCAAAAAGAATTTATCAACCTTTCAAAAGAATATTCTGAACTCAGGCCGATCATCAGGATAATCGATGAATATAACACGCTGAAAGAAGAAATTTCAGACTTAGAGGAAATAATAAAAGATGAAAGTAGTGAACATGATATAAAAGAGTTAGCAAAAGAAGAACTTCTTGAGAAGCAAAAGGTATCATTACCACAAGTAAAAGCCAAGCTAAAATTAGCGCTATTGCCTAAAGATGAAGATGATTCAAGAAACGCAATATTAGAAATTAGAGCAGGTACAGGAGGAGAAGAAGCGGCATTATTTGCAGCAATATTATTCCGTATGTACCAAAAATATGCAGAAAGGAGAAATTGGAAATTTGAGCCAATAAGCATTTCCAGTACAGGTATAGGTGGCTATAAGGAAGCTTCTGCACTGATTAATGGCACAGAAGTTTTTGCAAGGTTGAAATTTGAATCGGGAGTACATAGGGTGCAGAGGGTACCAGAAACTGAATCCTCGGGAAGGCTGCACACTTCGGCAGCTACTGTTGCCATACTACCTGAAGTTGAAGAGGTTGATTTTAAAATAGAAGAGAAAGATCTACGAATAGATGTTTACAGGTCTAGCGGCCCCGGAGGGCAGTCAGTAAACACAACTGACAGCGCGGTAAGAGTTACTCACCTGCCAACAGGAATAGTTGTAATACAGCAAGATGAAAAATCGCAGCATAAAAACAAGGCTAAAGCGCTCAAAGTATTGAGAGCAAGATTATATGAAATTGAAAGGCAAAAAAAAGAAATGGAAAGGTCAACTATGAGAAAAAGCCAAATAGGCTCCGGAGATCGTTCTGAACGCATAAGAACTTATAACTTTCCACAATCAAGAATAACAGACCATAGAATTAATCTGACTTCACATCGGCTAGAGCAGATTATAAAAGAGGGCGAACTAGACGAATTTATTGAGGCATTAATTTCACGCAACGAAGCAGAAAGGCTAGCGGGAGAGAGTTAAAGCCACAATAGAACAATTACACAGGATCTTTTAAAAGCAATAAATAAGCAGTAAAAATAAGTCCTAACACTACTGCAGATAGAACAAGAATAGCTACACTAATTGCTTGACCGTTGTAAACACAGCTCACCAAGCCGATAACAATAGCCATAATCAAGGTTCTAATAGATGAGACTGTAGAAGAAGCTATACCTTTGATTTCAGGAAAAATATTCATTGATATGTTAAAAATAACTGCTTGGCAAGTTGCATAGCCGATACAAAAAACGATCATAGATAGTGTCATTAAGTAGGAAGAATGTGGCACAGTTACACTGAATATCACAAGCAATAGAGATCCGATAGCAATCACGCTCGTACCAGAAATGACACACCATATTGTTCCAAATTTCTGCAGGATTTTACTAGCAAATAGGCTGACAAGTGAGAAGCATCCAACTATTGCACCTTGATGTAATGCGTAAATAGCGCTAGGTAAACCAAAAGTTTCCATGTATAAAAAAGGTCCGCAAGTAATGAATGACATATAAGCTGCAGAAAACAGGCCTAGTATCAAAGATAGCGCCACAAATTTTGAACTAGACAATAATTTTATGTAATCCTTCATTATTTTTTTCAAACTGAAAATATCACGACCCTTTCTTATTTCTGGTAACGCTAAGAGCAAAAAAAACCAAGAGATCAAGCAAATTATTGCAACACTTGCATAATTGCCACGCCATCCTACAATTTCATTGATGAGACTACCTAAGATTGGCGCAATTGCCAGGACAATTACGAGAACAGAATTCATAATTCCGATAAATTTCACCGCTTCGCTACCTTTATAGTTGTCTGCAACAATTGCAAGTACGATTGCGGATGTACTACTACCTATACCTTGAATAAAGCGAGAGGTTAAAAGCCAAAAAATCGACGGTGCAAAAACGCAGCCAACAGCACCTATTAATAACAAGGCGTTGCCCACGATCATAATTCTCCTCCTACCATAGCATTCAGAAAATGGACCAAAAAACAACCCTCCTATACAAAAGCCTAGGAAATGATAAGAAACGGTTAATTGAATTGTACCTTTTGATACATTGAAATAACGCACCATATCTGGAAAGCTAGGTATGGAAATACCGACTCCAATGAATTCGGCAATTAGAGACAAGATTAATAGAAAGGGTAGCAACACATTCAAAATTTTCAATCGATGGATAAAAGTAGCGCACCTAAAGCGTTTAGCAAAGAATATTTTTCATTATTTTACCAAAACTGCTGGGAATACTCCGTTTGAAGAAGTGGCAGAGTCAACGTTAATTGGCTCTGTCATTAACTTTGTTTTCATATGTTTCACATTAAATTTCTTGCATAACCTAAACTACACGAAAAAAAAGCAAAAGAAGCCCCGGTCAGTATTTATTTTCAGTATTGGCGTTTTTATGTCTTAAACGCTGCAATTTAGCTGCTTTTAAACACAACTAGTCTAAGCTATAATATTTAAGAAATTTACCAGGCAGAAAAAAAAGACAAT
>JAISAR010000081.1 GCA_031266615.1 Rickettsiales bacterium
ACTCTATTAAATTACTCGAAAATGCTGTATCTGAATTTATTCGAGATATTACGGAAAGTTCGATCAAAACCATTTGCTCTGTTAATTATTTGTCTAGTTATTTATGAGAGTTGGTATCACAAGAACGATTCTAAACTATCCAAAATACTAAAGTTTATAGCTAGAGTCCTCATCTATATTGTTGCTGCTATAATTTTAATCCCGTGTATTATATCAAATCTAATGACTTCACTGATACCTGCGCTTATTTTTTATTACATCAATAGGGATTTCTTCAATCAAAAAGATACAAGTATAGAAGTAAATGAAGTCAAAGTGAAAAGCGAAGAAGAGTACAAAAAACGCATAAAAGAAGAAGCTAATAAATTGGAGCAACAGGACGATACAGATCAGGGTCAACCAGATATAGAAGTAATATCCCGAGTAATGAAAGATAAACAAGCCATAGATCGGATTGTTGTAGCAAGGATTGCAGATGACGATATCAAAGACGGTAAAGGAATGATACGAACAACTGCAAATGACCAAAATGTTACTATAAAGGGAATCATTGCTGGAAATCTTCCTGATAAAACAGAAGGTTTTGCTGCTGGTTTTAGCTTGCAATGTAGCCTTATCGAAGAGGGCGTGGACCTGCAATGTAATCTGAGCACACGCACTGAAGCTGACAAAAAGCAAGCAATTGAGCGCCTAAGACAAAGTGAGCCAGCACGCACTTTACTCTCTGGCGATGGCGGCATATTGTCTATAGAGCAACACGGTAGCACACGACGGAAATAGGATCTGTGGTCTTATAGTAACAGTGGGGTTTTATGAACTATATGCGGGAAGGTGCTGGCACATCTCCATTTACTTGCACTTCTTTCGTTTCGTCTACTTTGGTGTTAGGTTTTGACAGCATATATGTGGTGCCACCAACTGCTAGCGCTGCTATTGTAACTGCAGCTACTGCTATCATTATGGGCATCAACTCAACTGCAACCATCCCAGTTGCAAAAAGTGCCACTGCTACAGCAGTACTGAGTGCTGCAGTTACACAGCCGGCAAAAACTCCTTTTGTAGCTGCTGATGTAGATTCTGTTTTTCCTAAAAGACGT
This sequence comes from Rickettsiales bacterium, assembly GCA_031266615.1. Lineage (GTDB taxonomy): Bacteria > Pseudomonadota > Alphaproteobacteria > Rickettsiales > Anaplasmataceae > Wolbachia. Next base: position 1,098 of record JAISAR010000081.1, read on the forward strand.
GTTGTATCTTTATCATCTTGCAGTAAGTCTGTTTTTTTGCTTAGTTTTTCAAGTTGTTTTTCTTCTGCTGCCTTCAAAAGTCTCTTTATATCATCATCTTCAGCGATATGCTTTAATAGTAAGTCCCTTGGAGTTTTACCATCTTTATTCTCTAATAAAGGATCCGCTCCATTTACTATGAGAATCATTACTACCCACTTGCTCCAAGCAGCAGCCAAATGTAAAGGGGTATTTCCATCTTTATCTAGCGCATTAACACTTGCTCCTGCCTCTATTAGAGCTTTTGCTGTCTCTGCATCCCGAGCATAATGCAAGGGAGTACGTTTATCTTCATCTACCGCTTTAACATCAGCTCCTCCTTTTACTAGAGCTTTTACAATTTTTTCATTGCGATAACCTGAAGCAGCCAAATGTAAAGGGGTACTTCCATTTTTATTTACCACTTTAACATCCGCTCTCTTTTTTATTAAAGCCTCCACTATTCTTGTACGACCACTTCGAACAGCACAATGCAAAGGAGTACATCTATCGTGATTTATTGCATTAACACCTGCCCCATTTTCTATTAGAGCGTTTGCAACTTCTTTATCGTAATAATGTGAAGCAACCAAATGTAAAGGGGTATTCCCATCTTCATCTACCGCTTTAACATCTGCTCCTCTTTTTATTAGAATATTTAAGGCCTCTTCATTTCCAAAATCTGAGGCAGCTAAAAGTAGAGGAGTTTTATTATCTTTATCTATTGCATTAACATTAATGTCTTTTGCTTTCAGTAGAGCACTTATTGCTCCTTCACTGCCAGACCGAGCAGCGCAATGCAAAGGGGTTTCAGAATTTTTATTTATTAAATTAACATCAATGTCTTCCGCTTTTAACAGAGCATCTATAGCTTTTTCTGCGCTTTGGAAAGCGGCCCAGTGCAAAGGAGTATATTGAACATAATCTTTTGCGTTGACATTTATTTTTTCTGCCTTTAATAAAGCATCTATTACCTTTTCACTATTAAATTCGGCAGCTTTATGCAAAGGAGTACGCGATGATACCTCTACCGTATTAACATCAATTCCTTCTATTTTTAATAGGGCATCTGCCACATTTCCTAGGTTATCGTGGGCAACTAAGTGTAATAACGTACATCCACACTCAGAATCTGGAAATAATAATGGAAGATCGGACTTAAAAACAGTGTGAAACAGGTAATTTACATTAAACTCAGCTTTTTCCCATCTTTCATACTCATCTTTATCTTCTACTTTTAATTTTTCTTTTACCTTTTCAACTATGTTATCTTTGCTTAAATCTGCTTCTTTATCGATTGCACTTAATATTTCTTTTCACTGCTCATATGTCATTGTCATAACTTTACCTCTGACTTTAAATAATATTTTAATTATTACATATTACAGAAAAAAGTCAACCCTACCTAATTTTTATTAGTCAGCACACTAACTATGAAACAGTCTATATTGCCATCAAAGACGGAATTTATGTTGCCCACTTCATGTCCGGTTCTTAAATCCTTCACCATTTGATACGGATGCACAACATATGACCTGATTTGATTACCCCAGCCTATATCGCATTTTTTGCCGTATTCTTCAGCCATTTCCCGCTCTTTTTTTTCTAGCTCAATTTGGTATAAACGTCCTTTGAGTAACTTTAATGCCTCATGTTTGTTTTGATGCTGGGAACGGCTGTTTTGGCACTGAACTATAACACCCGTTGGAATATGCGTAATGCGTACTGCGCTCTCAGTTTTGTTTACATGCTGACCGCCTGCCCCTGAAGCGCGGTAGGTATCAATCTTTAGATCCTTCTCATCCACAGCAATATCAATTGAATCTTCTATCACTGGTGTCACTCCTACGCTCGCAAAACTGGTATGACGTTTGCTGTTTGCATCAAATGGTGATATTCTAACCAGCCTGTGAATGCCACTTTCGCTTTTTGCCCATCCATAAGCTTTTTCTCCAACGATTTTTATCGTTGCAGATTTTATACCAACCGATTCTCCCTCCAATTTTTCTACAACTTCAACTTTAAAGTTGTGATAAATCTCTGCCCACCTCATATACATGCGCATGAGCATTTCAGCCCAATCATTGCTCTCCGTTCCACCAGCTCCTGAGTGAATTTCCAAGAAGCAGTCATTACTATCTGCTTCGCCAGTAAATAAAGATTCCGTTTCCTTGCGCTTGATTAATTTCTCTAGCTTCACTAATTCATTTTCAACTTCAGAGAAAAATTCCTCATCATTTTCATCAATAGCAAATTTCATTAGGCTGATAGCATCGTTGTAATCACTTTCTAACTTTGAAAATGACTCTACATCATTTTTGATTTTAGAACGTTCTTTTAAAATTTCTTGTGCTTTTTGGTTGTCCTGCCATAGATCATCATCTGCAGCCTGAGATTCCAGCTCTGCAAGGCGTGATTTCAATTTTTCTACGTCAAAGACACCTCCTAATGACAGAAATACTCTTATCTAAGCTCTGAAAGTATTCAAAAATTTCCAAATAGGCTTTCATTATGCTTTAGATTTTAATATATTCACTATCAATAGCAATAACAGTACACAAAACAGAAATTTAACCATATAGTAGTTAATTTAAAACAATCTTATTATACTCTAATGTTTAAAGGGATCAAGTACGTATATGTATTAAGAAGTAAGGTGAAGATATGAATATTGAGATAAATTCCCATTATGGCTTAGATAATAAGGCTATTGATGACCTAATCGAGTCACTTGATAACGAGGAGCTAGAAAACGTTCGCAATATCGTAAAAACAATAGATAGCGTTCAGTTAGCCTATTTTTTATCTACCTCAATCAGTGACCACAGGGAAAAATTAGTTAGTATCCTAGATCAACATTTGTTAAGTGATGCCCTAGTGCATGTAGTACCAGATTTACAAGTGGAAATTATAGAAACATTGGGAGTAGAAAATACGGCAAAGTTACTCACGCTCCTTGATGTAGAAGACATAGTAACCATAGTGAAGGATCTGGATAGAAAGTCTATAGAAAACATACTTCACTACTTGCCCGACACAACTCAAAAGTTAGTAGAGGAGTTGTTATCATACCCAGAAGAAAGTGCAGGAAGGTTGATACATAAAAACATGGTTATAGCTCCATATTATTGGACGATAAACCAGCTAACAGAATTCTTGCGCAATTATAAAAAAATACCAGAAACATTTCATCAGATTTTTGTCATCAACTCAAAATTAGAACCTATAGGTAGTGTTAATTTAAATAAGGTAATATCTCACTCAGGAGAAACAACAATAAAAGAAATAATGAGTCAGGACATAAAAATCATTAAAACTGGCGTAGACCAAGAGGAAGTAGCAAGAATATTTAAGGATTACTCTCTATTATCCGCTCCTGTAGTAAATAAGCGCGGTAAAATCATAGGTGTGATTTTAATTGAAGATGTAATAAAAGTTGTCCAACAAGAAACAGAAGAAGATATACTAAAAATAAGCGGTGTGCCATCCAAAGCTGACATAAATGCTCCTATACATAAAACCATAATTCAAAGACTACCTTGGTTATTGTTCAACCTCTTAGCCGCAACGATATGCTCTATAGTAGTTGGCTTTTTCGATAACGTAATAAAAAGTTTTGTAGTGCTGCCAATAGTTATGCCAATAATTGCGTCGATGAGCGGAAATGCAGGATCCCAAACAGTAACGCTCACCATCAGAGCAATCGCAACAAAATATTTAACTGAGCAAAATGCAAACAGAATACTGATAAAAGAGTTTCTAATAGGTCTGATAAATGGAATAATTTTATCTACTATTTCACTTATAGTACTAGCAGTAAGATTTCACAGCTTCAAAGTGGAGATCATTTTTGTAGTCTCCATGGTTATGATGTCGATCATTGCAACATTTATTGGAACTTTCATTCCTATAATGCTCCACCGCTTAAAATCCGACCCTGCAGTTTCCTCTTCAATCCTAACATCAGCAACAACCGATATTCTTTCAGCTTTTATATTTCTCGGCCTAGCTACGCTCTTCCTGCTAAATAGCTAAGTCTTTCTAAAACAGACCAGGTGCACAGCTTCAACTATATCTTCCACTTGCGGTAATGCTTTTTTCTCCAGGTTTGCAGCATAGGGTAAAGGAACATCCTTACCTGTTACGCGTACAACTGGGGCATCAAGGTAGTCAAATCCCTGCTCCATAACCGCAGCAGAAAGCTCTGCGCCGATTCCTGCAAATGGCCAACCCTCTTCTACGCTGACCAATCTATTAGTTTTCTTGATAGAGTTAATGACAGTTTCAGTGTCAAGTGGCCTTAAGGTTCTCAGGTCAATAACTTCAGCTTCTATGCCTTTACTAGAGAGTAAATCTGCTGCATTTAAAGCGTCCATTAATTGCAGTGAGAAAGCAGTAATAGTCACATCCTTTCCTTCCCGTATAACAGCAGCTTTGCCTATCTCAAGTAAATAGTCTTTATTCGATAGCTCAGAGTCAGGAACTTCGTGCTCATGTCCATAAGCGATCTCGTTTTCTAGAAATATCACTGGATCTGGATCACGAATTGCAGCTTTAAGCAGCCCCCTGCAATCGGAGGCAAAATAAGGCGCTATTACTTTTAATCCTGGTACATGCGAATACCAAGATGCAAAGCATTGAGAGTGCTGTGCAGCAACTCTCGCTGCAGCGCCATTTGGTCCACGAAATACTATAGGGCATCCAAGTTGTCCACCTGACATATAATTTGTTTTTGCTGCAGAATTCACAATTTGATCGATAGCCTGCATAGAAAAATTAAAAGTCATAAACTCGACAATTGGCCTAAGTCCAGCAAATGCTGCTCCAACGGCAAGACCAGCAAATCCATGTTCGGTAATAGGTGTATCAACCACCCTATTTTCTCCAAACTCTTTCAGCAATCCTTTCGTTACTTTGTAAGCACCGTCATACTCTGCAACTTCTTCACCCATGATAAATACATCATGGTCGTTTTGCATTTCTTCTCTGATTGCTGTACATAAAGCTTCTCTCACGCTTAAAGTTGCCATTTATAAACTTTTATAGATTAACTAAAGTAACTATATCAAAGTTACCAGGCGCTAGTAAAGCAGATATTGCTATAAATTAAACCTTACCAACACCATGTTGCACCGAGCCTTGAATAGCCACTCCTTTCAATTCGGTGGTAGGCTTTGATACCATGTATGTAATGCCGCCAGCTATTAATGCAAATATCGCGGAAGTTACAATCATTGGCAGAACAGATAAGCTGGAAACAATACTAAGCACTACTAGCATAGCTGCAAGATTTACAGAAGCAATTTTTAAGAAACACGGTTGTCTTTTTTCTACTTTTTCTAATGACACTTCTCTTTCTGATGATACTTCACTTGTTTGAGAATGCTGACTTTTTGTTTCTTTTAATACATCTCTATCTGAGTCTTTTTTACTCTCAGTTTTTTCTTGCAAAAGTTTTATTATCTTGTCGTTATGTCCGCATTGAGCATAAAATAAAGGAGTACATCCATCGTTATCTCGTGCTTCAAGATTTGCCCCACTTTCTACTAGGCACTTTACTCCCTTTACACAACCAGACATAACAGCAGAATGTAAAGGAGTACACCCACTGTTATCTTGTGCTTCAAGGTTTGCTCCTTTTTCTAATAAACACTTTATTGACTTTGCACTATTGCGAGCAGCAACGACGTGCAAAGGAGTAAATCCATCTTGATCTTTTATTTCAATGCCTACTCCGCTTTTTGCTAGATGCTTTACCACGTCTAAAATATTACGCGGAGCAACTTCACGTAAAAGAGTAAAAAATGCATCTTTATTTTGTTGTACTTTAGCTAATTTGTTTTTTATTGAACGTTTTACTGCCTTTGCGTAACCGTGTTTGACAGCAGCGTATAAAGGGGAAAATCCATTTTTGTGTTTGATTACGTAACTTGTTAATTTGGGTTGATTTTTGTTTGTTGTAGCATTATTGCCACCTTTATTCCATTCTTGTGCTTTCCATTTTACTATCATTAATTTCCTTTAGTCTTACTACTGTATAATTTCATAAAGAGGTTAAACTTGTTTATATGCTATATTTAGCTTGCAGCCAACGAAGCCTGCTTCCGTTACTAGGCTCTAAAAGATGAAGCTAGATTACTCCAAGTTAAATTTCACAAGCCTTGTTGTTGTTTGGACTTTGAATATTCACCTCTTTCAATTCAGTGGTAGGTTTTAACATTGTGTATGTAATGCCGCCAGCTACCAATGCAGATGTTACAGAAGTTGCAATCATCGATAGAACAAACAATCCTGAAACAATACTGAGGATAGAACCCACTATCAACGTGGCTACAAGGCTTACGTAGGCAATTTTTGATAACGGTGGCTTTTTTTCTACTTTTTTTAATGACACTTCACTTGTTTGAGAATGCTGATTTTTGTTTTTTTCTAATTCGCTATTAAGCGTTGCATTTTCACTTTTCAGATCTTCTATTTTTTGTTTCAGCAACTTATTCTCTTCATTAAGTTTATTAAGTGCTCCCAATTTAGCCTCGTGCTCAGCTATATAATTAGAATGCTGACTTTCTGCTTCTTCTAATTTACCCTTAAACGTTGCATTTTCACTCTTCAGATTTATTATTTCTTGTTTCAGCGACTTATTCTCTTCATCGAGTTTATTAAGTGCCTCCTGCTTAGTCTCATTTTTAGCCAAGTGATCCTTTAATGTTTCTAGATCCTTTTGCGCTTCTTCCAGTTTTTGCTCAACCCGTCTTAATTCCTCATCTGAACTTTCTAATTTCCGGATTCGACTGTCTTTTAACTTTTTTAAAGTATCATCTAATTGCCGCTGTGTATTAGTTTGTTGTTCCTTTAACCAATCTACCTCCCTACTTAACTTTTCAACTTTGCTTTCTAAATCTTTCTTCTCTTGAGTTAATCTATTCAATTGAGCATTTAATTCCCTTTCGCGCTTACTTGAAAAGTTCACAACTGCAGTATTTTTTTCATGTAACTCCCTTAACTCGTTTTCCAACTCCTCGATTCCACTTCCTTTGAACACGTGTTTCACTAATCCTTCGCGGGTGTCTCCTTCTGTGGGAGTATATGTTCCACTGTCATTACTACTGGTTTCATCGTCACATGTAGCATCGCATCGTTCCGAATAAGAGTCTATACCATTCGTAGCTGCTGCATCATTTTCGTTCACAGCTAAGCTTGCCTGAGTTTTATGATTATTCTGAGATAGGTGATAGTGACCTCCTCCTTCAATCTTTATGTTAAGATCTTTTGCTTTCTTCGGCGAATAATTTTTTTCTGCTTCCTCCAATCTTTTGATTATTATCTCTCTATTTTGTATATTATCAATCGTCTCTACCATCTCTCTTGGAATTCGGTCTTGACTATCTTCTAGTGAAGGATTTGCGTTAGCATCTAATAAAAGCTGTACTATCTCTTCATAGCCATGCGAAGCAGCAATGTGCAAAGCAGTTAGTCCATTACTGGATCCATCTTTGATTCGCATATCGACCCTGACTGTCTTCTTTATCAGAAGTTTTACCATCAATACATTGTTACTTTCTACAGCAAGATGCAACAATGTGTAATCTACAGGTCCATTTGAAGTTTTTACACTGAATAGATGATCCTTCCAGAGGTCGTTTTTAAACTTGTTATATTCTCCACAATCTTCTTCAGGTAACTTCCTTTCTACCTCATATAATTCATCTTTTATTTTTTCAAGCAAGTTATCCTTATTCAGACCTCCACCCTCATTGACATTTTTTATTATTTCAAAAAACTTTTCCTTCTCTATTGCCACAACCCTTCCCTCTTAGTCTATTTATCATTGCCATATAGTTGCATAAAAGGGTTAAATTTATTGAAATTCTATATTTTATCTAAAAATTAGTCATAAACACTTTCTTGTATTCCCCTATCAAAGTAGATACAAGCTGGCACCCAGAAAAAAGAATGATGTTATCCTAGCGCCCTCTTTTCTTGTCATTCCAGTGCCTCCTTCTCTTGTCATCCAAGTAGCTGACACTTGCATCCAGGATACTACTTTAGTAATAAATATTTAAGAAACTTACCAAATAGAGAAAAAAAAGCAAAAGAAGCCCCGGCCATTGTCTATTTTTAGTATTGGCGTTTTTTAAAGTCTTAAACGCTGCAATTTAGCGACTTTTAAACTGCAACAGACCCTTAGCTTAAGCGCTAAGAAACTTACTAAGCAGAAAAAAAGACAAAAGAATCCCGTGGTAGAAGTTGCTCACTCTCTAATCCTGAAAATTGGCGTACTATACTGTCTTAAACGACTTATAAGCGCGTTTCAGCTTGTATAGGGAAAAACCTAGAAATCTAGGTGAAATTAATAAAGACATAAGGTGCACATAGTGCAAAAAATTAAACATAAGACGCCAACCTTAATACTCTTGTCGTTTAATCTGCACAGATGAGGATAACTGAATACCTCCAGTTTCATGATAACGGAACTGGCGAAGGTTGTCAAGTAGTTTTTTTCGTTTCTATTGGGTGACATACGCTGCTAAAAACTATGCAAAAAGTCTAGTGACAGCCCAAGTCAAGGAGTTCAAAGCCTTTACTTCATAATCCCTTTAATATATTCTATTAATAATTTTAGAAAATATATTATGATTGCAAATATAAACACCGTTGCACTTCAGGGAATTAATATAGTGAATGTTAATGTCCAAATTCACATGGCAAATGGTGTTCCTGCCTTTAAAGCAACAAGGACAACATTGCAAATTTAGAGTTCAAGAGGGTTATTCCTCGAGAACTACTGCGTCAGAAAGCTGGCGTTGAATTTGTATATAATGTTGATCTTGGAGGTTTTTATGAATAATAGTGAGAGAAAAGAGAAATTAGAAACTCGTATTCTATCAAGCAGAGGTAGGTCTTTGCTTGACCATGAGCTACTGGAACGTAATCTATCTGCATACACAGAAGGAAGAGAAGTTGCCAAAAAGCTAATGGAGCTCTTTAGTAGTTTAGGAAGGGTAATTAATGCTGATCTTCACGAGCTAAAAAATGTTACAGGAATGAACGATGGAGCAATAGCAAATATCTTTTGCCTGAAAGAGATTTTCGATAGGATATTGAAAGGTAAGTTAAAAAAGCTGTCGATTCTTGATAATAGAGAAGAGCTACTAAAATACTTTAAAGCAGCAATAGGACAGTCACGAAAGGAAAGCTTACGAGTGGTATACTTAGATCGAAGTGGTCATTTAATATATGAGTATGTTCAAGACTGTGGAACTATAGATAGAGTGCCTCTATATGTGAGGGAAATAATAAAACAGGGATTACTGATTGACGCATCATCTGTTGCAATTTCACATAATCATCCAAGTGGAGATATAGAGCCATCTAAAGAGGATGAAGATAACACACTTACATTAGCTGCAACCTGTGAAAATGTAGGAATGAAATTAATAGATCATATAATCGTAACACAGAAGAGCCATTTTAGTTTTTATGACAGTGGTTTATTGTAATCTGTAGACTGGAAGGAAAGTTCTCTAGCTTTCCTTCTTTTTTTCCACTTCATAAATTAAAAAATTCAATATAAGCTTGAACAGCTAAAATTAGTAATAAAAAGTGGAATTAGGCAAAAAAATAAAGGAACTTAGGTTATACTGTGGTTTAACACAAACTGAGTTAGGAAAAAGAATAGGTGTTTCATATAGGCAGATACAAAGGTACGAAAATGGTTCAAACCACATTTTGGCTAGTAGACTATACGACTTAGCAAAAGCTCTATCGATTAATGTGGCTGATTTTTTTACTGATGTGCATGACGACTCACATGAAGCTTATGATGAGGAGATATTAAAATTAGTCAAAGGATACAATGAAATTAAGAGCAAAAGGTTACGTAGTGTAGTTTATATATTGGTAAAATCTTTTTCTCAAAGTATATTATCTGATACGTAAAATGACCATACAACATCCTATCGATAAGCAAATAGGTG
>JAISAR010000082.1 GCA_031266615.1 Rickettsiales bacterium
TGTAAGTATAGAAGTGGAATTGCAAGTATCAATAGCGATGGATAAGGGATTGCGTTTTGCAATAAGAGAGGGTGGTAGAACTGTTGGTTCTGGTGTTGTTTCCGAAATTTTGGAGTAGAAAGTTTTAGTCATAGGAGTGTAGCTCAATTGGTAGAGCGCTGGTCTCCAAAACCAGAGGTTGTAGGTTCAATTCCTATCGCTCCTGCATTAATGTTGTGGTAGAAATGTTAAAAGGTTTAAGTGTTTTTTTGTGTGATATCAAGCAGGAAATACGAAAAATTGCCTGGGTGAAGAAGCAAGAAGTGTTATCGTCTTTATTTGTTGTAGCAGTTGTTATACTGTGCTTTTCAGTTTTCTTTCATTTGATAGATTTTACGTCTCTTTACGCAATTAAAGCTTTGTTTGGAATTGTTTATGGAATATAAATGGTACATTATTAAAGTTGATTGCGGGCATGAGAGGCACGTACGTGAGTTGGTAAACTGCACTGCTTATTTCAAGGAAGTATTTATTCCTTATCAAGCGGTAAGTAATTCAAAATCTGACACGAGGGAGTTGTGTGAAGTGTACGTGTGTATGCATCTATGTGATGAGAGCAAGGATATTCTGAATCAAACACCTGGGTTCTGCAGTGATGAGCCTGGTAATTTTGAAGTAGTTTCAGATGATGAAATGAATTTAAAGCGTAGAGAATTCGACAAATACAAATGGTATATTTTGAGAGTTGCTTCCAATTATGAAGAAAAGGTGTGTCAACACGTGTTAGAAAATTCTATGAGATTAGGAGTTAGCGATTATTTTAAGGAAGTTTTTATCCCATATGAGGAGCCAAGTGAGGCGGAATTAAGGTCTAAAAAAATTGTTACACGAAGAAAATGCTTTCCTGGTTATGTTTTTTTATATGTAAATTTATGCGATGAAGTGTTAAACTTTGTTAGTAATATACCAAAGTCTCTTAAAGTTTATGGGTTCTTAAAAAATGGTAATGTTCCCAAGGTAATTTTGGATGATGAGATTCGCTCAATGTGTAATGCACTTTATAATGCTCAAGAGACGAAAAAGTTAAGTCACGGTTATGAAAAGGGAGAAGAGGTGAAAATTAACGATGGTCTTTTTCAAAACTTTACTGGTAAAGTAGATATGATTAATGATGAGAAAAAAATTATTAATGTAGAAGTGTCAATTCTAGGTAAGCCAACAATAATAGAGTTAGATTTAGCTCAAGTAGAGAAAATAGAGGATTAATTATGAGTGTCGTGGTTGCTAAGATTAACTTATTAATGGAGGCGGGGAAGGCAGTACCCGGGCCAAAAATTGCTTCAGTGCTTGGTCCGCGTGGTATACCCGTTCCTAAATTCTGCGAAGCTTTTAATAAAGTGACTAGCACGGCTAACGCTAACTATAAGGTAGGTGATTTAGTGACAGTACGAATCTCTATAAAGGATGATCGCTCTCACGATTTTACTGTCAGTGGTCCGCCTGTTGCTTATTTGCTTAAGCAGGAAGCTAAATTGACCAAAAGCTCCAATAACCCAGGTAAAGAATTGGTGGCGAAGTTGCCTATGTCTGCTATAATTAAGGTAGCAAAATGTAAAATGGTTGACATGAAAGTGGATAATGAGGATTCAGCAGTGAAAATGGTTATAGGCACTGCCAAATCTATGGGTATAGAAGTTATAGAAGGTTAGATGCATGAGTACATATCACGATAATCCCAAACAATGCTTAGAAAAGATTATTGAGTCTGCTTCAGCAAAGTTTAACGAGTCAATTGATGTTGCAGTTAATTTAGGTGTGGATTCACGTAAATCTGAAGAACAGGTGCGTGGTACAGTGGTTTTGCCTAAGGGTATTGGAAAAGATATTAAAGTAGCTGTTTTTGCCCAAGATAAGCATTTATCAGAAGCTGAAAAAGCTGGTGCTGATATTGTAGGAGGGGAGGATTTAGTTGAAGAAATAAAAAAGGGTAGAAAACTAGATGTTGATTGGTGTATTACCACCCCCGATTTTATAGCAAAAATCACCCCTATTGCGAAAGTATTGGGTGCCAAGGGATTGATGCCTAACCCTAAATTTGGTACCGTAACTTCTAAAGTTGCAGAGGCTGTTAAAACCGTTAAGTCTGGTCAAATGAAATTCAGGACAGACAAAAATGGTATTATCCACGGTAAATTAGGAAACATCAAATTCGGTGTTGATGATTTGCTAGAAAATTTGAAAGCCTTTCTTAAAGTCATTAAAAATAATAAACCTGTTTCTGTAAAAGGAGTGTACTTTAAGAGTGTCTTTTTAAATTCAACTATGGGCAAGGCTTATAAAATAAACAAAGTGGAAGATATAATTTAAGGGAGTAATACTGTGAAGCGTGAAAGTAAGGACGAGTTTATACAGAACATAATGAATGTGTTCGTAAATAATGATTTCTTAATATTGGTAAATTTTAAATCTATAAATGCTAGTGACTCATTGGCCCTCAGGAATGGCCTAAAGGCTGTAGCAGGCGGGATACTCGTAGTTAAAAATACTCTAGCCCGTTTAGCTTTGGAAAGAACTGATAGATTTCCCTATTTATCAGATAGATTTTCTGGTCCTGTTGCTATTATATACTCTAGTGGTATAGTAGAAGCTGCAAAGCTGACAGTTGATTTCGTTGATGCTAATAAAAAAAAGATGTCTGTGATTTGCGCAGCTCACTTAAATCAATTGCTTACAGTAGAGGATGTTAATAAACTGGCTAAGTTGCCTTCTCTGGATGAGTTGCGTATTAAAATTATGCGTTTAATATCTTATAATATTCCTGCTCGGTTGGCGTTATCTATTAATTCACCTTCCATGAGGCTTATAAGAGTGTTAGATTATTATAGTTCTAAAAAATAAATTTGTTGTTAAGTAAGGTAGTAGTATGAGTAATGTAACAAACGATTTGGTTGATAAAATATTATCTTTAAATCTATTAGAGGCTTCTGAACTTGTAAAAATTCTAGAAGAGAAGATAGGGTTACCTGCTGGTTCTTTTATTGGCGGAGTTGTTGGTGCTAGTGCACCTACTAGTGATAATGCTGCTAGTTCTGCTTCTCAAGAAAAAACTGAATGCAAAGTTGTAATTAAAGAAATTGATGCAAGCAAAAAAATGGAAATCATTAGAATGGTTAGGAAGGTTAATTCTACATTAGGCTTAAAAGAAGCAAAAGAGTTAGTTGAATCCTTGCCTAAGGATTTGACTGCTAATATTCCTAGAGATGAAGCAGAAAAAATAAAGCAACAACTTATTGAAGCAGGAGCAACCAAAGTGGACCTTGAATAAGATGCTTATATTTAATATATTAATTTTATATTGATGCAGCGCTTTTAGTTAGTTTGGGGTATTTTAATGGTTGATTCTTCTTATATGTGTGTTTCTGATGCTTTTGTTCCTAGGGTTTCTTATTCCAGGTCGATTGATTTAAAAGATTCTTTGTTAGACTTAGTTAAAGTTCAAAAAGAGTCATACAAGTCATTTACTCCTGGAAATCATGATAATGAAAGGCTTGAATCTATTTTTCATTCAGTCTTTCCAGTAAATGATCCTTTGCACAGGGCTACTATTGAGTTCATAAGCTGCAGAATAGATAGTCCTAAGTATGATGAGTCTGAATGTATAAAGCGCGGTATAACTTTTTCTGCTCGAGTTATTGCTTCTATACGTCTTGTTGTTGTGCAAGATGGTATTTCTCTTGATGAATATAGATCGATTAAAGAGAGTGGGGATCGTTCCAAGCTTGCGACCATTGTAAAATTCATAGAAGAGCAGGAAGTCCACTTTTGTGGGTTGCCGATGATGACTGATAAAGGCACTTTCATCATTAATGGAGTGGAAAAAGTTATCGTTTCACAGATGCATAGGTCCCCTGGTGTATTTTTTGATAGCGATAAGGGAAAAACTTATAACTCCGGCAAATTAATTTATTCTGCTAGAATTATTCCTTATAGAGGTTCTTGGCTTGATATTGAGTTTGATGTTAAAGACCATTTGTATTTTCGTATTGATAGGAAAAGAAAATTACCAATCTCAGTTTTATTAAAAGCGTTGGGCCTGTCAAATAATGATATACTCGATAAATTTTATGAAAAGATAAAGTATGTAAAATACAAAAATGGTTGGAAAGTACCTTTCATTCCTGACAAATTTAAGGGAGTTAGGTTACCTTTTGATTTAATGGACGTTGAAGGTAATGTGTTACTTAAGGCTAATGTTCGTGTTACCTCAAGGCTAGCTAAAAAGCTACATGACGATGGATTAAAAGAGTATCTAGTGCCTTTTGATTCTATATGTGGTTTATTTCTCGCAGAGGACTTAATAGATAGTGTTAGCTCTACGAAAATTTTATCTGCTGGTGAGCCTATAAAAGTGGAAGACGTAAAAAAGCTTGAGTTACTATCTGTGGGTGAAATATCAGTCTTAAACATCGATAATCTATATGTTGGGCCTTATATATTAAACACACTTTTTCTAGATGAAAACATGTCTTATCAGGACGCGCTGTATGAAATATATAGAGTCTTGCGTCCTGGTGAAGTTCCCGTTTTAGAGATAGTAGAAGAGTTTTTTCATAATCTTTTCTTTAACCCTGAGTATTACGACCTGTCTAATATTGGTAGGTTGAAACTTAATTCTTATCTTGGGTTAAGTTGTGACGAGGATTTAACTGTCTTAACACATGAAGATATTATTGAAATTGTAAGAAAAATAGTACTGTTACGTGATGGTCAAGGATCTGTAGATGACATTGATCACTTGGGAAATAGAAGAGTAAGATCAGTTGGAGAGTTTATAGAGAACCAGTTTAGGACTGGGTTACTAAAATTGGAACGTGTAATAATTGACTCTATGTCTACTTCTAGTTTAGACAAAGTTTCTCCATCTGATTTTATTAATCCAAAAGTATTAACTAATGTCTTAAGAGATTTCTTTAATTCTTCTCAATTATCCCAGTTTATGGATCAGACTAATCCATTATCTGAAATAACGCATAAAAGAAGGTTGTCAGCATTAGGTCCTGGCGGTTTAACGAGAGACCGTGCAGGATTTGAAGTGCGTGATGTTCATCCAACTCATTATGGAAGAATTTGCCCCATTGAAACCCCTGAAGGGCAAAATATAGGGCTAATCAACAGTTTAGCTATATATGCACGTGTTAATAAATATGGTTTTATTGAAAGCCCTTACAGGAAAGTAGTAAATAGGGTTGTCACTGATCAAATTGAGTATCTATCTGCAATAGATGAAGGTTCGTATTATATAGCTGATACCAGTGCAAGGCTTGATGAAAATAACCGTTTTGTTGATGACATGCTATACTGTAGGTATGCCGGTAGTTTTGCCATGGTAAGTAGCGATCAAGTGAGTTACATTGACGTATCTCCTAAACAGGTAATATCAGTTGCAGCTTCCTTGATCCCATTTTTGGAAAATGATGATGCCAACAGAGCATTAATGGGCTCAAACATGCAACGCCAAGCTGTACCTTTATTGAAGCCTACAGCTCCTTTGGTTGCAACTGGTATGGAACCTTTTGTGGCTTCTGGCTCTGGTGCTGTAGTTTTGGCAAAACGTGATGGCATAGTTGATAGCTCTGATAGTAATTCCATAGTTATACGCGCCTTTGATGAAGAAAGGGTTAACTACCTGGGTGTAGATATTTATCATTTAAAGAAATTTCAGCGTTCCAATCATAATACTTGCATTAATCAAAGGCCACTAGTACGTGTTGGTGATTATGCTAAAGAGGGTGATGTAATAGCTGATGGTCCTGCAATTAATAGTGGTGAGCTAGCACTTGGTAAAAATTTGCTAGTCGCTTTTATGTCTTGGCAAGGTTATAATTTTGAAGACTCTATTATTATTTCCAGTGAAGTTGTTAAAAAGGATCTATTTACTTCTATCCATATAGAAGAATTTGAATGTGTTGTACATGATACTCCTTTAGGGTCAGAGAAAATAACTCGTGCTATACCTGGTGTTAATGAAGAAAATCTATACCACTTGGATGATAGTGGTATAGTAAAAGTTGGTACAAGAGTGGGTCCAGGCTATATTCTAGTAGGTAAAGTTACACCTAAACCTTCTCTTTCATTACCTCCTGAAACAAAATTGTTGATGACGATTTTTGGTGAAAAGTCATTCGATTGTGCAGATTCCTCTTTGTACACATCTCCAGATGTTGAAGGAACAGTAATTGATGTAAGAGTCTTTACACGCAGGGGAGTTGAAGAGAACGAAAGGGCATTGTTTATTAAGCAAAAAGAAATGGATGATTTAGAGAAAGAGCGGGATTATGTAATCAATGTAGCTAGTGAGTATTTCTATGACGAACTAAAAAAGCTTCTCGTGCATTCTTGTTCTCAAGATCAAGAAAAACTTAACGCTATTGAACGTGAACAATGGTGGAGTATAGGGTTAAAAAACAAATCTATTTCTGAACAAGTTAAGAGCTTAAAAAAAGACTTTGATGAAAAAGTATCAAATGCAATAACACAGTTTAAGCAAAAAGTGGAAAAATTAGATGAAGGCTATGACTTACCTCAGGGTGTGTCGATGTCAGTAAAAGTTTTCATTGCTGTGAAGCACAGTCTGCAGCCAGGAGATAAAATGGCCGGTAGGCATGGAAACAAAGGGGTGATTTCTCGAGTTGTACCAGTGGAGGATATGCCTTATTTAGAAGATGGTACTCCTGTTGATATTATTCTTAATCCTCTAGGTGTTCCATCAAGAATGAATGTGGGACAAATATTAGAAACTCATGTAGGTTGGGCTTGCAAAAAATTAGGAGAAAAAGTAGGTAACATTCTTGATGAAATCAACAAAACTAAAAGTACTTTCTGTAAGAAAATTAGGTCTCTCGACAATGATAACCCTGCAAAATTTGCAGCAGCATATCTTGGTAACAGAAAAATTGAAGAAGTTAGTGATGAGGAAATAGCGGCTTCTATTTTTAATATATCTAATAAAAATGCACTAAATGACGAGCTAAACACATTAGTGGAAAATTATTTAAACTCTTGTAAAAGCGCACACGACAACTTACGTAACTTCCTTATTGAGGTGTATAGTTGCGGTAGTGATGTATCCATCTGTAATGGTGTTCGTGAGATTGGCGATAGTAACTTGATCGAGTTTGCACATAAATTACGTGATGGTGTTCCTGTTGCTGCGCCTGTATTTGAAGGTCCAAAAGATGAAAAAATAACAAAATTATTTGAACTCGCTGGTCTGGATAATTCTGGACAAAGTGTATTGTACGATGGTTGCACTGGTGAAAAATTCGATCGTAAGGTTACGGTTGGTTATATGTACATGCTTAAGTTGCACCACCTAGTTGATGATAAAATTCACGCACGTTCAGTAGGGCCTTATAGCTTGGTTACTCAGCAACCTCTTGGGGGAAAATCCCATTTTGGTGGTCAGCGTTTTGGTGAAATGGAATGTTGGGCATTGCAAGCCTATGGTGCTGCCTATACTTTACAGGAAATGTTAACCGTGAAGTCTGATGACATTAATGGTAGGATTAAGATTTATGAATCAATAATAAAAGGTGACAGTAATTTTGAGTGTGGGACCCCTGAATCTTTTAATGTGATGATAAAAGAATTACGCTCTTTATGTCTAAATGTAGCTTTAAAGCAAAATGAGATAGTTATTGAAGACATATCTCATACTAATATTGCACAGTCTTTTGATAAGATTAGTATATCCATTGCTAGTCCTGAAAGTATTAAATCTATGTCCTATGGTGAGATAAAAGATGTCTCAACTGCGAACTATCGTACATTTAAAGTGGAAAAAGGTGGATTGTTCTGTCCTAAGGTTTTCGGTCCTGTCAATGACGACGAATGTTTATGTGGAAAATACAAAAAAAGAAGGCACAGAGGTCGCATATGTGAAAAGTGCGGAGTAGAGGTTACATCTTCTAAAGTGAGAAGAGAAAGAATGGGCCATATAGAGCTTGCATCTCCTGTTGCTCATATATGGTTTTTGAAATCACTTCCTTCGAGGATTGGAGCATTACTAGACATGTCTCTAAGAGATATTGAGAACATTTTATATAGCGATAATTACATTGTAATAGATCCTCTTATTTCTCCTTTTGAAAAAAATGAGATTATTAGTGAAAAAGCCTACAATGAAGCTAAAGATAGTTATGGAACCGATAGCTTTGTGGCTATGCAAGGTGTTGAAGCTATAAGAGAGTTGCTGACTCGTCTTGATTTACACGAAATTAGAAAGAATCTAAGATTGGAGTTAGAATCTGTTGCTTCCGAAATAAGAAGAAAGAAAATTATAAAGAGATTACGTATTGTTGAAAACTTTATCAAATCAAAAAACAGACCTGAGTGGATGATACTTACGACTATACCTATTTTGCCACCTGATTTGCGTCCTTTAGTGTCGCTTGAAAGTGGTCGTCCTGCAGTTTCTGATCTGAATCATCATTATAGGACTATTATTAATAGAAATAACAGGTTGAGAAAGCTATTAAGTTTAAATCCTCCTGAAATTATGATTCGTAACGAAAAGAGGATGTTACAAGAAGCAGTTGATTCTCTTTTTGACAATAGCCGTCGTAATACTCTGACAAGTAAAGCTGGTGCTGTTGGATATAAAAAATCTATTAGCGATATGCTAAAAGGAAAACAGGGTCGTTTCCGTCAGAATCTATTAGGAAAAAGAGTGGACTACTCTGGACGTTCTGTAATAGTTGTTGGTCCAACTTTAAAGTTAAATCAGTGTGGATTGCCAAAAAGAATGGCTCTCGAATTATTTAAGCCTTTTGTTTACTCAAAGCTCAAGATGTATGGTATGGCTCCAACTATTAAGTTTGCTAGTAAGCTAATAAGAGCAGAGAAGCCAGAAGTTTGGGACATGCTTGAGGAGGTAATAAAAGAACACCCTGTGTTGTTAAATAGAGCACCTACTCTACATAGGCTTGGTATACAGGCTTTTGAACCAATCCTCATTGAAGGCAAAGCAATACAACTGCATCCGCTTGTCTGTACAGCGTTTAATGCTGACTTTGATGGCGATCAAATGGCAGTGCACGTGCCGATTTCATTAGAAGCTCAGCTTGAAGCTAGAGTATTGATGATGTCGACTAATAATGTTTTAAGCCCTTCTAACGGCAGACCAATTATAGTTCCTAGTAAAGATATAATACTTGGTATACACTACTTAACTTTGCAGGAACAAACCGATGAGGAAGATGATGATTTACCATTCTCGAGTACTTTTGGTGAAATTGAACACTCTCTGAGTAACGGTACTTTGCATATTCATTCTAGTATAAAGCATAGGATGGAATATACGAGTAGTGACGGCGAAATTTGCTATAAAACTGTTCGCACAACTCCTGGTCGCCTAATATTATGGCAGATCTTTCCTAAATATGAGAACTTGAGCTTTGATCTTGTAAATCAGGTATTAACAGTTAAGGAAGTAACCAATATAGTTGATTTGGTGTATCGTAACTGTGGTCAAAGCGCTACAGTAGAATTTTCTGATAAACTAATGGTACTTGGCTTTGAGTATGCTACATTTTCTGGTACTTCTTTTAGTCGTTGTGATCTGGTTATACCCGAAACTAAAGCCACACATGTTGATTACGCTAGGAATGAAATTAAAAAGTTCTCTATGCAATATCAAGATGGGTTAATCACCAGAAGTGAAAGGTATAACAAGGTTATAGATGAATGGTCTAAGTGTACGGATGTGATAGCCAATGATATGTTAAAGGCAATATCTATATACGACAAAAATAGTAAGTACAATTCAGTGTACATGATGGTTAACTCTGGTGCAAGGGGTTCTACTTCACAAATGAAACAGCTAGCTGGAATGCGAGGACTTATGACTAAGCCTTCTGGTGAGATTATAGAAACACCTATAATCTCCAACTTCCGTGAAGGGTTAAACGTATTTGAGTACTTCAATTCTACTCATGGTGCACGTAAGGGTCTTGCTGATACTGCGCTTAAAACTGCAAACTCTGGATACTTAACTCGTCGTTTAGTTGATGTGTCTCAAAACTGCATAGTTACAAAACATGACTGTAAAACCAAAAATGGTCTCGTTGTAAGAGCCACGGTTGAAGGAGGTACCATAGTTGCATCTTTAGAGAGCGTTGTGCTGGGCAGAACAGCTGCAAATGATATATATAATCCAGTGACAAAAGAATTATTGGTGAAAGCAGGAGAATTAATTGATGAAAGTAAGGTAAAGCAAATTAACATTGCAGGTCTTGACGCTGTGAAAATTAGATCACCTTTAACCTGTGAACTAAGCCCAGGTGTATGTGCTCTATGTTATGGAAGAGACCTTGCAACTGGCAGAATTGTTTCAATAGGTGAGGCAGTTGGTGTGATAGCCGCTCAATCCGTTGGAGAGCCAGGCACTCAGTTAACGATGCGTACTTTCCACATAGGTGGAGTAATGACTAGGGGCGTTGAATCTTCAAATATTATAGCTTCTATTAATGCTAAAATAAAATTGAACAATAGTAATATAATTATAGACAAAAATGGAGATAAAATTGTAATAAGTCGTTCTTGTGAAGTTATATTGGTTGATAGTCTCGGTAGTGAAAAATTGAGACATAGTGTACCTTATGGTGCCAAACTTTATGTAGATGAAGGTCAGTCAGTAAAAATTGGCGACAGAGTTGCAGAATGGGATCCTTATACATTACCTATTATCACGGAAAAGACTGGTACAGTATCTTATCGAGACCTAAAAGATGGAGTATCAATCACTGAGGTTATGGATGAATCTACCGGAATATCAAGTAAAGTAGTGAAGGATTGGAAATTGCACTCTGGTGGAGCTAATTTGCGTCCTCGTATAGTGTTGCTTGACGATAACGGTGAAGTAATGACACTTGCAAGTGGCGTTGAAGCATGTTATTTTATACCAATTGGTGCAGTACTAAATGTACAAGATGGCCAAAAGGTTCATGCAGGTGACATCATTACAAGAACGCCAAGAGAGTCAGTCAAAACTCGTGATATTACTGGTGGTCTACCGAGAGTCATAGAATTGTTTGAAGCACGACGTCCTAGGGAGCATGCAATTGTTAGTGAAATAGATGGTCATGTAGCATTTTCTGAGAAAGATCGGAGAGGAAAACGCAGTATATTAATTAAACCTGTAGATGAGCAGATTTCTCCAGTTGAATATTTGGTATCAAGGAGCAAACACGTAATAGTCAATGAGGGTGATTTTGTACGCAAAGGTGATTTATTGATGGATGGTGATCCTGATCTTCATGATATTTTGCGTGTACTTGGACTCGAAGTTCTAGCACACTATATGATTTCTGAAATACAGCAAGTCTATAGATTGCAGGGTGTTCGCATAGACAACAAACACCTAGAAGTAATATTAAAACAAATGCTGCAAAAAGTAGAAATTACTGATCCTGGTGATACTATGTACTTGGTTGGCGAAAGCATTGATAAGCTGGAAGTTGATAGGGAAAATAATGCTATGAACAATTCTGGCAAGCGACCTGCTGGTTATCTTCCTATCTTGCAAGGAATTACGAGAGCTAGCCTTGAAACTAATTCCTTTATTTCTGCTGCCTCCTTCCAAGAGACAACAAAAGTGCTAACAGAAGCAGCATTCTGTGGAAAGGAAGATTCTTTGAGCGGGCTAAAAGAAAATGTCATAGTAGGAAGATTAATTCCTGCTGGTACAGGTTTGATTATGAGCAAGATTAGAGCACTTTCACTTTGTGATAATATAGATAAATATGAAAAATATTTTGATATTGAAACTTATGACGAAAAGCTGTTAGGAAATAACAGTTGTCATTCACATTTTGATGAGAAAGAAAGTGTAGTAGCAACAAATTATGATCAGCCAAATTGAATGAGCTAGTGAAGAGTGGCGTTTATACCATCTATGTACTCGTCCGGTGCAGAGCGGGTACACGCTTAGGAGAGTTTGCTAATGGAGGCTCTTAAGTTGACGCCATTGTCTATTCAGCTAAGTGGTTTGAAATTAACTCGTGACTTTCTCTTTGAGTTGTGCAATTTCAGCTTTAAGAAGACCAGTAGACTCAGCTATCAAGTCAACAGACACACCAGCCTTAAGTAGGTTTTTTGCCACAGCTATTTTAGCCTGTTTTTCTCCTCTTTCTTCGCCGATTTGGATGCCACGTTCTTCGCCAATTTGGATGCCTTCTTTCCTACCTTTCTCTTTACCAATTTTGATGCCTTTTTCAGTTGCATCATCAAGCTTTTGAGCGAGGATGCCTTCTTCTTTACGTAGGTCCATTAATCTTTCTTCATACGCTATTAGATCTTTTTCGTCCC
>JAISAR010000094.1 GCA_031266615.1 Rickettsiales bacterium
GAATAACTAGCTACTCGGGGTTTCTTTTGCCTTTTTTTCTGCTTAGTGAATTTCTTAAACGTTTATGGCTAAGGTTAGTTGCATTAAAAAGCAGCTAAGTCGCACTTATTAAGCGTTTAGGATAAAGAAACGCCAACATTTCGACACAAAAGTAAATAACTAGCCGCCACGGGGGTTCTTTTGCCTTGTTTTTTCATTTGGTAAATTTCTTAATGTTTGAGCTAAAAATCAGATTGCAGGGTCAAGTCTTCCACCCAAATAACCACGCACTCTACCTGCTTGTTTGGATATATTTCTTGCACTAAGGTTTTATAAATCGACATTTGCTTTTTTATTTCATTTAACGAGGAAACAGAAACATTGCGGTGTGATTTATAATCAATTATGATTGCTTTATCTTGCGTTATACACAGCCTATCTAGCCGTACTAACATCGGCTTTCCATTAATTGTTCCACTTAGTGTAATTTCTGATTTGCCTTCTAAATCGAATAGATAATCATATTTTTCATTAAAGGCTAATATTTTATTGTAAATTTCGTCTTTATCTTCCCTGGTGTTCATGTTATCGAGATATTTTCTTACCCAATTTTTTCTCCTGTCTTTCTCTACCTTAGGCATATACTGCAATATGCTGTGGATTATTAGACCTCTTGTATAGCCATCTGTTATTCCAGCACTTGTCATCCCAGTGCTCCTTTTTTTGTCATCCCAGTGCTCCGACACTGGGATCCATTCTTTTTTTTCACTGGATTCCAGCATCAAGTGCTGGAATGACAAAGGGGAATGCTGGGATGACGGGTGAGTGGTTGATGCTGGCGCTCCTTCTTTTTCCTGGATCCCAGTGTCAGCTACTTGGATGACAAAGGGGGGTGCTGGGATGACAGGGGAAGATGCTGGTGTTCCTTCTTTTTTACTGGATCCCAGTGTCAAGCACTGGGATGACAAATAAGGGTGTTGGGATGACATTGATAGGTTTGGCGGAGGTGAAATCACTGGAACATCAAAATAATCACGTTTTTTATAAACAGAAGGGTAGTTTGCATTTACACACAGCACTTCAACTTTTTCTTTAAATATTGGGCGTAAGTCTGCTTGTTTCTTCTCATATGGTTCTCCATACTTAGTGATTAGATCATACCAAGAGCCTTTTTGCATTGGCTCTTTACCTAAAATGTATAACTCATCTTCAGCACGCGTGAGTGCTACATATAGCAAACGCAAATATTCATTATAATCCTCTAGTTTTTTCTCTCTTTTTACTTGATCACAATAAGAGTTGTCGTTTTTTCCACACCAAAATGGTGCTTCCATTGCATCAAAAACGATGCTTTCACTGTTTCTTGGCACTGTGTTTGTATCAACCAAAAACACTACAGGGGCTTGCAGACCTTTTGATTTATGAATTGTCATTATTCGCACAGCATTGCGCTCTGATTGCATATCGTTTTTAATCTCCGGATTATTCTCCTTAATCCACTGAACAAATGCTTGAAGAGATGGGTTCTCAAATTGCAGCACAAGGTTCATAAATTCATCTAAGATCTCAAAGCATTCAAGACCTAGCCTTGCAGCAAATTTCTTCTTGCCTGTACGCAATACATGCGTGAATAATGTAAGAGAGGACTCTGCGTGAGATAAGTTAATGAGATAATTTAATTCACTATAGATAAACCCATGATAATCTTCAAGTCTTTCCCATAACGACTGTTCTTTACGGTCGTATGCAACATTGAATAAATCATCCTCAGTGAAATTAAATAGTGGTGATTTTAAAACATTTGCAAGAGCTAAATCGTTTGTCGGCAGGAGCAAAAATTCAGCCAAAGCTATCAAGTCCTGCACAGCTATGTAGTCCATGATTCTAAAATAGTCCCGTCCTATAACCGGTACGTTTGCTTTTTTTAGTTCGCTTATTACGTAGTCAACTAACACGTTTCTCTGCCGTACCAGGATCATAATGTCCCTTGGTTCTATATGGCGGTCTTTAGCGACTAAAATTCGCCCTTCATTTAACCAATTGTGAACTTTGTGGGCTATTGCCTGAGCGAGCAATCGCTCTGCTATTACATGATCTTTTCTCTGTGTTAAATGAATTTGTAAGGCTTGCTGTTCTTCCTCTTTACATCTTGGTAATAACGGCCAAATTTCAATGTATCCTTGATCGTTTTCTCTATGTGGAATATGTTTTATTTCACTATTGACAAAAGATATCTCTTCACGAAAGTTGTTAAATAATCTGTCTACAAGTGCTAGAATGTACGGAGTGGAACGAAATGATTTTTCAAGTTGACATGATATCCAGTCTCTGCCGCCGGTTTTTGTGTGAAAGTATTGTTGCATGTAATTGAATAGGTGAGGATTTGCTCCTTGAAATCTGTAAATGGATTGTTTTACATCACCAACAACAAACAAGGTTCGCTTTTCATCACCACCGGTAAAAAATTCATCACAGAGATTTGTTATAATTTTCCACTGACTGATGCTATTGTCTTGCGCCTCATCAACGAGGATGTGATCTATTTTTTGATCTAAGTTAAACAATACCCAATCTTTATACTCTGGGTTGCCCAGAAGATTTGTTGCTAAATGGATTATATCATTGTAGTCAAGCAGTGCATTCTTTGATTTTTCATCATTGTATAGATCAACGTATACTTTAAATATTTTGAGTAAGCTACTGGTTCTCTTGAATATTTGATAAGAATTCACATCTCTCACATGAGTAAATACTACATTTTGAATATTTTCTATGATCTGTTCTGCATCTCCGAATTTTTCCAAAGTACCCTTTGTTATGATGGATGATATGCTTTTTTTTTCGTTTGATTCTGATTTTAAAAATACTTTGATTAGGTTTTCTATATTGGTGTCATCCAAGTAGCTGACACTGGGATCCATATTTCTTTTTTTCTGGCTTCCAGCGTCACGCGCTGGAATGACAGATGGTTTACACCAATCGTAGAGCATTGTGCTGTAACTTTGATCTCTTTTGCTGCCCTCACTTAGTATTTCAGCTAATCTTTCCACGTGCTCAATCGTTTCACTCTGTAACCCATGAATTTCATCTGGAGCACTCAGTTTATCTTTGATATACCCCAAATCATCTGCTGATAGCGGTCTTTTTACGCATAAAGTATAAAGCAGGTCGCGTAGTTTGTTTTCATCAACCTCGGCTGCGATAAGGTTAATATCATCCTGCACAGTTTCGTTATGAAGCGTTTTGTCAAATACGAAGGAATGCAATTCTTTGCATTCGCCCAGCGTACAATTTGGAGCAATGCCAGCTTCCACAGGGAAGCTAGAAATTAATTTGTAACAAAAAGCATGTATGGTCTGGATAGTTAAACCCAGATTTTCCAGTTCAGAGAAAAGCCTTCTTGCTTGACCTTCGTTTTCCCTAGATCCCAGTGTTGTGCTACTTGGATGACAAAAAGACGGACTTTGGGATGACATCAAAGAGAGACCCAATTGCTCTAAGTCCGCCACCAGCACACTTTCTGAGCATATTGCCCACTTACTGAGTGTACTGTGAATGCGACTTTCCATCTCGTTTGCTGCAGCATTGGTAAATGTTAAGCAGAGAATATTCCTTTTGTTTTCCAATAAAAGTCTTAATACTCTATCTATTAAGAGTTTGGTTTTGCCTGTGCCAGCAGAAGCGTTTACCCACACAGAGAAACTAGGATTTATTGCATTTAATCTCATCAAAAATGTAAAAAGCGTATAAAATTTGACCAAAGTGGCATTATAAAATATAATGTGAAAGTAGTATTAGTGAAGATATACAAATGAAAAGTTTTTGTGTAAAGGCTCCTGCAAAAGTTAACCTTTTTTTGCATGTTGTAGGGAAAGAAGAAATAGGGTATCACTTAATTGAAGGCTTATTTGTTTTTGTTAGTATTTCCAATTTCTTGGAAATAAAGGTAGGTGAAAAGGATTTCAGATACGACAACTCTATAGTTGAATTTGTAAATTCCGAACTTAGAATAAATAACAGGTACAACACCGTAATGAGAGCAGTTAATCTATTGCTTAGATATGCTCCTGCACGAACTAAAGTCATTGTAAAGGTTGTGAAAAATATACCAATTGCTGCAGGTTTGGGTAGTGGCTCCTCAGATGCTGGGGCTATAATACGCACACTAGGGAAGTTATGGGAAATTGATAGATCAATCTTAAATGAAATAGCTTTGAGCGTTGGTGCTGATGTTCCTGCAAGTATAGATAGTAAGCCAATTTTGGTTAGAGGTATTGGTGAAGAGTTGCGTCCCATAAAAAAGTTCTCTTTACCCACAAGTATAGTACTGGTGAAGCCGAAAAAAAGGTTTTTGAGCACGCCAGAGGTATTTTCCAAATATAAAGGGGATTTTTCAAAACCAACTGAATGGAGTGATGATGCTGAAGAGGATCTGCTGAAGTTTCTCAAAGAGACGAAAAACGATCTTCAAGAGATAGCAGTAAGTCTTGTACCTGAAATTGAAGATGTGATACTAGCACTAGAGTCACAAGAAGGCTCTATACTGTCTCGCATGTCAGGCAGTGGTGTAGCGTGTTTTGGGATATTCGATAATGAAGAGAATGCAAAAGCTGCTGCAGCGAATATCAGAGAAAAGCAGCCAGAATGGTGGGTATGTGACACTCAATTAATAACTTGATTTATGGATATAATTCCTTTAGTTTCTACGAATAAAAACTTTATAGGCAGTTATGGGAAAGGAAAATTTTTGGTGAATGATCAAGAATATCATGGCTCAATTATAATTTTTCCTGAGAAGGTGATTGAACTAAAAGAAAGTGATATAAATAGCAAGGAACATTTTAAATCTTTTTTAACAGAGGAAATAGAAATCTTGTTGATAGGTACCGGTAAAACACGCAATACATTAAATTCCTCAGTGAAATCCTACCTTATGGAACAAAAAGGTTTAAGTTTTGAATTTATGACAACGGGTTCTGCATGCAGAACCCATAATGTTCTGATATCCGAAGACAGGTTTGTTGTCACTTACTTAAGGGCCATATAGCATGCTTGAAATGTTTACACAGGACTTTTTCATCAACAGCCTGATTGCGATAGTTATAATTGGTCTCGTAACAGGTGCATTAGGGTCATTTATGATATGGCAGAAATTATCGTATCTGGGTGATAGCTTGTCTCATTCTTCGTTGCTTGGCGTTGCACTGGCTTTGATTTTTAAGACTACTCCCTCAATCAGCATAATGTTTATAGCAATTGCTTTTGCAATACTGCTTTCCCTTAATTTTGATAAATTGTACTCTGTTGATACGATATTAAATATCGTTACTAACGTAGTTTTATCATCAAGTTTAATACTGATGTCCTTTCTTCCATCGAGAAATAGCAGCATTATTAGCTCGCTATTTGGCGACATATTAACACTGGAGCAGAGTGACATAGTATTGATTTTTTTAACTTCAGTAGTGGTTGTTTTGATATTAGCATTTAGATGGCGCTACTGGCTAATAATTTCAATCAACCAGGATTTGGCAATAGTTGAAAAGGTTAACGTGAATTTGGTCAGGCTAGAATTTTTAGTTACTCTCGCCATATTTATAGCAGTTTCTGCTCAATTAATAGGAATATTGCTCATTGCTGCATTTTTGTTAATACCGGCTGCATCTGCAAGGCTTATCTCAAAAACTCCAATGCAGATGGTTATTATTGCAACGGTTTTTTCTGTGATTTCTGGAATATCAGGCCTTATATTATCTGCAAGTTTTGATTTATTAACAGGACCTGCAATTATACTTATTGCAGCTGCATACTTAATTATCGCTTATTTTATGAAGTTGATATTAAATAGATTAGCTTAACTTCACTCTAGGTGTTAACGGTCTAATCATATATAATCAAATGAGATGATATAGAGTGCATGAAAGTTACACCGTCTAAGATCAAAAAATTCCTAGAGAAACCTGATACTTTAAGGGGTGTGTTAATCCATGGAAGCGACAATAGTAGAATTGATTTTTTCGTACAGGAAATAATTGCCAGTTTAGATGAGTATTCAGTTCAGGTGATGGATTTTGCAACAGTGAATAAGTCACCTGGTTTATTACTCTCTGAGTTAGCAAACGTTTCGATGTTTGCTAACAAGAAATTAGTTAAGCTGATAAATGTAAGTGGGAGTATATCTAAAGAGTTAAAAAACGTATTGGATCATAATACAAGTGATCATTACGTAATGATGATAGCAAATGATCTACCATATAGTTCTGCAACTAAAAGTTATATGGAAAGCTCAAAAATTTTTGGCGTAATTGCTTGCTATAAGGATAGCAGTAGTAATCTTTATGACATTGTATCTAGTTACTTGAAACAAAATGACATAAAATACACAAATGAGGTAATCTACCATTTGCAATCTTACTTTAATCATAGCAAGCTACCTATATATTCAGAATTTGAGAAATTAGTTTTGTATCTGGGAGAGAGAAAGGATCTCAAACCTGCTGATATAGAGCTGTGCCTTTCAGCTTCTAGCAATGATTATGTTACACTTGATAACCTGTGCTCTGCTATAGCAAATAAAGATATGGCAAATTTCATCAAAATTTCCGATACACTGATATTACAGGAAAACTTTTCACCGATAGCATTAATTCGTATTATATCAAATTATTTCCTGCGCCTTGAAAACGTTTTGCTGTCAATACGAAGCGGAATGAGCGAACAGGCTGCAATTGATCAGCTGAGTCCCCCATTGTTCTTTAAGCAGTTGCAGAGTTTCAAGCTTCATTTGAAAAATTTTCAACTTTTAGAACTCAGAAGGATCTTAGAAAGGTTGATAAGATTAGAGGTCATCTGTAAAAAAACTGATTTAGATCATAAAATGATCTTTCAACATGCACTGCAAATGGCTGACACTTGAGATATTAGAGCTAAACTGTGGAGATTGCTCACAGCTGTACGAACATTGCAATTAGCAGGTAATTTGCGTAACAGATGGTGTCATCCCAGTGCTTGACACCGTTTGTTGTAAACTCACTTTTACTATATGATTACTTTTTTAAAGCGTCTTGTCTACCTCATTTTGCTACTTCGCTGAATAGATACCATTTAATTAGTCGTCAATCACGATTTTTAAGTTGTGCTAGCGCGCTACGGCTATTTAGAGAGTCAAGATTTTTAACCTGGCTGGCTAATATAAAAGAGTTGTTTTTCAGGTGTCTATCCATGAGGTTTGCAAGTCTCTTTGGATTACTCAAATAACTCCACTCTGCTTGTAAAACTTTTATGTCACTTTGCGCTAAACTAATTTCGCGTTTTATTTTTTTTAGTTCTTCATTTAATGACTGAACATGTAGTTTTACTTTAAATAGTCCTGTAATACTGAAAAAGAACATAACTATTGAGATGATACAAAAAGTTCTCATGATAACCTCTGTATAGCTCTTAGTTTTGCTGAGCGCGCACGTGGATTTGCATTTATTTCTTCTGCGCTTGCTTTGATCACTTTTTTATTCAGAAGAGAGAAAGCCTTACAACCGGTAGATCTTTGCTCACATAGATTTTTAAAAAAAGTTTTGACTATACGATCTTCCAAAGAATGAAAGGTGACGACAATTAGTTTACCATTCTTATTTAAAATTTCAGATGCAGCTTTAATGCCCTTTTCAAGTTCTCCAAGCTCATCGTTTACCCATATTCTGATCGCCTGAAATGTCCTAGTTGCAGGATCAATTTTGCTTTTTCCACGAAATACCACAGAGCGTACAATATCTGCGAGTTCAAATGTAGTTTTGATAGGTCTTTTCCTCCGCGTGTTTACTATTGCCCTTGCAATTTTGCGAGAATAACGTTCTCCTCCGTAGTTGTATATGGTGTTTGCAATTTCTTCTTCGCGTAGAGCGTTAACGAACGTTGAAGCGTTGATTTGAGAAGAGTCATCCATACGCATATCGAGCGGACCATCATGTAAAAATGAAAATCCTCTATTTCCTTCATCAAGCTGCATAGACGAGACTCCAACGTCAAATATAACTCCATCTGCAGCATTAATAGATCTGCCCGGCGTCATCCTAGATCTGTCTGGTGTCATTCCAGTGCTTGACAATACATTTTTTTTCTGGATTCCAGCCAGGACAACAGAAGAGGATTGTGAGATGACAGAGGGCTCTACAAGGTGTTCAGAGCTATCCAATATATTTTTAATATTGCTAAATTTTTCAATAAATAGCTTTATTTTGCCGGGATACTTGATATTTAAACTATCATAAAATTTAACAACCGTTTCGTCTCTATCAATTGCATACACTTTGCAGTCAGCTGATTCCAATATTGCTTTGCTATATTCCCCAGCTCCAAACGTAGCATCCACGTATACACCACCATTTTGTGGTGAAAGTTGTAATAGCATCTCTTTTAACAAAACTGGAATATGTGTCATAGCGTTCTATCAAAAGACTTTGTGTATACAGATAAAAATGGCTTCCTCACTAAAACATGGTGAAATATATGATATAAGAATACTCGATATAGTCAATGGTATAAAAATATTAAGATTTAATGAGATATCATTATTAATATAATATTCACATAATGCTCACATTTTTCCATTAGGCCTCTTGCATAACCAATTTATGGTAAGGAATTTTTAGGAGAAACGCAGATGAGCACCACAGAATACTTGGGGTATTTGAGGAGCGGAAGCAAGTTTTGACACAAAAATTATTATCAGAAAGCAGGTTATGCAAGAGGTCTATTTGAAAAAGTAAGGAATATCACTATTATATCAAATAAACTGCAGAAGATTTTATGCAACAAATAACAAAAGTAATACTATCAAGTTTAATCTGTAACACCTTATTGTGGTATGACCATATGCTTTTTGGTCACCTGATCAGTATAATCGGCAGTGTGTTTTTTCCATCAGATGATCAATTAGTTAGCGTACTGAAGGCTTTTGGAGTGTTTGCAGTGGGTTTCCTGATGAGACCAATCGGTGCTGCCATATTTGGCCATATTGGTGATAAATATGGAAGAAGGATTGCTCTATTGCTCTCCATTGTATTAATGACTCTATCAACTGTACTCATTGCCTTTGTTCCGGGGTATCAAAACATCGGAATACTCGCATCAATACTGGTGGTATGTTTAAGGTTATTGCAAGGTATATCCCTTGGAGGAGAAGCAGGAAATGCCCCGTTTTTAATAGAGCATGCTCCTAAGGACAAGAAAGGATTCTTTGGCAGTATCGAGGTACTCAGTGCAATTCTTGGTTCAATATTAAGTCTTATAGCGGTACTCATATGCAAAAAAGTATCCGATTTTGAATCTTGGGGATGGAGATTACCTTTTGTTTTCAGTTTAGTGATGGGATTAATCAGTATATATACGAGATATATACTTGATGAGAGCCCAGAGTACAAAAAGCAGAAAAATCCACCTAAATTACCATTAAAAGAGCTGTTAAGTAGCTATAAAAAACCTTTTCTGATATCGGTAGGGGTCGACATAGTCGAAAATTCATCTCTTTATATATATTTAGTATTTTTCAATGTGCTTACATCAACAATAAATACTCACTTTAACCACATGGTGGAAATACTGAGTCAAATTGCGCTCGGAGGATTGACTATATTGTTTGCAATACTTTCTGACAAGATAGGAAGAGAAAAAGTCATGAAATTTGCATTTATAACTTTTGTAATAGTAAGTTATCCAGTTTTTTTTATGATACTAAGAGGTGATAACTTGCTAACCATAGTGGCACACGTTTTTTTTATAATCCCGATAGCTGCATCACTTGGTCCTGTTAGTGCACTTATGTGCGAATTATTTCCAACAAAGGTGCGGTATAGCGGATTTAGTTTATCAAGAAATATAGCTGCTGGTTTTTTTGGCGGCCTTGCACCATTTATATGCACAACAATCATTAAGATTACAGGACAAGAAACTTCAGCAAGCTTTTACATGATTTTCTGTGCGTTGATTGGACTAGTTGCTATATCGCAGATTAAGGATTAGATGCTTTTTACAAGGCACAACGGTGTCATCCCAGCGTCACACTGGGATAACAGGAAAGGGGCTATTTTCATGACACCGTCATAAAGAAACCAATGTTAGCTACTTGGATAATACCCTAACAATCTTCGCCTTTTTTCTGCTTAGTTTAGGTTATACAAGGAGTTGTGATTTGATATTAGAATTTTGGTTGACTCGTCATTACACATACACCATTGCTATATGCAACGGTGTATGTATATGGGCAGTTACCCAACGTTCTGGTTAGCGCTCTGGCCAATGTTCTCAAGATGATTGGATGTGTCAGTATCGTCCATAGAAGAAAGAGGAGGTGAAACGGCCTTGTTTTGCACAAAACTTTTAGCAGCTTCAACAACCTTGCTTATACGAGATTCCTTTTCTAGTTCTTCACAGTGTTTTGAAAAGATTTCACAACTTTTATTATCCATATGCACCATTACTTTACCAAAGCCTGAGGTATTTTCAGAAAATAGAACCATTTCAATCTTTTCACCATCACCTACTTCAAAGGCCATCTGAAGTACGCCCTTCATATCGCAATATTGCCCGTTTTGCGTTCGGATTACATCACCTTCCCCAAATTTCAGTGCTCCATCTAAATTTTTGAATTCTGGATTATTCAAAAATTTCGCAGGAGTTATAACACTTTCTTCTGGACACTTTACACAATAAAATTCATTATCCCTTTCTACTATGATTCCTTCTTTTTTATCGTTTTCAATGCTATCACAAACAATTTGCTTTAGACTTGACAAGTAATCTTCACGCCCTTGCAGTATGTTTGGCAGTTTTTCCGACTGGAAAACGCTTGTGCTTACACTATTACCTTTTGAAACTAGATTAGACATTTCCAACCAAAGAGGCTGTAGTTTGCTTCTTCCAACCTCAGTAACGTTTGCATCGTATTCCATAAGGTGGCGTAGAACCTTCATCGAATACTCTATTATTGATAACTTTTCTTCTTCTTCGAACACATCAATATGACACGGCACACTAAACATGACCTTGTTCTTTTTTGCTTTTTCTATAGATTCTTGAAATCTCTTTGCCATGTTTCCTATGGCTTCATCATTAGATAGATGCTCCGAGTTGTTATATGAGATGAGAGCATCATATATTTCACGCAATGTACTTGAAATGTTTTCTTCCATATGTTCATTAACATGTCCATAAATTGCCGTACTCGACTGCAAATGTTCTGTTTTATGTGAATATTCTAATTGTTCTAATCTTTCTTGACTTACCTTTTTTACTTTCTCAGATATTGGCATAACCACCCCCTATATTTTACATAATAAAATCAAGATAAAATATCTTGATTTTAGGATATTGATGTAATCTATAAAGTCATACCAATCTCCACTAATAGATAGACAAATAGTAAAAACTATAAATAATTGAGGCTAGAAAGAATAAACATGAATTTTATGGCAGGAAAAAGTAAAGCAATAGGAGAAGAGCTGTACA